>DATBTW010000366.1:0-9842 GCA_036559055.1 Ktedonobacterales bacterium
CGTGTTCTGGAGGGGATGTTCCGGCGGCAGGGCATGGGCGACATTCGCAACCAGCCGCGCGTGCGGGTCGCGCTGCCAGAGGCGCGCGGCGTGATGCACACGCTGCCCGCCTACGTGCCGGGGCTGCCGGGCGATCCTGCCGCCGATGGGCCGGGTTTCGTCGGGCTGAAATCGTATGTCGCTGTCGGCGGCAAGGCGCGCTTCGTCGTGCTGCTCTCCTCCGCTGAGGATGGCCGCCTGCTCGCCATCATCGAGGCCGATGTGCTGGGGCAGATGCGCACCGGCGCGGCGTCGGGTGTGGCTACGCGCCACATGGCCCGCGCCGAGGCCAGCGTGGCCGCGCTGATCGGCGCGGGTGGCCAAGCGCGCACGCAGGCGCTGGCGATGGCGGCGGCGCGCCCGCTCAAGATGCTGCTGGTCTCCAGCCGCGATCCGGAGCGCCGCGCCGCCTTCTGTCGCGCGATGGCCGAGGTGACGGGCATCGAGACGCGCGCAGTCGCCAGCGCCGAGGAGGCCGTGCGCGCAGCGGACATCGTGGTGACGGCGACGAACGCCCGCGAGCCGGTCATGCGCGGCGAATGGCTGCGCCCCGGCGCCCACGTCAACGCGATGGGCTCGAACTGGGGGCATCGTCGCGAGGTCGATACCGAGACCGTGCTGCGCAGCGACCTGATCGCCGTGGATGACCAGCAGCAGGCGCAGATCGAGGCGGGCGACCTGCTCATTCCGGAGCATGAGGGACGCTTTAGCATGGTCGAGGCGGCCAGCGAGGGGCGGCTGGTCGAGCTGGGGCGCATCGTCGCGGGCGAGATCGCCGGACGCCCCAGCGCCGACGCCATCACACTCTTCAAGTCGCTGGGCATCGGCGCGGAGGATGTCGCGATGGCGGCGTATGTCTATCAGCAGGCCCGCGAGCGTGGCCTGGGCGACGAGATTACCTTACTTTCGTAGCGAACCCAGCGTTCCCCTCGCCGTCTGGGAGGGGGACTGGGCGTGAGGCTTCAGGAGTAACAGCACACATGGCCAGGCGAACCTCTCAGCCGCGCGATGAGCGCGCGACCGCTGCGGCGGCCCAGCGGCGCATCGCCCATTGGAGCGGCGTCGCGGCGACCTATGACACGCACCGGCCCGCCGCGCCCGCCGTGCTACCCGCGCTGCTGACCCAGCTCGCCGAGGCGCCGCATCCCGCGCTGGTGGCCGATCTCGGCAGCGGCACGGGCCTCTCGACGCTGCTCTGGGCCGATGTCGCGCAGGAGGTGATTGGCGTCGAGCCGAACGACGAGATGCGCGCCCAGGCCGAGCGTCGCGCGGCGCGCGAGCGCCCGGGGGCAGCCCATCTGCGCTTCATCGGCGCGCCCGCCCAGCGCACCGGGCTCCCCGATGGCTGCGCCGACATCGTGACCGTCTCGCAGGCGTTGCACTGGATGGAGCCGACCGCGACCTTTGCCGAGGTGGCGCGCATTCTGCGGCATGGCGGTGTCTTCGCGGCGTATGATACCGTCTTTCCGCCGATGGCAACGTGGGAAGCCTGGCGGATCTTCATCGCCTTCATGGATCGCGTCGATCAAGTCGCCACGACCCAGGGCGTACAGTTCCGGCCAGCGGGCTGGGAGAAATCGGGCCATCTCGAACGCATGCGCGCCAGTGGACAGTTCCGACTGGTGGAAGAGATCGCCGTACACAGCGTCGAACAGGGTGACGCGGAGCGCTTCATCGGGCTGACTATCTCGATGTCTTCTCTGCTCGCCACAGGCGCGATCACCGCCGAAGCGATCGACCTGGCAGCGTATGAGCGGGAGATACGCGCGGCGCTGCCAGCGGAGCCGATGCCCTGGTACTTCAGCTATCATGTGAGGCTGGGTGTAAAATGACCAAAGCGCGTCGTTCTCGATGGTCTATGCGGGGCGGCTGGCTGGCGCTGCTGGGGCTGCTCGGCGCCCTGTTAGTCGCCCTGTTGGCGGGCTGTGGCGCGCAGACTGGCTCGTGGCGGCTGATTGGCCCGACCGACGGCGCGCATGTCTATACCCTGGCGGCTGATCCGACGGTGGCAGGGCTGATCTACGCTGGAGGTGATAACGGCGCGGTCTATCGTGGGCTGGCCGACCAGACGGGCGATGTCGCCAGCGGAGCGGGCATCCCGCAGCAGGCGGCGGTGGCCAGCGTGCTCCCCGACCCCGCGCATGCGGGCGTCATCTTCGCCGGAACCAGCGCGGGCCTCTACCGCAGCGCCGACTATGGCGACCAATGGAGCGCCTATGGCGCGGGCCTGCCCACGCAGCGGGCGGCGGTAGCGCTGGCCGCTACGCCCGATGACGCCACACTGCTGGCTGGCCTCGACGGCGGCGGCGTCTATCGCAGCGTGGACGATGGCGCCCACTGGACGAAGGTTGGCGATGGTCTGCCCGCGCAGGCGTCGCCCGTGGCGCTGACCTGGGATGCGCCCGCCAACCTCTGGCTGCTGGGATTGAATGGCGCGACTGGCCCCGCTACCTACGCCAGCGCCGATGGCGGCCAGCGCTGGACGCCGCGCGGCGCGGGACTGCCATCAGGCGCGCAAGTGAACGCGCTGGCGCTGCTGGGTGGCTCGGCGACGACGCCCGCGCTCTTCGCCGCGACCTCCAGCGGGCTGTACACCAGCGCCGATGTCGGGCAGAGCTGGAGCCACGTCGGCGGCTCGCTGCCAGCGGGGAGCACACTGGCGCTGGCGACGCTGCGCCAGCAGCCCACCTGGCTCTATGTCTCGGTTGACAGCGGCGTCTACCGCTCGACGGATGGCGGCGCACACTGGCAGGTGGTGGCGCCGGGGCTAACGACCAACGTGCAGGGGCTGGTGGTGACGGAGGGCAAGACCAGCGGGCCAGTGGTCTTTGCGGCGGTGGGGCAGGTGGCGCGCTACCCTACGGGCGTCCCCAGCGGCTCCGCCAACGTCCCCACCTGGCTCCCATTCGGCTTCATCCTGATCGTGCTGGTCGGCGGCGGCTACTTTCTCTCGCGGCGCTCGCGGCGTTTTGGCTATGCGATGGGCGCGATGCGCAACGAGGCCAATACGGGCCGCTCCGCCGAGGAGGCGGAGCGCTGGCAGCGCGAGCGGCAGCGCCCGCCCACCGGCGTGGCCAGCGGCCCCACGCAGCGCAGCGCGGAATCGCAGCGCGCCAGCGGCGGCGAGCGGCCAGGTCAGCAGCCCGGCAAGGGGCGCGTGATCGCGTCGTCCGACCTCACCTCGCGCGCCAGCACGGGCCTCCCTGCCAGTCAGACCAAGGCCGCGCAGAACGGCCACGGCAAGCCGAAGCAGCGCAAATAGTGGGTGGAGAGCAATCCCGATGGAACAGCCAGGGCGACGCGCCGTTCCACGGTTAATCCTGGTCTGCGGGCTGCCGGGCGCGGGCAAGACCACGCTGGCGCGGCGACTGGAGGTGGAGTTGCCCGCCGTGCGGCTGTGTCCGGATGAATGGCTGGCGGCACTGGGGATCGATCTGTGGGATGAGATGACCCGCGACCGGCTGGAGACGCAGTTCTGGCTGCTCGCCCGGCGGTTGCTGGCGCTGGGGCAGAGCGTCATCCTGGAGTCAGGCTTCTGGCTGCGCGTCGATCGCGATGCGAAGCGGCTGGGCGCGCGGGCGCTGGGCGCGGCGGTGGAACTGCGCTACCTGGATGCCCCGCTCGACGAGCTGTATCGACGCATCGAGCGCCGCGATGCTGCGCGCGCGCCCGGCGACGTCCGCATCACGCGCGCTGACCTCGCGCTGTGGGCGACCCTCTTCCAGTCGCCCGACGCCGCCGAGCTGGCCCTCTTCGACACGCCCGCCATACCGTAGCTCGCTAGCGCAGGGCGGCCAGCCAGCGCGCGGTGGCGCGTGGCGAGCGCAGGCGGATGAAGGTGACATGCGCGTAGGCGGGCGTCGCGGGGATCAGCGGATAGTCGCGGCGGTGCTTGGGCTGCGAGGTAATCGCCCAGACGAAGAGCGAGTCGCGGGTGAAGAACTGCGGCCAGAGTCGCTCGCGGTTGCCACTCCACAGCTCCTGGCGTCCCAGCGTGCGGCGTAGCGTGCGCCGCAGCAGCCGCGCGAAGATGATCGGCAGCGAGTAGTCAATCCAGACGAAGGTCTGGGCGCGCGGCCAGAAGAGATCGCGCGCCTGGCGATAGTTGCCATCCACGACCCAGGCGTCGCCCGCCGTCGCCTGGCCGACGCGCGCGCGGAAGACATCGGGCTGGGCGGGCGTCCAGTGTGGCTCCCACTGGAAGCTATCCAGTTCGACATGCGCGACGCCCAGCCGCCGCGCCAGCTCCTCCGCCAGGGTCGATTTGCCCGAGCCGGTGACGCCCAGCACGACGACGCGCTGCCCCAGCGCGGCCAGCGTGGTCGGCGGGGCGGCGTGCGTGGTGGGGATGGCGTGCTGCGTGGGGATATTCGTCGCTGGCGGGCGCGTCATGCTGCGTCTCCTCTGGCCTCAGCGCGTGTCCATCGTCGCGCCGATGGATGGCAGTCGGGCAGATGAGTATATCACATGGGCGAAACCTCACCCCCAGCCCCTCTCCCGCGAGGAGAGGGGAGCAAGGCCTCGGCAAGCCCCTCTCCCGCCGCAGCGGGGGAGGGGTTGGGGTGGGGGCTACATGGGCTTCTCGTTGAGGCGGGCAGCCGCGTTGGTGTAAGCGTCGGCGATGAGGGCGCGCTGCTCCGCGTTCCACTGCTCGCCCTCGGCCTCCACATGACGCTGCATCGCGAGCAGCAGGGCGGTCGCCAGCCCCAGCAGGCGCGCGCGCTCGGCGCCAGAATATTCCGCTACGATGCGGTCGCGCAGATGGACGCCCACGTAGCGGTAGAGGTCAGTGAGCAGGCGCGCCGCTTCTGCCTGCGCGTGTGCGCCGTCCTCGACATGGGCCAATCGGAGCCACGACTCGCTGTGCAGCCGCATCACGCCAGCGGCGATGCGTCGGGCGGCGCGTGGCTCGGCGGCGTCCCACGCCTGATAGAGCCGCCAGTAGCGCAGCAGATACGGCGCGGTCTGCGCGTCGCCACGACACAGGGCATGCCGTGCGCCTGCCCAGAGCGATTCGATGCGATCAGGACTCTCGCCAATGCTGCGCAGCAGGCCAGAGAACAGGTCGATCTCGGCGTCATCGGTGGGCAGGCCAATCGCCACGGCCCGCAGCAGCGCGCCCATCGCCACATAGCCGAGCTGATAGGAGACGGCGGTGGGAGCGGCGCCCGCGAACTGCGCGCTGCCCGTCACGAGATTCTTGAGCGCGCGATAGCGCCCGCGATCGTGGCGATTGTCGCGCTCGGCTCGGGTGTCGCGCGCCGTCGCCAGAAACGCGCCTAGCGTCTGCGCGATGGCACGCGCCGTGCCCAGATCGCCGCGCGTGGTCGCCGCCGCGATGCTCGACTGGAAGACGGTATAGCCATCCTGCGATTCCCAGTCCTCGATGGGCGTGGCGCGCAGATCATCCACCGCCCAGTGCGCCGCGTACTCGCCAGAGAGCCGCCACGGCAGCGTCCACAGGTAGCCCAGCATGAAGAGCACGACGGCGGCGAACCACAGCAGCATCTGCCAGAGCTGCCCCATGTAGCGCGGCGGCGCCAGCAGGTAGATCAGCCCGACGCCTGTCGTGGCGGTCCAGCAGAGGAGGAATGGCGCCAGCGAGAGCAGCATGGCGCGCGCCAGGGCCAGCGACATAAGTTGCCCGGCGGTTTGCAGACCCGCGACGTTGTAGCCGATCAGGATGGCGACGATGACGCCGAGGGTGGTGAGCGCCGCGCCGAGGAAGGTCGCCGAATCGACGCCGGAGCCTGCCACTGGCTTGCTCAGCGCCGCCGCGATGCCCCAGCCAGCGCGCGGCGCCACCCAGCCGATGCATGCGCCGACCACCAGGCACAGCGCAGCCAGCGCCTGAAATGCGCCGCCAACGTTCTGAGTCTGCGCTGAGCGAGTGCGCGCCATGCGACTTCCCTCCACATCACGCTACATCGCGCTACAGCATTCGGCTTCCCAACGCGCCTACGCGCCAGTGTAGCGCATCTGGCAAGCGGCTGCCTATGGTCGTATGAGGGCAGAGCTGGCGGTATGGCGCGGGCGCGGGGCGGTGTGCTATCGTGGCAGCCAGAACATCGCGGGCAAGAGCAGCCCAGACACGCACTGGGAGCCGCTACGGCCCGCATCGTCGAGGAGAGGAGTGTAGGAAGCCATGACAGACCAGCCCAGCACGATTCCGGAGTCGTTCGCGGGACTCCAGGAGGCGTTTCTACCCGAGCGGGCGGCCAATGTGAACAAGGTCATCCAGTTCAACTTCACTGGCGCAGAGGAGAGCATCTGGCATATGGTGGTCGCCAATGGCGCGCTCACCTGTGGCCAGGGCGGAGCCGAGCATCCCAACGCCACGGCTACGGTGGATTCCGGCGATTGGCTGCTGCTGCTGCGCGGTGAGCTGAACCCCATGTCGGCGGTCATCAGCGGCAAGCTCCGCATCAAGGGCGATCCCATGCTGCTGGCGCAGTTCCAGACGTGGTTTCGCCCGCCCGCGTAAGCCTCCCACCCCTCCCCGCTGCGGCTCCCCCTCTGCCAATGTCTTTCCCATCTCGCGGCAGATCGGAGCGGCTGCACGCGACATCTGGCATAGAACTTGTTGAGGAGTAGCGCATTGTGGTCGCCACTGGCGCCGCCACGCCGTTCCAACGCCGTCACGTTGGGCGGACACGGCGCTGGGCAAGGATGTGCGGTCACATGCGCATGGAGGCGCAGGCGCGAGCGGACGTATCTGCCGCGTTAGCGGGTACGCAGCCCACAAGGTTGCGCTTTGCTGGCGCGGCAGGCGTCCGGACTCGGCGCCTTCCCGGGAAACCTGCTGTGGCCGATCAGGGATGATCGGTCATCGTGGTTTTCTGGCCCCGCGCCAGCGCTACGTATCTCCCCTGCTCCCCTGTGGCGCCCATGGTATCGCGAACAAAGGAGGTTCGATCAATGGCTCATTCCGACGATCTACGTGAAAAACTGGTGAACTGGCTGCAAGACGCCTATGCGATGGAACACCAAATCGTGCAGACCCTCGAAGGTCAGGTGAAAGACACCGCGCGCTATCCAGATGTCCAGACGCGCATTCATCAGCATCTGGATGAAACACGCCAACACGAGCAGCGCATGGCCGAGCGTCTGCGCGCCTACGAAGTCAAACCTTCCAGCAGGAAATCGGTCGGCGCGACCGTGGCTGGCAGTCTGATGGGCGCGGCGACCGGCGGACACGACGAGCCGCTGGTGAAGATGGCGCGCGACGACTACATGACCGAGCACATGGAGATCGCCGCCTATGGCGCGCTGATCGCCGCCGCGCAAGCCTATGGCGACACCGATACCATTCAGGCGGCGCAGGCCAATCTGCGCGATGAGTGGCGCATGTCTGACTGGCTGGAGCGACATCTCGCCGATGCCGTGCTCTACTCGTTCCAGGAGGATGGCGTCAACATCGATGCCAGTCTGACGCCGACCATCCAGAGCGTCGTCGCGCAGTCGCTGCTGCAAACGCACGCCAACACGCACGCCGGGAGTGGCGCCGTGACGGCCGATGGCATGCCAACATCCTTACCTGACACGATTGCCATGCCGCCCGCGACGGGTCTGGGCCGCTCGCCCGACCGCCTGGCGCAGTCGGAGCGCACGCTGAACGCCTCCGGCGACGAGACCGATACCCATATCGACTATCCCACCGAGCAGACGGGAATGAACCTCGGCGCCGATCAGCCGACCGAGCAGCCGTAAACGACTGTGGAGCGGGCGCAGCGAAAAGGAGGCGAAGGAACGTGGCGACGATGGCGAGGCGATCTCTGGCGAGCAGGCGGATGACGCCGATAGGCGCGGTGGCGCGCGGCGCGCTGTCGGGCGTGGCGGGAACGGCGGTGATGGATCTGGTGGGCTACCTGCGCTTCCGCAGCGGCGGTGGCGATCAGCCTCTGCTGGACTATGAGTTCTCGCCGGGCCTGAAGGAATGGGAGCAGGCTCCCGCTCCGGGCCAGATCGGCAAGCGCCTCTTCGAGGGGATGCTCCAGCGGCCACTGCCGGAGCGGTACGCCGCGCTGACCAGCGACCTGACCCACTGGTCGTATGGCGCCGCCTGGGGCAGCCTGTTCGGCCTCGTCATCGGCTCTACGGCGCTGGCGCGTGGGCCACGGGCGCTGGCGGGGCTGCCCTTCGGCGCGGCGGTCTTTGGAGCAGCGTATGTCATCCTGCCGCTGGCGCGCCTCTACAAGCCCATCTGGGAGTACGACAAACCCACTCTGGCCAAAGACCTCTCCTCGCATCTGGTCTATGGCGCGGGCGCCTCGTCGCTCTTCGCGCTGCTCTCGCGCCCGAGATAGATGCCGATAGGCGGCGATAGCCCCGGCACTGGGCATATATCTTGCTGCGAGGTGTCGCGACGCCTCGCATGCGAGCCTCGCTCGCCGTGAGCATCCTTCACAATCGAGATTGAGGGCGCAGGCGTGTTTGTGTGGTAGCCTCAGGAGGCAGAATGCAATGACGATCACATCACGGAACTCTGAGCAAGCACGATCCGGGGACGCCTCCGATGGCGCGCAGGGTGGGCTGGGCGCGCTGTTGCGGCGGCATGTGGGCTGGGCGCCTTCGCCCACCAGCAAGCGCAGTCAGCGGCTCGCATCGCGCCTGGATGGGGCGCAGGTGACGACCTCCGTCTGCCCCTATTGCGCCGTCGGGTGCAGTCAGCTCGTCTACTCGCGCGATGGCAAGGTCATCGACATCGAGGGCAACCCCGAAAGCCCCATCAACGCGGGCCACCTCTGCCCCAAAGGCGCCGCCACCTATCAGCTCATCAATAACCCGAACCGCCCCACCAGCGTGCTCTACCGCGCGCCGGGCAGCGACCACTGGGAAGAACGCTCGCTCGACTGGGCGATGGATCGCATCGCCGCGCGCATCAAAGAGGCGCGCGACAAAGACTTCGTTCTGCAGAATGCCGATGGCGTGCGCGTCAATCGGCTGGAGAGTGTCGCCAGCATCGGCGGGGCCACCCTCGACAACGAGGAAAACTACCTGATGCTCAAGCTCTTCCGCAATTTAGGCGTCGTCCACATCACCAACCAGGCCCGTATCTGACACAGCTCCACTGTGCCCGGTCTGGGTACCAGCTTCGGTCGTGGCGGCGCGACAACCGCCCAATGGGACCTCGTCAATAGCGATTGTATCGTCATTCAAGGCTCCAACATGGCGGAGTGCCACCCGGTCGGCTTCCGCTTCGTGATGGAGGCGCGCGAACGTGGCGCGAAGATCATCCATGTCGATCCGCGCTTCACGCGCACGTCGGCCAATGCCGATATCTACGCGCCGCTGCGGCCCGGCGCCGACATCGCCTTCCTCGGCGGGCTGATCCACTACGTGATCGAGCATGACAAGTGGTTCAAGGAGTACGTGCAGCGCTACACCAACGCCTCTACCATCATCAACAGCGACTTCCGCGATACGGAGGATCTGGAGGGCGTCTTCTCCGGCTTCGACCGCGCCAAAGGCGAATACGACTTCAGCACCTGGAGCTATCAAGGTGAGGATGTGCCGGCTGCGGCGGGCCACCACACGGCAGCGACTGGCGAGAGCTATTCGCATCGCGCGCAGCGCGCCGAGAGCGGGCCGCCCCCGCGCGATGAGACACTGCAAGACCCGCACTGCGTCTTCCAGATCCTGAAGCGCCACTATGCGCGCTACACGCCAGAGTTTGTGGAGCAGGTCTGCGGCACGCCGAAGGAGGTCTTCTTGCAGGTGGCCGAGGCTATCACCGCCAACTCTGGCCGCGACCGCACGACGGCCTTCTGCTACGCGGTGGGCTGGACCCAGCACACCACGGG
>DATBTW010000367.1:0-2980 GCA_036559055.1 Ktedonobacterales bacterium
GGGCATCGAGTGGCGGCTGCGGCAGGAAGAGTTCGCGTATTTCACCACGGTTCGCCCGGATGGCAGCCCGCACACCGCGCCCGTGTGCTTCATCTGGGATGGCAGCGCGATTCTGATCTTCACCCAGCCTGAGTCGGTCAAGGCGCGCAACCTGCGCCAGAATCCACATGTCACGCTGGCGCTCGACAACTTCGGGCGCAACAACACGCCGGTGGTGGTGGAGGGCCTCGCTACGCTCGTCAGCGAGCCTGGCGTTAGCATCACGATGGCGCCCTATGTGGAGAAATACACGCGCGTGATCGAGGAGATGGGCGTGAGTTGGGAGCGGATGGCCGAGGTCTATTCGCAGGCCGTCCGCATCGCTCCGACGCGCATCCGGCAAGACCAATAGGCGTCATGCCAGCCATCCGCGCTAGCGCAGCGCCTGGTGCAGCCCTTGAGCGGTCGCGATGGTGATGAACAGCAGGAAGACAGCCTGCACGATGAGGACGGCGCGCGTCTGGCGTGATTGATCGCGCCGAATCCAGAGGTAGATGATAATGGCGCCTGCCGCCAGCCCATCAGCCACCAGAATTGCACCGTAGACGCGCTGCATGGCGGCGACGCCCATGGAGATCGCCAGCTCGACGGCTATCGTTTCAAGGACCAAGGCAGTCATAGACCGCACGGGCTAAAAGCCCGACGGCTTGCAGCTACCCCGCGCGGGGCGCCGCGTGCGGCGGTATGACAGCCGCCCGACGGCCAATGTTGACCGCCGCGCTCACATCGGCGTGGGCGACGACCCCGCACGAGGTGCAGATGAACTTCGATTGTGTCATGCGACTGGCCTTGTCGCAGTGGCCACAGGCCGCACAGGTGCGGCTCGTGTTGCGCGGGTCGACCGCCACGAGCCGCACGCCTGCCAGCGCCGCCTTGTAGGAGAGGAACGACCGTAGTTGAGCAAACGCCCAGGAATGCAGCACCCGTCGCTGGCGTTTCCTAACCGTTCCCCGCGCACGGATACCGTTGAGGTCTTCAACGGCAATGCCGCGTGCGGTGCCTTTCGCCTGTGCTACCAGGCGTTTGCTCACACCATGGTTCGTATCCTTGACGAAGCGGGTCTCTCGACCACTGCGCTTCCTCAAGAGGCGTTTGGCGCTCTTGGTTCCCTTCTTTTGGAGCTTGGCGCGAAAGCGGGAATAGCGCGCGCGCACGTTATTGACCTGGCTGCCACTCACCATCTCACCGTCGCTCGTGGTGGCGATGTTCACAATGCCCAGGTCTACGCCCAGATACGCGCTCACCTCATCAGGCGTCGGCGCTGGCGCATCCACGGTGATGGCCAGGAAGAAGGTGGCGCTGCTGGCGCGGTAGAGCAAATCGCATTGCCCACGCACGCGCTGCAACATCCCCTCCGCGTAGCGCCCGAAGCGAAACGGCATCACTTCACGGCCGTCCAGCGTCAGCAGCGACACGCGATCCGGGCCGGGAAACGAGCAGATGCGCTGGTCGTAGACCATCGCGCTATGCGAACGGAAGCTGGGCTGAATGCGCTTGTTGCGCTTGTAGGCTTCACTGACCTTGCTAATCGCGCGTATCGTCATCTGGGCCGAGAGGCCAAACCGTGCGCGGATGTCGTAGTAGACCAGCTTTTGCAGGTCAAGTTTGCCCGCGCACTGCTCCGCGAAAGCCACAGCGGCAATCGCGTTGCAAGCGGCGTTGAACTGTTCCAGCGTCCGCAAGAGCGCAGCATGCTGGTCAGGCGTGGGCGCCAGTTTGACGAGCAAGGTTTGTTTCATGCAAGCAGTGTATCATTGACATGTAACGTCAATGAGTTAGTACCGCCTGCGGGCGGCGGCGCATTCCTCCGCCTGGGCGAGAAGCCCAGCGGCATCCTGCGCCGATTCTGGTGAACATGATAAGAGACATGCGCAGTCGAAAAGTGTCCATCGCGCCGCCCACTTCCTGACCATCGCTCTGTGAAACAGTCGCACGTATGCTCTGGTAGAGCGTAGCCTGCTGAGGCACGCGGGTCAATAGCGCGCGGTATCCGGCGCGCCTGTCGCGAGGAGGAGGGAGAGCTGATGAGCCAGCCAACATTTACACCAGAGGAGCGATTCGCCGATCTCGTCGATGAGTTCGCGTCCAATCCAGCGGTCACGCCGCCGGAGGGTGGGCCAGGCGCGCGGAGACGTTTCGGCGCATCGGCGCTGAAGGTACGCGGCAAGGTCTTCGCCATGCTCAACAGCGATGGCAAGCTCACGCTGAAGCTGCCCGCCGCGCGCGTGGAGGCGCTGCTGGCCTCCGGCGAGGGCGAGCGCTTCGATCCGCGCCGCGATGGCCGCCAGATGCGCGAGTGGGTCAGCATCGCGCCGAGCTACACGGGCGACTGGCTGCCATTGGCCCAGGCGGCGCTGGAGTTCGTCGGCGGGCAGGGGAAGTAGGTCGCGGAACCTCACCCCCTGGCCCCCTCTCCCGCGAGGAGAGGGGGAATCCGACTCAGGGCGACACCCTGCCGCTACATCAGGCCTGTCACAGCGAACCACGCCGGGGCCGCGCCCGGCCCGACGAAGATGATCGGCGCGAAGCCGGGATGCGGCAGCGCGATGCGCGCCTCGATCTCGGCGTCGCCTTCCTTCGACGCGGGAACGCTGGCGGTGAAAATGGGCGCCGCGTTCTCGAAGCTGACGATGGCGCGGAAGGTGGCGATGGGATTCGTCCCCGCCAGCGGGCCAGCCGCCAGCACGAGTCCGCGCACGCGCACACGCAGCGAGCCATCGGCCTTCAGCTCGCCATCCGCCGCGCGCAGCCGCCACGGCAGGCCGCCGCCGTGGATGCCGCGAATCGGCGTCCCGCCATCAGGATTGGTCGGCGCGCCGACGAACGCGCCTGTGACCGGCGCCATGGTGTGAAATTTCAGCACGGCTACGCCGTTGGCTTCGTTCGCCGCCGCCAGCGCCGCTGGACTCCACAGCCCGCCCAGCGCCAGCGCGCCGACGGC
>DATBTW010000368.1:0-6013 GCA_036559055.1 Ktedonobacterales bacterium
GCTCCTCACGCGCGCTAAATGGCCTATGCGCCTTTGGCCATTCAGGGCCGTTTGTTTGACGCTCGCCGCCGCCGATACCTATACTTCGCATGCGACGCTAGCTCGTTGCGCGCTGCCAGCGCCGCGAGATGTGGCTAAGGGGGGCGAAATGGCACTGTTCCGACGTAGCCGCACGACCGACGACAAAAAGACCGATGGACCGGCTTTGCCTGAGCGCAGCGGCTTCACGCCCGTCTCCGACTGGCCCGACCGCAGCGGAGCGCTCGACCCGCAGGTCGTCGCTGGCCCCACCTCCTCGCTCTTCGCGGGCGTCTGCCGCTACTATCACGACTGCTTCGCCGCCGACGCGCGCGGTGGCGTCATCTCGAACGTGCTGGAGAACACGCAGGCCGAGCACCTGATGTTCACCGATGGCATCGAGGGGCTGCTGACCGGGCAGATCACGCGCATGGAAGTCCCGCTCAGCAAGGGCATCACCGCGCAGAACGCCGCCGACGTCAACCGCCGCGAGAAGTTCCTCATCTACGGCTCGCTCTTTCTCGTCGGGCGTGGGCCAGCGCTTGGCCCGCGCAAGAAGGGTGAGCTGTATTGCGCGCCGCTGCTCTACTGGCCCGCGCGCATCGAGCAGGAAGGCTCGCAGGCGTGGCTGACCATCGACCTCGAAGAGCAGCGCATCAACTTCCCGCTGCTGGCCTCGCTGATCGACGCCGAGAACGACGAGCAGGCGCAGGCCTACGCCGAGGCGATTCTGGGGCAGGCGCCCACCGCGCCCTTCGACCAGCCCACCATCCGCGAGTTCGCCGCTGTCGTCGGCGAGCTGATCCCCAGCCTGCGCACTGACGATCTGATCGCTTTCCCGGAGCTACAGCGCGAGGAGGCCATCCGCGATCTGGTAGACCACGATAGCGCGGTGCAGTTGCTGTGCGCCTCGGCGACGGCGCTGGCGCGACGCCCAACGGAAGCGCGTGGCGTGCTGACCGAGTTGCAGATGATGGCGCAGCGCGGCGACACCTCGACCCCGCTGGGCGCCATCTTCGACGACGCGCCCGCGCCGATTCGCGGTGGCCGCGCTGGCTCGCTGGGCGTCGTGCGCTCCGCCGCGCCCGCTGCGCCCGCCGCTCGCTCCATCCTCTCTGGCGCGGAGCTGAGCGCGGCGCAGACGACCGTGCTGCGCCATGCCGAGGAGCGCCCGTTGACGCTGGTGATCGGGCCGCCGGGGACGGGCAAATCCTTCACCATCGCGCAGTTGATCCTGGACGCCGTGGCGCGCGGGCAGACCGTGCTGCTGACCTCCAAGATGAATAAGGCGGTCGATGTCGTCGTCGAGAAGCTCAAGCCGCATCTGGGCGCGCTGACGGTCATCCTGCGCGGCGGCGACCGACGCTACCGCGACGAGCTGAAGCAGTTCCTCGACAACCTCTTCGATGGCACCGGCGCGCCAGCCAAGTCGCGCCCCGGCGAGATTGAGATGCTGGAGGAACGGTTGCGCGCCGCCGACGCCGAGATCGCCGACCTCAACACCGAGATCGCCTTCATGCTGGAGTCGGAGGTGCGCTGGACGGAAACGCAGCGCGCATTTGCCGCGACCCCCGCGCCCGCCTACGATGAAGACGCCGCCGCGCGGCTGGGGCCAGACGCGCTGGCCGACGCGCACGAAGGGCTGCGCCGCCTCTCCGCTGGCCGCGCGCCACTGACGGGCTGGCTGCAGGGCCGCAAGCGCGAGCATCGCGCTGGCGAGCTGGCCGAGCAGCTGGGCATGCGTGAGGGCGAGCTGCTCGGCCAGCTCGATCAGGTGGTGGATCGTGAACGGCTGCGCGCGGCCCTGGGCGATTACGCCGATGACCTGGCCCGCCGCGACGACATCAACGCGCTCCTGACCCGCCATGCGCGACTGCGCGCCGACCGTGGCACGCTGGTGGGCGAGCTGCTCTCTGCCCGCCGACGCGATGCGCTGGCCGACGCGCTACGCCTGAATCGGCGCACGCTGGCGCTCTTCAAGACGGCGCTGGGGGCGCGCAGCACCGCCGAGCAGGACAAAATCTTCGGCGAGCTGGATTTCTCGGCACTGCTGGGCGCATTTCCCATCTGGGCGGTGACGAATCCGCATGCGGCGGAGCTGATGCCACTCCAGCGCGAGATGTTCGACATCGTGGTGGTGGATGAAGCGTCGCAGTGCGACGTGGCCAGCGCGCTGCCGCTGCTCTATCGCGCTCATCGGGCGGTGGTCTGCGGCGATCCCAAGCAGTTGCGGCATCTCTCATGGCTACGCGAAGATCGCCAGGCGGCGCTGGCCTCGCAGCACGGCCTTTCGGCCAGCCAGCGCTCGCAGTGGAACTATCGCACGCACAGTCTGCTCGACGTCATCAACGGCGCACTGCCCTCGCAGGATGATGTGGTGCTGCTGGATGAGCATTACCGCAGCCTGCCGCAGATCATCGAGTTCAGCAATCAGCAGTTCTATGGGGGCGCGCTGCGCGTGATGACGCGCCGCCCCGATACGCTAGGCCTGCGCAGTGTCGAGCTCCACAAGGTGAATGGCACGCGGCGCAAAGAGGGCTACAACGTCGAGGAAGTCGAGGCGATCATCAAAGAGATCAACAAGATCGCCACCGCCGACGTCAAGAAAGCGCCAGGTGAGCGCCACTCCATCGGCGTACTCTCACCCTATCGCGATCAGGTCAACTACCTGAATCGCCAGCTCGCGGCCAAGCTCAAGTCGAAGATCGTGCAGGAGCACGACATCGCCGTCGGCACCGCGCATACCTTCCAGGGTGACGAGCGCGACATCATGCTCATTAGCTTCTGCGCCGACCCGAAGTCGCACCGCAGCACGCTGACCTTCATGAATCAGGAAAACCTGTTCAACGTGGCCGTGACGCGCGCGCGGCGGCGGCAGATCATCTTTACCGGGCTGGATCCGCGCCATCTGCCGCAGGAGCATCTGCTGCGCGACTACCTCAACTACGCGGCGGACTGTCTGGAGCCAGACAAGCCCGAAGATCATCTGGAAGGCGGCACGCGCTTCGAGCGCGAGCTGGCGGACGCTCTGCGGAAGCGTGGCGGCTACACCACGTTCCTGGGCTATCCGGTAGCCGGCTTCGCGGTGGACGTCGTGGCGCAACGCGGCGCGCAGGCGCTAGCCATCGCCTGTGACGGCGACCCCGAGCGCCGCACCAAACACCCCGAAGACGCCATGCTCGATTCGGTCGCCGGGCAGGCGATTCTGGAGCGGGCCGGCTGGCGTGTCCATCGCCTGCCCTATCGCCTGTGGGCCGACGACCCCGAAGCCTGCCTGGGCGAGATCGACGCGCTGCTGGGCGGCGGCGGCGAGTAAAGGCCACCGCCGCGTGACTGGCGCCGCTCCACAGCATGCGGTACAGTTCGACTCATCCATCATTGAGCGGCGCGGGTAGTCATGAGTGGCAGCGTGGTCTCCGCCGCTGCCACTGCCGGCGGCAAGTGCGGGTGAACAGCGGGCGGGCTGCGCATGCCTGGCATGCGCAGCCCCTGGCGCGGAGATGGGGGTGACGGCTTCTCCGCGCCATGCGTTTCGAATCAATACGACTCAATTCCTCTCAATCTATGCGCAGGTGACGAGCTTCGGAAGGGGGTAAGGCGATGGCGAGCGAAGGGTGGTGGCGCCGGTGGCCGGCGCTGGCGGGCCTGGCGGCGGGCGTGGGCGCTGGCGTCGTGATCGGTGGCGGCCTGGCGCCGCGCCTCTACGACTGGACGACTGAATGGAACATCGATGCGCCGCTCGCAGAGGTCTACGAGGCGATGTCGCGCTCGGAAAATAGCTTCTGGCCGTCCATGCGGATTGCGCGTATTGTCCCCGATCGGCGAGCCGTCGATGGGCGGGCGATTCACTACCGAGTGAAGCAGGCGGCGAGCGTGGCGCGCTTCGCTCCGCCCTTCCACATCGTCTCGCGCATGACGGAGATCGAGGAGCTGCGGCGCTGGCGGCAGATGGTGACAGGCGATCTGGCGGGCACACTGGAGACACACTTCTTCACACGGCCAGATGGCGGTACACGCATCGTCTACAACTGGTATGTGCGCGTCACGAATCCGCTCTTCAATCTCGCGGGCTACTTTGTCGAGCCGGTCTTCCGTGCCAGCCACGATCATGTCATGCGCGAGGGCGAGGCCGGGCTGCGCGCCCAGCTCACTGCCGTCGCTATCGCTGCTCGATGAGCGAGGCGTCAATGCTGGCGAGCGTGGGCCGCCCGGCTAGCGCCATCGCCAGGGCCAGCTCGTCGCGCAGCAACTCCAGCGCGTGCTGCGCGCCATCCGCGCCATCCGCCGCCAGCCCCCAGAGGATCGGCCGCCCGACGAAGACGGCCCGCGCGCCCAGCGCCAGCGCCTTCAGCGCATCCGTTCCGCGCCGCACGCCGCCATCCAGATAGACTTCGCAGCGGCCAGCGGCGGCGGTGACGACCTCTGGCAGCGCCTCGATGGTCGGCAGGACGCCATCGAGCTGACGGCCACCGTGATTTGAGACGACGATGCCCGCCACTCCCCGCGCCACGGCCAGCGCGGCGTCCTCTGCCGTCAGGATGCCCTTGAGCACGATGGGCAGCGATGTGATGCTCTGAAGCCAGGCGATGTCGGCCCAGGTGATGGCCGCCGCGTCGTCCTGAGCATCCTGCTCATCTGGCTGCTCCACTTCGCCCGGCTCGGCCTCGTTTGCGTCGCCGGCGTCGTCGGGGAAGTTGCCAGAGGGCGGCCAGTCATAGGTGGATTCGCTGCGGATGTGGCGCTCTTTGCGGCCCCAGCGCGGCGAGTCCACCGTCACTACCAGCGCGCGGTAGCCCGCCGCCTCGGCGCGTTGCGCCAGCCGCTCGGCCAGCGCGTGGCTGCGGTGGGTGAAATAGAGCTGGAACCAGAGCGGGCCGCTGGCCGCCTGCGCGATCTCCTCCAGCGAGCAGGTGGACTCCGTGCTGGCGATCATGAGCGCCTGGAGCGCGCCCGCCGCCTGGGCTGTGGCGCGCTCGCCGTCCTCACACGCGGCGCCGTGGATGGCCGCCGGGGCGATGCCGATGGGCAGCGCGACCTCGATCCCCAGCAGCGACGCGCTGAGATTCACGGAGCCGACGGGCGCCAGCGCGCGCGGGCGCAGCCGGATGCGCTCGAAAGCGGCGCGGTTCTCGCGCAGCGTCACCTCGTCGTCGGCTCCGGCGCTGTAATAGTCCCACACGGCGGGATGCAGCCGCGCGCGGGCGATGGCCTCGTACTCGGCGATGTTGATGGGGCGCATGGCGGGCGACTTTCTAGCGGCTGGTGTCGGCGCGATATGGCCTCAAGCCATCCCACAGCAACTCGACGCACTGATCGATGTTGAACGGTGGCTGGTTGGGCATGAAGAGCGTGAAGATGAAATGATAGAACACCGGCCCGCCGATCATCTCCATCACCAGCGGGATGTCGATGTCGGCGCGCAGCTCGCCACGGTCGCGGGCGCGCTCGATCATGCCGTACAGGCCGGTGTAGTTCGAGCTCATTGCGCCGAGAAAGTAATCTTTCGGCCATGCCGGTCGGCCAGCCAGCTCGCCCAGCACGCGCAGCGCGACGCGCTGCACCAGCGGATCATCGAGCAGGCCGCGCAGGAAGGCCATGAAGCGCACGATGTCGGAGCGCAGATTGCCAGTGTCGAAGGAGACGATGGGCGGCTTGACGGTACGCAGCGCATCGAGCGCCAGCGCGTCTTTGTTGGGCCAGCGGCGATAGATGGTCGTCTTGCCGACTCCCGCGCGCGCCGCGACCCCTTCGATGCTCATACCCTGGATGCCCTCCTGCGCGATCAGTTCGAGCGCGGCCTCCAGGATGGCTTGATCCGCCTGGGCGCTGCGTGGGCGTCCAGGCTTGCGTAGTTCAGTCTCGGTCATGGCTGGCTCCTCTCACGGCACTCATCCCCTCTCAGTGTACCGTATCATATTTCGATACGATGGTGTTGCATATTTGCCATCCCCGTGCTATGCTTGCCAATGGAAACGATACGGTAGCGTATCTAATC
>DATBTW010000369.1:0-5914 GCA_036559055.1 Ktedonobacterales bacterium
CGCTACTCCACCAGCGCTCGACGCAACTCTACCACCTGATCGCGCAGTTGCGCCGCCTTCTCGAACTCCAGCGCCTTCGCCGCTAACTTCATCTGCGACTCCAGCGTCTTGATCATGCGCGCGATCTCGTCTTTGGGCAGATCGGCGATGGCGACGGCTCCGGTCGCCTCCTCATCGCGCTCCTCGGAGCGGAAGCGGTCGGAGAGCGCGCGCACCTCTTTCTTGATGCCCCTCGGCGTAATGCCGTGCTCTACGTTGAAGCGCTGCTGAATCTCGCGGCGGCGGTTGGTCTCGTCGATGGCGCGGCGCATCGAGTCCGTCACCTTGTCGGCGTACATGATGACCGAACCTTCGATATGGCGCGCGGCGCGGCCGATCGTCTGGATCAGCGAGCCTGCAGAGCGCAGGAAGCCTTCTTTATCGGCGTCCAGAATCGCCACCAGCGAGACTTCAGGCAGATCGAGGCCCTCGCGCAGCAGGTTGATACCCACCACCACATCGTAGACGCCCAGCCGCAGATCGCGCAGAATCTCCACCCGCTCGAGGGTCTCGATCTCGGAGTGCAGGTAGTGGACTTTGACGCCCATCTCTTGCAGATAGTCGGCCAGGTCTTCGGCCATCTTCTTGGTGAGCGTCGTCACCAGCGCGCGCTGCCCATTCTCGGTGCGGTGGCGCACCTCGGCCAGCAGATCGTCTATCTGCCCCTCGGTCGGGCGCACGCTGATGAGCGGATCGAGCACGCCAGTCGGGCGGATGATCTGCTCGGCGACGACCTGACTGTGCTCGTACTCGAATGGCCCCGGTGTGGCCGAGACGAAGACCGCCTGTTGCAGATGTTCGAGGAACTCGGTGAAGGTCAGCGGGCGGTTGTCTAGCGCGGAGGGCAGGCGGAAGCCATAGTCCACCAGCACCTGCTTGCGTGCGCGGTCGCCGTTGAACATGCCGCGCACCTGTGGCAGCGCCACATGCGACTCGTCCACCACCAACAGGAAGTCAGGCGGGAAGTAGTCCAGCAACGTCCAGGGCTGCTCGCCCGCCGCGCGCCCGGCCAGGTGGCGCGAGTAGTTCTCGATGCCGGAGCAGATGCCCGTCTCGCGCAGCATCTCGATGTCAAAGTTGGTGCGCTGGCGCAGGCGCGCGGCCTCCAGCAGCTTGCCCTCGCCCTCCAGCTCCTTCAGCCGCAACGCCAGCTCTTCTTCGATGCTGACGATGGCCTTATTCAGCCGCTCCTGCGTCGTCACCCAGTGCTTGGCGGGGTAGACATCGAAGCGCTGGCGATTGCCTAGCACCTCGCCCGTCAACGGATCGATCTCGACAATCCGCTCGATCTCATCGCCGAAGAACTCGATGCGGATGGCCAGGTCTTCGTAGGAAGGGTAGATCTCCAGCGTGTCGCCGCGCACGCGGAACTTGCCGCGCACGAAGTTGGTGTCGTTGCGCTCGTACTGGATGTCAGTCAGCCAGCGCAAGATTCGGTCGCGGCGGCGCGTCTCGCCGACCTTGAGGGTCAGCACGACATCGCCGTACTCCTCTGGCGAGCCGAGGCCATAGATGCACGAGACCGAGGCGACGATCAGCGTGTCGCGCCGCTCGAAGAGGCTGCGCGTGGCGGAGAGCCGCAGCTTCTCGATCTCCTCGTTGAGCTGGCTCTCCTTCTCCACGTAGGTGTCGCTGCGCGGGATGTAGGCTTCTGGCTGGTAGTAGTCGTAGTAGCTGACGAAGTATTCGACGGCGTTATTGGGGAAGAATTCCTTGTACTCGGCGTAGAGCTGGGCCGCCAGCGTCTTGTTGGGGGCCAGCACCAGCGTCGGACGCTGCAAGCGCTCGACGACCTGGGCGACGGTGAAGGTCTTGCCACTGCCCGTCACGCCCAGCAGGGTCTGGTAGTGGTTGCCCTGGTGGATGCTCTCGACGAGTTCCTCGATGGCCGTCGGCTGGTCGCCGGTCGGCTGAAATGGGGCGACGACCTGGAAGTCGGGCATGCGCGCTCTCCCCATCGGACTGCGAGCGGCGGCGTCGGGCCGCCAGAGTCGCACAGACGCCAATGGGGTCCGCGCCGTGCAGCACGGACCCCGTCAGCACAGTATACAACGCCGACGGGGCGCGCTGCGGGATGCGGAGGGGATGTCATTTCGCGCTATTCTGCTGCTGCTGAATCTGCTTCTTCAGCGCCTTCAGGTAGTTTTCGGCGCTGTCGATATCCGCCGTGGCGTACTGGGTCAGCGCGATGGGAAGCTGCTGCACACCCTGCTGCCATTGTGTCAGCAGCGATTTGAGTTGGTCGAGCTGCGAGATGTGGATGTTGATGCTGGCCAGGTGATCCTGCGCGCTGGAGATCGCCGCGATGAAACCGCCGAGCGCGTCGCCCGCCACCGTGGCGAAGAGCTGCGCGACCGGACGCACGATATAGAGCACCGCCAGCCGTGTCAACTCGGCCACCTTGATGGCGGCGTCGAGCGGTACACCCTCCAGTTGGGCCAGCTCGCTCAGCAGCGCCTGACGTCCCGCCGCGATGCCAGCGGCGTAGGCGTCATCGACCGCTTGCTGACCGATCTGCTGTGCAATGCGTTCCGCCGTCGGGGTCAGCGCCACGCCCGCCGCGCAGACGCTTACCGCCGCCACGCCCACCAGCGCGCGACGCCCCAGCTTGCCCGTTACGCGCCTGCTCGCGCCTGCCGTGACGCTTGCCGCGCCGGGAGTCGTTGGCTGCTGGGACGAAGGAGATGTGTTATCAGACACTGCCATGCCACTGCTCACTTCACAGGTGCGCGGACACCGCGCTCGATTCCACCTACCCGCCATCTACGCTGATCGCATGCCAATCTGTTATCGTCGGGACAGCGCACGCTCGCGTATGGCGTCAGTATAGGCATTGTCGCTGGTTCGGGCAAGCGGCAGGCGGCGAATGAATTCGCGGCTGAAGGGCCTGCGACCCACAACGTCCGCCTGCGCGGACGCGGGATTGGACGCGACCTGGACATCGCGACAACGCCCGCTTGACAGATGCGAGTATGCTGCGAACGTGAACGGTCGCGATGCGCTATACATGTGCGGCGTATACTCAACCCCCATCATCACCCCGGCTGCGTCGGCGCCTGGTGATCGAGACCGAGGCCGACGACGACAGGGAAAGAGGCGAAAGTCGATGCGCTGGTTTGGCTGGTTCCGTCGCAAGCCGCAGGTCTCCGCTCAGTGGGGCGCCATCAATCTCAACGCCGTGACGAATCTCGTGGCGGGCCGTGAGCGGGTCGTGGGGCTGCCCTATGCGCTGCCAGCCGACGGCGAGGAGGTCAATCGCCTCGATTTCCAGCATTACATGCTGCGGTTCGCGTTCCAGGGCAACTTCGCCGCGCCCGTCGGGCGACCCACCAGTATTCTGGATGTGGGAACCGGTACGGGGCGTTGGGCGATAGAGATGGCGCAGACTTTCCCCGACGCCAACGTGATCGGTCTGGACGTGAAGCCACCAGCCATGGATGAGCGCGCCGAGCGCCGCCCCGACGCCGACGTGCGCCCACCCAACTACACCTTCGTCGCGGGCAACCTCTTCGAGGGACTGCCATTCGGGGAGAAGACCTTTGACTTCGTGCATCAGCGCCTGCTCTTCACGGCAATCCCGCATGGCCGCTGGGCCTGGGTGGCGTCGGAGTTGATGCGCGTGACACGCCCCGGCGGCTGGGTCGAGCTGGTGGATTGCATTGGCCTGGCCAATGGCGGCCCCAATGTCGAGCAGTTGATGAACTGGATTCGCCAGCTCAGCGCGAAGCGCGAAGTCGATCTGAATGATGGCGGCCGTCTCGCCGAGGCGCTCGGCTCGACGCCGCTGCGCAACCAGGCCAGCCGCCGCATCGACCTGCCGACGGGCGCGTATGGCGGGCGGCTGGGCCGCATGGTAGCCACGGACTTCGTTTCAGTCTGCAAGGGCTTTGGCGGCGTGGCCGTGGCGCAGGGCATCTGCTCGCAACCGGCATGGGACCTGACGCTGGAGAATATGCAGCTCGATCTGGCGCAGCCCGACAATCGCTGCGTCACGCCTTTCTTCATCGCCTACGGTCAGCGGCCATAGGCGTGTCGTCCGCACGGTCAGGGGAGGCGTCGTCGGGCGGGGCTGGTGGGGCGCCGAGCGTATCGTCTGGCACGTCCATCGCTTGCGACTCGGCGGGGCGCTCCTCAGGTGGGCGGGTGGCGCGGAAGAAGAAATAGAAGAGCGCGGCGTTCACAAACTGGAGCGCGGCGCCAATCTCGAACGGCAGCTCCAGCGAGACAGCATCGAAGAGATAGCCTGCGATGCCTGGCGTGATGGCCGACGTCACCTGCGTCGGCAAGTTGGAGAATGCGGCGACAGTGCCGCGTTCGTGGGTTGGCACGACCGCCATCACATACGATTGTCGCAGCGGCAGGGCGATGCGCTGCGCCTGCATGCGCAGCAGGTAGAGCAGGCCTGCCAGCCAGAAGGTCGGCGCCAGCACCATGGGGATCATCAGAACAGCCTGAAGTGCGCGTCCCCAGAAGATGGCGCGGACCAGCCCCAGTCGCGCGGCCAGGCGCGGCGCGTAGAGGTTGGAAGCCAGCGCGGCGAGGTTGACCAGCGTGAAGAGCGCACCCACCAGCGCCGTACCCGCGCCATAGCGACGGAAGAACCAGTAGGTGATGAACGGCCCGAAGAAGCCGACCGCCAGTCCATTGACGCTGTTCGTGACCCACAATCGCACCAGAATCGGCCAGGAGACGGGCGAGATGTTGCGCAGCGGATTCCACGAGCGGCGGCCAGACTGCGCAGTGGGCGTCGCGCTCGTCGGTAGCACGGGCCGACGGTCGGCGATGGGGACGACGAGCAGCGCGGCGATGGTGGCCAGCGCGGCCATCGCCAGGAAGGCGGCGCGGTAGCCCGCCATGCCATCGGGGCCGCCCAGATGCAGGCGTGGCAGCAGGTCGGGCAGCGTGGCGAGCGGCCCGCCGCCAATCAGCGCGCCCAGCGACGAGGCGAACGCCATGCGGCCAAAGACATCGTTGCGGGCGCGCGGTGGGGCAGCCTCGGCCAGCAACGCCTGCTCGGCGGGCTGATAAGGGCCAATCGAGCCGCCGCCAGCCCCGGCGCCGCGCCCAAAGGAGCCAAGCGCAGCGAAGGCGAAGAGCAGCGGCACATCGCGCGTGACGGCAAAGGCGACCGCTGCCAGCGCGGCGAAGAGCGGCAGTGCGACCAGGAATGGCTTGCGACCGATGCGATCAGAGAGCAGCCCCACTGCGGCGGTGAAGAGCGCCGAGGTGATGGCGACGGCGACGAAGAGAAGGCCCAGTTGCTCCGCGCTGAAGCCGATCAGCGCGAGGTAGATCGGCGCGACAATGCCCGCCAGCGCGCGTGTCCCGCTCATGAAGAGGCGCGCCAGAATGACCAGGCTCACATCGCGCGTCATCCACACTGGCCAGATGCGCCGCCCCAGGCCGGGCATAGGCGGTGTCGTCTCAGGCTGCGTGGGCTGCATCGCGGGCGATCCTCTCTGGCCAGGCAACCTTCACGTTGCCGTCACTCTTGACACATGGTACAAATAGTTGACTGCCTCAGTCAATAGATGTCCACGCGACGAAGCCAGCGTGAGGATGCGAACGTGAGTGACACACAGTCAAGCCAGCCAGTGGATGCAGCGGTGGCCGGAGCGCTCGACCACTGGTGGGGATCACTGGGCCG
Organism: Ktedonobacterales bacterium; assembly: GCA_036559055.1. Taxonomy (GTDB): domain Bacteria; phylum Chloroflexota; class Ktedonobacteria; order Ktedonobacterales; family JADMIN01; genus JAKAIY01. The sequence continues at coordinate 5,687 of DATBTW010000369.1, forward strand.
CGAGTTCGGCCCGTTAACGCGCCCGCAGCGTCGCGCACTGCGTCTGCTGGCCGACCGGGCGGCCCGCGATCAACCGACGCGCGTGGGCGATCTGGCGGCGCTGCTACAATTCACCACCGCTGGCGCCACGCGGCTGCTCGATACGCTGGTGGCGCAGGGCTATGCGACGCGCTACCGTGCGCCCGACACCGACCAGCGCCAGGTCTACATCGCGCTCACCACACCAGG
>DATBTW010000370.1:0-1932 GCA_036559055.1 Ktedonobacterales bacterium
ATGCCCTCCCTGCGCCGCCGCAGGCGGGCGCCATCTCAGGCCATTTATGGCCGCCGTCGCGTGATCCGGCCTTTCAAGGCTGAGAGCCCGCCCGCTCCCGCCAGCCTGCGAAAGTTGCGCGCCGTCAGATTGGGCGCTATACTGACGGCTAAGGCGCGCGAATCGTGCGCCGTGCGCGCAGATCGGATCAAAGATCAAGAGGCCCATTGCGTGGAGGCGATGCCCTGTGGGGACGTGTGAGCGCTGTGGCGCGGACGCAGTTGACGGTCGAGGGGTATGCCGCAACTGTGGATGGCAAGCGCCAGCCGATAGGTACGACGACGCCCCCTCCTATGGCGAGACGCGCGCGGCTGACCCTGCGCTCTCGCCGCCGCCGATGGGCCGCTACTCCAATAGCGCGCCCGGCGTTGATCGCGCCTCCACGGTGGCGGCGCAGGCGACCCGCGCGGCGCACTCTGGCCCGAATCCGGGCGCCAACATGGCCACGGGCCGCTTCTGCGGCGTCTGTGGCGCGCGCATCAGCGGCACAGAGACGTTCTGCGGGCAGTGCGGCTCTCCGGTCGGCTCGCCCTCTGGCCCTGGTGGGCGGCCCAGCTCGCAGCCCGGCGGCGGACGCTATCAGGTCGGCGGCGTGGCGGGCTGGGATGACGACGACCGCAACGCCTATACCGAGGCGCTTCCCGAGACGCCGACGATGGCCGCCGCGCGCAATCCCTACGCCAATGCCAACGACCCCTATGGGCGCTCCTACGCGCCGCAATATGGCGGCCAGGGACCGGCGATTCAGCAGACGGGCATGGCGCGCTCGACCCGCATGACGCTGGGCATCATCTTCCTCGCCGTCAGCATCCTGCTGGCGCTGGGCGCGATCGCGCTGATCTTCCTGTAGTAGGGCGGGCTGGCGATTGAAATCGCGCCTGGGAGGCGGCTCGCGGGCCGCCGCGAAGTCCGCCTGCGCGGACTAGGACTTGGCAGAGGCGTCCGCGTCGTCATCAGGCGCTTCTTCCCATTCAGGGATCAGGGAGCCGAGACGATGATGCTCCTCCTGGTGAGCGATGTAGCCGCACAGTCGGTCGAGTTCGCCTCGTCCTACCGAGAAGGCGGCATACCCACCCTGCCACTTGAAGAAGTGGTCAGGCGCGACCACATGCGTCGCCAGATGCGCCGACGCCCCTTTGACGCGCTTCACCAACTCGGCAGGCGCAAGCGTGGCGGGCGCGCGCACGAGCAGATGGACATGATCCTCGACGCCGCCCAGCGCCACCACCTCAGCGCCTAGCTCCACGCAGGTGGCATGGATGCTGCGATAGACGCGCTGTTTGGTCGCGCCAACCAGCAGCGGCAGCCGATCCCAGGTTCCCCACACCAGATGGTCGAAGAGCGCCACCCGTGTCCTGCGCATGTCGTCGCCTCCTCGCGTCCTCCGGCTCCTAGTCCGCGCAGGCGGACTTCGCGGCGGCGTGGCCGCCTCCCAGGCGCGATTTCAATCGCCAGCCGTCCCCCGGCTCGCCTGCTCACCTTCCCCCGCTCCCCCGCCTACTCGCCGCTGCCGCCATCTGGTGGGCGCTGGTCGGGTGCGCGCGGGCTAAGCAGATCGCGGAACGCCTGCTCGCGGCGCTGCCGCTCCGAATCCACCGCGCCTGCCGCTCCTCCTCCGGACGCCGAGGGTCGGCGCGCCATGCTCACGCCGAAGCCAATCGCGACCAGCGCGATGATCGCCAGCACGGCCACCATCGGCCACAGCCACCACGATGGAATCACGGCGGGGTGTGATCCGACGACAGTAGAACTGGGCGTACCGCTGGAATTCGCGCCGGAGTTGGGGCCGTGGTCGGGCTTGGGCAGCGTCACCGCCGGATTCGCTGGCGGCACGCCATCCTGCGGATATGGCTGATAGGGGTTGGTGATGACCACGGGCGACGTGGTGACATG
>DATBTW010000371.1:0-5078 GCA_036559055.1 Ktedonobacterales bacterium
CAGCATCGCGGAGCCGTCGGCGGTGGGCAGCGTCTGCGGCTGGCTCGCGGGTGAGACGGGCGCGCGTCGGCTGAAGAGGCCGTGGCGCGCGGGCGCATCGCTGGCCGCCTGGGTTGCCGCCGCTTGCTCCAGCCCCACCACAACGACATGCCGCAGATAGTGGAGTTGCGGCAGGATGCTCTGCACGCCTGCCCACACGCTGGCATGGATGAGCATGACTTTGGCGCGGCTGTCTTCGAGGATGTAGACGAAATCGGCGGGGCGCATCAGCGTATTGACGGGGACGGGAACCGCGCCGATTTTGATTGCGCCGAAGAAGGCTGCGGCGAAGGCGGGCGAATCGAGCAGGGCCAGCGCCACCCGCTGCTCCATCTCCACGCCCAGCGCGCGCAGCCCATTGCCGACCTGGTTGGCCTGCGCGGCCATCTCCGCGTAGCTGTAGGCCTTCCCTTCGTGAAAGATGGCCGTTTTCGCGCCACGCCCCGCCGCGAGATTGCTATCGAGAAAGGCGCTGGCGGCGTTGAACTGGTCGGGAATGGAGACCACGGGAACAGAGATCGGGATTGGTGTGGCCATAGCTCGACAACCCTCTTCTTCTCATCCGCTCAGATGATTCGCGCGGCAAACACCGTCGGGCGCGCACGGAATATGGGGACGGCTGGCGACTGAAGTCGCGCCTGGGTGGCGGCTGCGGCCGCCGCGAAGTCCGCCTGCGCGGACTGGAACTCGGCTAGGGCCGCTCCGGCTCCCCTCTCCCGCCTCGGCGGGGGAGGGGTTGGGGGTGGGGGCTTCTCTACCGCGACTTGAATGCCGGCGTGCGCTTCTCGACGTAGGCCGAGATGCCCTCTTTGGCGTCCTCGCTCTGGAAGCAGAGCTGCTGCAGCTCGCGCTCCAGCGCCAGCGCCTCGGAGAAGGCGATCTCGGAGCCGGACTGCACCGACCGCTTCAGGCGACCCACCGCACGCGCCGACTTGTTGGGCGGGCAGAAGCTGTGGGCGTACTCCATCACCTTGTCCCAGTAGCCCTCAGACTCGTAGATGTAGTTGATGAGGTTCAGCGCCTGCGCCTCCTCGAACGACATCAGCCGCGCCTCAGCCATCAGCTCGATGGCCTTGTTCTTGGGCAGGGCGCGCGCCATACGCTGCGTGCCTCCAGTGCCGGGCAGCACCGCCAGATTCATCTCCGGCAGGCCGATCTTGCCAGCGCCTTTGCGCGCGATGCGAATGTCGCAGGCCAGCGCGATCTCCAGCCCGCCGCCGACGGTGTGGCCGTTGAGCGCGGCGATCACCAGCTTGGGCGTCTGCTCCAGGCGGGTCAACGTCTCGTTGGCGTGCAAGCAGAAGTAATACTTGAAGTTTGGCGTCACCGAGTTGAGCATAGTGATCTCGGCGCCCGCCGAGAAGAATTTGTCGCCCGCGCCGCGTATCAGGATGACATGCACATTTTCATCGAAGCGCGCCTTGAGGATTGCCGCATCGAGCTGGCTCATCATCTCATAGCTGTACGTGTTGGCTGGGGGATTCGTGAGTTCGATGATGCCCACGCCGTCTTGCGCGGTGTAGTTCACCAGAACCTGCTCGCTCACGGTGGTCATGCGGTGCCTCCCTTGTCTCCATCGTCTAGGTTGCGAGTCTGAAACACTTCCAGGATCGCGTCGTCTTTGACATACTCAAATGGCGTGTGGCAGCGCTGGCAGTACATCTGTACGGTCAGCAATTGCTGGCCGAACAGCGCCAGCGGCTCGATCTCCTCTGCGCCACAGTACGGGCAGAGCACACGCGCTCGCGGCTCGGCGGCTGCGTGGTTGGTCTGATCCATCGGATGCTGCCCTCGCTGCGTCATACTACCCCACGCTTAGCCCAGGCGGCGCGTCGTGGCGTCCCACTGCGCCCAGGGCAGCGCATGCGTCAGCCGCCACTGGCCCTGCGCATCCTGCTCCACTGGCTCCTCCAGCCCCACGCGATGCAGCACGGGCATGATGACGGCCAGGAAGCGGCTGCGCAGCGTATCGGGGGTGGCGTCGATCACGCCGTCGTCATAGAGACGTCGCATAGCGGGATCGTTGTCTGGCCCGAACCAGCACAGCGACTCTTTCCACCAGGGGGCCAGCGCGGCCACCAGATTCGCGCGCACCGCGCCGCCCGCGTTGGCCAGCCGCGCCACCCAGCCCTCGGCGTTCATGAAGTGCAGCCGCTCCTCCTGGATGACCTTGCGCGCGCGCGCCTGCAATGGCTCATAGCTGGAATTCTGCGCCGCCGCGAAGAACGTCGTCAGCGCGGTATCCAGCAGGAAATTGGCGGCGATGAACTCCGACCACCCCGCGAAGTCGTGGTCGAGCGCGGCGACGCGATAGCGCGTGTCGCGGGTCATGGGGTCGAGCTGCTGTGGGTCAGCCTGCCCCTGCGCGAACTGCTCCAGCAGCGGATAGAGCGTGCGGGCGTGCCCCAGCTCGTCCTGCACCATCGCGGCGGCGGCCACGGCGGCCTCCAGCGCGGGCGCGCCATTGCTCCAGTAGGCGTAGCGCCGACCGAGCAGGTGTTTATTGTCCGCCAGCGACGACAGCACGTCGAAGAGCGCCGCGTTGTCAATGGCTGTTGCTACCATAGGTTCCCTCTGGCTCCCTCAGCCGTCCAGCTACGACGCGATAACCGTCACGATGGTATCGCGCGGGATCAGCGTCATCTCGATCCAGGGAAATTCATCGTAGATGCTGCGCGCGTAGACCTTGGCCAGCTCCACGTCGTCGGCCACGATATTGCCAATCTCGTGCAGCGGCTCGTCGTACTTCTGCCGCGCGTAGACCTGCCAGACGCGCGTCTCATTCAGCGCGGCGCGGCGTGGCATTTTGGCGGCCTGCTTCGTGGCGGTCTTCATGCCGATATCCCCCAGGCGCGCATGGCGTCCACGCCTTCGTCGCTGAGCCGTGCCTTGGTCCAGACCGGCTCCCAGACGATCTCGATCTCGACCGCGCGCACGCCCGGCTCCCGCAAGAGCCGCGCACGGATGTCGTCGGTGATGAACTCGGTGGCCGGGCAGCCCATCGCCGTAAGTGTCAGCGTGACGTACGCCACGCCATCGCGCAGGGCCAGCGCGACGATCAGCCCCATATCCACCAGGCTGATGGGTATCTCCGGGTCGGTGACCTCGCGTAGCGCATCCCACAGCGCCGGGCAGCACGGGTCCTGTGCGGCATGGGTGCTGAGCGAGGGATACTGCGTCGTCATGCGTCCTGCTCCAGCAGCCGCAGCATCTCGCGCTTGCCGCGCTGCACCATGCCGACAAACTCCTCATTGGCGGGGCCGCGCGCCTTCCAGCGCACCAGCACATCATCCCAGGCGCAGCCGTCCTCCCAGCGCTTGGCTGTGGCGTCAAAGTGGCGCGGGAAGGGGTCATGGACGACGTATTTCTGCGTCTCGGCGTCGTAGTGCGCGGGAACCTTCAGCCCCAACTCGTCGCAGAGTGGCACGGCGGTAGACATCCAGATCTGGCGCAGCTCGTCGTTGCTGGAGCCTTTGAAGCCATAGCCGAGTTGCTCGGTGTGCTTCTTGAGGTCGTCGGGCAGGCCAAACCACTCGACGGTCAGCAGGAACATCCAGTCCACCGCCGCCTGTAATTCGTCATGTCCAGCGGCGGTCTGGTTGATCTTGCGCATGTTCTGCTCGCCGTGGCGCAGGTGGAACGTCTCCTCTTTGTCCACCTTGACCAACGCGCGCTTCCAGGGGCCAAACGTGGTGTTGCGATGCACGTCGCCCAGCAGCGTGTAGCCCGCGCGGTCGTAGAACGCATTGGCGACGATCATCTCGACCCAGCTATCCAGCGGCACATCGAAGGCGTAGGGGTATTTGAAGTTACGCGGCTCGCGCTCGAAGATCAGCGCGTCGGAGTCTACGCCGAGGTCGCGCAGCAGGCGATAGGCGATGTGCGCGTGGGCCAGCTCATCCTGGATGATCGAGACCGCCGAGCCGAAAGCGTTGAGCGAGGGGGCATGCACGGCGGCGTGGTAGTAGGCGGGCGCGCTGATGAGTTCCGTATCCGCCGAGACCGTCAGGATGCGCTTAATGCCTTCGAGGTACTGCGGACTCATATGTTCGACGGATTCGACAAGCTGCTGCTTGCGCAGGCGCTCCAGAACAGCCTCTTCGCTTTGCGGCGCAATGACGGTAGCCATAGCCAGAATGCTCCTTGCTCTCGAACGACGCGAACGAATGATGGGCATGCGCAGAGCTGCGTCGCGCGACTGTATCGCCATGTATGTGACAATTTGAACAACTGGTAGAAACATACACAGTGCTGCGGCAGAAGTCAAGACCTGCACATGCGAATCTACGCGGGAATCCGCCACACGACCCAGGCAGGAAACGGCTCTGGCCACCTACTCATGAACGTCTGTAATTGCTGGGATTGCATTGACATTGCCGCCGCGCCTCCGGTATGCTACAAGGTAGTGGACAGGAGATGCGACGATGGTGGCAGAAGATGCAGCGGCCTCGGTGATCGAGAAAAAGACCAGTCGGTCGAAAACGTCGCGTCGTGTCCGGCTGACCCAGAAGGCCATCGTCGCCGCCGCCGCCGACCTCTTCGCGCGCAACGGCTTCGGCGCGACCAGCCTCGACGAGATCGCCGAGCGACTGGGCGCGACCAAGGGCGCCCTGTACTACCACATCAAGAACAAGGAAGACATCCTCCGCCACATCTATCTGATGGTGCTGACAGCCAGCGAGGAGCCGCTCGCCGAGATTGCTGCGGCTCCGCTCCCCCCCGCTGAGAAGCTGGGCCGCGCCATCGTCCACCATGCCACGGTCGCCGCCAACCGCTCGCCTGCGATGACGGTCTTCTACCGCGAGCATCCGCACCTGACCGGCCCTTTCGCCCGCGAGATTGTCGTGCGCAAGAAGGTCTACGAGCGCTACTTCGAGCAGATCATCGAGGAAGGCCAGGCCGCAGGCGTCTTCAGCCGCGCGATTGACGCGAAGATCGCCACCTTCGGCCTGCTGGGGATGTGCAACTGGCTCTCGCAGTGGTACCAGCCCGACGGCCCCTATACTCACCAGCAGATCGCCGCGATGTTCGTGCGGATG
>DATBTW010000372.1:0-5261 GCA_036559055.1 Ktedonobacterales bacterium
ACGGCTCCGCGCGCCTCGGCCCACGCCAGCGCCGCCGGGTCCGGGCTGATCACCGCGACCTGCGCCAGCGCGCCCGATTCACGCAGCGCGCGCAGCGTGATCTCGGCCAGCGCCAGCGCCAGCGCCGCGCGCTCGGTGGGCTCCAGCGCGCTCGCCAGCCGCGACTTGGCGCGGTCGAGCCGATTCAGCGGGATGATACCGATCAGGCCGCCCGCGCCTGTCTCTTGGTGTGCCATCATCGCCCCTCATCGAGTTCGAGCGCCCGCGCCCGGCGCGTCTGACTGCCGCGCAGGCTGGCGGCGAAGTCGAGCGTCTCGCGTGCCAATCGCTCGCGGTCGGCGTGGTCGCGCATGATGGTCTGCGTGACGAGCGGCTGAAGGCCCAGCGCTGCGATCTCCGGCGCGAGCGCAGCATCGATCTCGTCGAGCACGAGGCCATCGAGCAACTCGCCATACCAGCGGGCCACACCCAGCGGCGACACCGCGAACCCCTGCGCCTCCAGAATGCGGTCGGCTGGCCCTTTGAGCGCCTGTCCGCCGATGATGGGGCTGACGGCGACCACCGGAGCGGGCGCCGCATCCAGCGCGCGGCGCAGCCCACCAACCCGCAAGATAGGCTCGATGCTCAGCAGTGGATTCGATGGGCAGAGGATAATCGCCTCCGCCTGAGCCAGCGCCGCCAGCGCCTCGGGCGTCGCCGCAGCCGTCTCCGCGCCCTCAAAGCGCACACCGATGACGACATCCTGATGCCGCCTGCGCACGAAGTAGTCCTGGAAAGCCAACTCACCTGCAGGCGTCTGGATGATCGTCGCGATGGGCATGTCGGACATCGGCAGCAGGTGGACACGCACGCCTGCCGCCTGCGCCAGCGCGCGGGTGATGGCGGAGAGCGGCTCACCCGCCCGCAGCCGCGCCGTGCGTAGCAGGCTGGTCGCCAGATCGCGGTCGCCCAGCCAGAACCACGTCTCCTCGCCATAGTGGCGCAGCATGTCGAGCGCGGCGCTGGTGTCTCCGGCCACGCCCCAGCCCGTGCGCTCGTTCGCCAGCCCCGCCAGCGTATAGAGCACGGTATCGAGGTCGGGGCAGATGCGCAGACCATAGTGGTCGAAGTCATCGCCCGTGTTGACGATGACGGTCAACTCCTCAGGCGCGCGCGCCAGCGCCAGCCCGTGCGCCAGCTTGGCGCCGCCGACCCCACCGGCAAGCGCGACAATCATCGGCTCATAGGTCTTTCGCTATCACTTTCGTCGCGGGAAGATAGATCGAGACGCGGTCTTGTTTGGAGAAGATTTCCTCGGCCTCCCGTAAGCCTTCCTCCTCGCCATCGTAGCGAATCGCCAGCGCGCGGATGTCGGCCTGCGCGGTCGCGGGCTCAGCGTCCAGGGCCGCGGTTCCGGCGATGGTTACGAAGCGCTCGCCATCTTCCACGCAGACGGAGATGCGAGGGTCGCGCTGTAAGTTCTTGCCCTTCACGCGGCTCAATCGGGTGTTCATCATGATGGTGTCGCCGCGCAGTTCGTACCACATGACGGTGAGCTGTGGCGTGCCATCGTCATTGAGGGTCGCCAGCACAGCGAATCGTTTCTCGTCGAGGAATGCGCGCACTTTTGGATCGAGAGACATAGCTGAGCATGTATCCTTTCTGGTTTGGTGGTGGCATGCGATGGGAGTGGCGTTCAGCGGTGAACGGTCAGCGGCCCGCCACGGGCAGCCGCTCGGCGGCGGGAATCACCGCAGCGCCGACCAGATCGAAGTATGCCGGGTCGTGGACAGCGCCTCCATTGAGGATGACCTGATCGAATCCCAGCGCCGCCAGCTCTGCCAATCGCTCCAGCGCCTGCGTCGGCGTGGTGGTCTGGTCGTGGCCATCGCGCGTGATGCGCAGCGTGGCCAGCGCTGTCTTCTCAATCGCTTCGTAGGCGCGACCCGCCGCCTCGCAGTGCTGGCGCAGCACGTCGAGCTTGTGGCGCAGCGTGTCATCGCCCAGCCGCGCGAAGAGGTTGCAGGCGTCGCCATACTGCGCCACCAGCCGCAGCGTCTTCTGCTCACCGCCGCCGCCTATCATGATCGGCGGGTGCGGTCGCTGCACGGAGTTGGGCGAGTTGAGCGGGCGCTCCAGCGAATAGTGTTTGCCATGATGAGGCTGCTCATCGCCAGCCCACATCTGCTGGGCGATCTGAAGCAACTCCTCCAGCCGCTCGAAGCGCTCGGCCACCGGTGGGAATGGTACGCCCAGCCCTTTGTGCTCCTGCTCGTTCCAGGCGGCGCCGACGCCGAAGTAGGCGCGCCCCTGCGAGAGCACATCCAGCGTGGTAGCAGTCTTGACCAGGATGCCCGGATGGCGATACGTGACGCCCGTCACCAGTGTGCCCAGGCGCAGATGATTGGTGCGCCCGGCGGCGAAGGCCAGCGTGCTCCAGCTTTCGAGCATCTCGTTCTCCGGCTCGCCCATAGGGGCGATCTGGAAGAAGTGATCCATCACCCAGAGGCTGTAAAATCCGGCGCGCTCGGCCTGCTGCGCCAGAGAACCAACGGTGTCGCCAAGATGAGCCGAGCCACCTGGAAATGTGAAGTTGGGAACTTGCAATCCGATGCGCAAGATGTTCTCCTCAAGACTGACGCCCGACCTGGCGCCCGACCTCATAAGACTATACAAATTATAGCGCTGGGGCGGCAAAGGGTGTGTGCGGTATGTGGCGAGTGGCAGGCTACCGCAGCTAGACCATTCGGGGCGCCTATCGGTCCACCCGGCCCATGAGCCTAGCGAACGGGCGAGCGGTACGCTACAATGCGCTGGGTAGATGCGAAAGAGATGCTTCAGGGAGCACGCATCAGTGGCGGCCAACGGTGGTCCTGGGGAGCCATAGGCGGCTGATGGAAATTGAGGCGAATTGGTATGCGCTGGAGTGATCTGATCGGCATGCGTGTCGATCAGTACCAGGTGATCGAGGAAATTGGCCGGGGAGGAGCAGCCCGGGTCTTCCGCGCACTCGATGACACACAGCCGCAGCAGGTCGCCTTCAAAGTGCTGCCCATCGAGACAGATGATCGCCAGTCATTCATGCAGCGCTTCAAGCGCGAGGCCGAGGTCATCCAGCAGTTGAGCCATCCGAATATCGTCCAGGTCTATGGCGCGGGCGAGACGGATGAGTTCGTCTATCTGGCGCTGCGCCTGCTGGAGGGTGGCACGCTGCGCCAGCGCATCGCCTCAGAACGCCTCTCCATCCAGGATGCCTGCGTGTACATGATCCAGATCGCGATGGCGCTGAACCACGCGCATCGCCAGGGGATCGTCCACCGCGACGTGAAGCCATCCAATATGCTGCTCGACGCCGCTCAGCCTGGCAGGATTCTGCTGACAGACTTCGGCACGGCCAAGATTCAGAACGCGGCAGGGCTGACTAAGACAGGCGCCACCGTTGGCACGCCGGAGTACATGTCGCCAGAGCAGGCCGAAGGGCGCGAGGTCGATCAGCGCTCCGACATCTACTCCATGGGCTGCGCGCTCTACGAGGCGGTGGCCGGTCGCCCGCCCTTCATGGGCAATACGTCCGTCTCCGTGCTCTATCAGCAGGTACACGCCCAGCCGACCTACATCCGCAGCTACAACTCCGAAGCGCCGCGCGAGCTATGGTCAGTTTTGCGCAAATGTCTGGCCAAGCGGCCCGAAGAGCGCTATGGCTCTGCTGAGCATCTCGCCGAGGCGCTGCAGCCCTTCGCTGAGGGGTTGATCCAGCCGACGCCCGCCCCGTGGCACGAGCCGCAGATCAGTCGGTCGGCGCTGGAAGGGCTGATGGAGACACCATCGCGGCCCGTGCGTCAGTCCAGCCCGCTCACGCCGCCCGCCCTGGAAGGCCTCGGCGCCATGCCACCGAGCGTGAATGGCGTGAATGGTCAGGGCGCTGGCGGGCCGATCCCACTCTATCTGGAAGGCGAACGCGCGCCGAACTCGCGTCCGACGCTTGGCCCGCGTGGCCCCAAGCCCACCGTGCGACTGCCCGTCTCTTCGGGGCGCACGGGGCTGTTGAGTTCCACCGCGTCCAATGCGCCACTGGAGGATCAGCAGCGGCAGGCGGTGTTGGACTTCGCTGCGCAGCTCGACGCCGAGGAGCGCACAACGCGCGGCGTGCAGGCTGGCCTGCGGCCCACCGCGCGCCCGGCGCCGCCAACCGCGCCCTTCGATGCGATTTCCACCATGCCCACGCCTGTGCCGCCGACACGCGCGCCCAGCAGCCAGCCCTATCGCAGCCCGAACAGTGGGCCAATCCGGTCGTCAAACAGTGGGCCGCTGCACGCGCGTACCGGTGGCCCGGCGCTGACAGCTCGCCCCTCGCACACCAGCGGGCCGCTGGGCGGACGACCGTGGGACGACTGGGACGACGCCGACTACCGCGCGACCATGAGCGGCGCGATGCGCGGCGCGACGTCTGTGCCGCTGAATGTGGACAGCCTGCGCGCTGGCATCGATCCGCGGACGCTGGGCAAGAGCAGGCTGCGGCGCCGCAGACCCGCGCTGGTGGCCGCCGCGCTCACACTGCTGCTCGCGGTCGGCGTAGGGCTTGGCATGGGGGGCATCAAGCTTTTCGCACGGCAGAGCGCGCCGGGAACGCCCACGCCGCATCCGACGGCGACGCTCGTGCCGACCGCCACCGCGACCGCCACGCAGCCCACCGCAACCGCCACGCCCAACCCACAGGCCGCGCTGAATCATCAGGCCGCCAGCGCGTTCCGCGCCATCACCATCGCGCCGTTCTCGGATGGAAACTGCTCCAGCGCCAACGCAGCGACGCAGTTCTCCGGGGCGGTCTTCATCAACCTGTGCATGGCCAGAGGGAGCGCGCCGGGGCCAGTGACCGTGCAGGTGCGTCAGAACGGCGCCGTGGTGCGCACGCTGATCTCGAATCTGCATCCCAGCTCCAGCGCCAGCTACACGCAGGGTCACACTCTCGGCGCTGGCGCCTACGACATGCTGGTGACGATGCAGATCAATGGCAAGCAGGCCGTCGCCGCCGACATCTCGTTCACCGTCCGCTAGCATGAGCTTCTCTCCTGCTTCCTCTCTTTTCCTGCCTCCTTGTGTAGACAACGCCCACACTTTTACCGTCCACCATCCGTGCCGTCCGCCGCGTCAGCTTGATGCCCTATAGAGCCAGGCGTCACGGCGCCGCGCGGAGGGACCCAATGGCGGGTCGGTGGGCCGCCGTAACCTGGGTACGTAGTCCGTATGTAGGCGTCTGGCTGGATGGCCAGACATAGCAAGAA
>DATBTW010000373.1:0-6065 GCA_036559055.1 Ktedonobacterales bacterium
GGGCGCGCTGGCGCTGGGGCCGGTCACGCTGGAGTTTCTGGCTTATTACTGGGGCAATGGCGGCTGGCGACAATGGGGGATGCTGAAGCTGGGCTGGCTGCTCGGCCCGCCGCTGGCCGCGCTCGGCGCCTACGCGCTCTATAGCCACAGCCGCACGGGCTACTGGCTGGCAGTCTCGACCTCGCAGAATGTCGTCTGGGGGCATCGTCTCTCGCTGCCGATCGAGCCATTCGTCGGATTCCTGTTGCGACCTGGCATCGGCTCCGCCTTCGATTTCGACTTCCGCCTGCTCAATATCGCCGTTGCGGTGGTCGCGGTGGCGCTGTGCGTCGTCGCCTATCGCCGACTGCCAGCCGCCTATGCGCTCTCCATCCTGTTGGGTGTGTTGCTGCCGCTCTCGACGGATGGAATCCATACCCATTCGCTGGCGCGGCATGTTGGCGCGCTCTTCGCCGTCTTCGTAGCGCTGGCGGCCTGGAGCCTGCGCCGCCGCTGGTCGCCAACGGGCGAGGTCATCGCCGAGCCAGCCAGCGCGCTGGCGCTGGACGCGCGCGACCGCGTCATCGTGGCGCCCAGCCTGCTGCTGCTGGCGGTCTTCACGCTGCTGTTCACGGCGGGCATCTGGGCGGCCATCTGAGGCGGCGTGGCAGGAAGTCGGCCCGCTGTTTGGGGTACACTAAGGGCTGACGCGACGCAGCGTCCGAAAGGAGACTCAAGCAGCATGACGACCACCGCCAGGGAGGGTTCCGCCAGCGTGGCGACCCCCTTCGTCAACGAAGCCCTGACCGACTTTAGCAAAGAAGAGAACATCCGCGCGCAGGAAGAAGCCCTGCGCAAACTGGCCGCCAGCTTTGGCAAGACCTATCCGCTCATCATCGCAGGCGAGCGGCGCTCCACCGGCGTCACCTTCGCCTCCACTAACCCCGCCAACCCCAGCCAGACGCTGGCGATCTTCGAGAAGGCGGGCGTGGCGGAGGCCAATGAGGCGGTCGAGGCTGCGCACAAGCGCTTCAAGACGTGGCAGTACACGCCCGCGGAGGAGCGCGCTGGCTACCTCTTCGCCGCCGCGCAGAAGATGCGCGAGCGCCGCTTCCAGTTCAACGCCATCGAGACCTACGAGGTTGGCAAGAGCTGGGTCGAGGCCGACGCCGATGTCGCCGAGGCCATCGACTTCCTGGAGTTCTACGCCCGCGAGGCGCTGCGGCTGGCCGAGAAGCAGCCCATCACCCCGCTGCCCGGCGAAGAGAATGCGCTGATCTACATCCCGCTGGGTGTCGGCGCCATCATCCCACCGTGGAACTTCCCCGGCGCCATCATGATCGGCCTGACCTCGTCGGCCATCGTGGCGGGCAATACCGTCGTGCTGAAGCCCGCCAGCGCCTCGCCCTGGATCGCGGCGACCTTCGTCGATCTGCTGGAAGAGGTCGGCGTCCCGAAGGGTGTGGTCAGCTTCGTGCCTGGCTCCGGTGAGACGATGGGCGACGCGCTGACGCAGCATCCGCTGACGCGCTTCATCTCGTTCACTGGCTCGCGCGAGGTGGGGCTGCGCATCAACGAGATGGCCGCTAAGCCGCAGCCCGGCCAGATCTGGGTCAAGCGCGCCGTGCTGGAGATGGGCGGCAAAGACGCCATCGTGGTGGATGAGACGGCCAATCTGGACGCGGCGGCCACGGCGATTGTCGCCTCGGCGTTTGGCTTCCAGGGGCAGAAGTGCTCGGCCTGCTCGCGCGCCATCATCGTGGATAGCGTCTACGATCAGGTGATGGAGAAGGTGGTGGAGCGCGCCCGCACGCTCAGCGTGGGTGATCCCTCCGAGCGCGCGACCTACATGGGGCCGGTGGTCGACGCCAGCGCCTTCCGCAAGATTCTCGACTACATCGCCGTCGGCAAGCAGGAGGGCAAGCTGCTGCTGGGTGGCGAGCAGTTGGAGCGCGAGGGCTACTTCATCCCGCCGACCATCTTCGGCGAGATCAAGCCCACCGCGCGGCTGGCGCAGGAGGAGGTCTTTGGCCCGGTGCTGGCCTGCATCCGCGCCAAGGATTTCGATGAGGCGCTCGACATCGCCAATGGCACCGAGTATGGGTTGACCGGCTCGCTCTTCTCCAGCGACCGCCAGCGCATCGCCCGCGCCCAGCGCGAGTTCCACGTCGGCAACCTGTACTTCAACCGCAAGAGCACTGGCGCGATGGTCGGCGGGCATCCCTTCGGCGGCTTCAACATGTCGGGCACCGACTCGAAGGCCGGCGGCCGCGACTACCTGCTGCTCTTCACGCAGGCCAAGTCTGTCTCGGAGAAGGTCAACTAATCCGGAGCGGTCGGCGCAATGCCGATGGTCGCACGGCAGGGTGGCGGGACGATTCCCGCCGCCCTGCTCGTCTATCGCGCGTTACACGTGTGGTGAGGAGAAGACCCGGAGACGCCGGGCGCAGAAAGGATCGATGGCATGGCGCGCGTGGACATCAAGGGCGAGCAGCATCCCGTCAGCGAGGTCTTCAGTGAGCGCTATGCGTTCGTCGTGCCACCCTATCAGCGCCCCTACGCCTGGACGACCGAGCACGCCAGCGAACTGTATGACGATCTGCTGACCGCGCTGGGCGACTCCTCGGCTCCTGTCGAGGAGCTCAACCCCTACTTCCTGGGCAGCATCGTGCTGATCAAAGGTGATCGCCCAGAGGCGCAGATCGTGGATGGACAGCAGCGGCTCATCACGCTGACCATCTTGCTAGCGGCGCTGCGAGCGGTCGTGCCCGCCGAATACGCCGAGAGCATCACGCGGCGGCTGTACGAGCCTGCCGACCCGCTGAACAACATCCCCGCGCGCTACCGCCTGCGCCCCAAGGAGCGCGACGCCGCCTTCTTCCAGCAATACATCCAGAGCGAGAATGCCATCCAGCGCATGCAGGGGCAGTTGCACACCGAGCTGACCGAGAGCCAGCGCAATATGCACGAAAACGCGCTGCTCTACCTGCGCCAACTCCGCGAACTGCCCGAGGCGCGGCGCGTGCGGCTGGCGCAGTTTCTGGCGCAGCGCTGTCTGCTGGTGGTCGTCTCCACTCCCGATCTCAGCTCCGCCTACCGCATCTTCTCCGTGTTGAATGACCGCGGGCTGGACCTCTCGTACGCCGACATCCTCAAAGCTGAGGTGATCGGCCAGCTCCCTGAGGTGGAGCAGAGCGAGTACACGCTGCGCTGGGAGCAGGTGGAGGAGTCGCTGGGGCGCGACGCCTTCAACGACCTGATCGGCCACATCCGCTCGATCTATCGGCGCACACGACGGCGTGGCGAGATCCTCGATAGCTTTCGGCAGGATGTCATCGTCGCGCTGCACGATTCGCGCCGCCTGATCGACGAGGCGCTGGTTCCCTATGGCTCAGCCTTCTACGTCATCCAGAACGCGGTGTATGAGCACAGCGATGCGGCACTGGCGGACAAGATCAATCAGTCGCTGCGCTGGCTCGGTCGCGTTGATAACGCTGATTGGGTTCCACCCGCGCTGATGTTCTTGCAGCGCTATCACGATCAACCCGAGCGGCTGGCGCGCTTCTTCGCCGATCTGGAGCGGATGGCCGCCTCGCTGATGATCCGCCGCCAGTTTGCGCACCGCCGCGAGCAGCGCTACTGGCGCATCCAGGCGGTCATCCGGCAGGGCGAGGACCTCGCGCATCCCGATTCGCCGCTGCAACTGGCTCCGCACGAGCGCGACGAGACGCTGCAAACGCTGGGCAGCGAGATCTATCTGATGCCGGCCCCCCCGCGCAACTACCTCTTGCAGCGGCTCGATAGCGCGCTGGCTGGCACGGGCGCGATCTACGACAAGCAGGTGGTGACGGTGGAGCATGTGCTGCCGCGTAACCCGCCCGCGAAGAGTGAGTGGACGGAATGGTTTCCAACTCCCGCCCTGCGCGCCCGCTGGACCCATAAGCTCGGTAATCTGGCGCTGCTCTCGCGCGTCAAGAATATGCAGGCCGAGAACTACAGTTTCGCCGTCAAGAAGAAGACCTATTTCGCGTCCAAGGATGGCGTGTCGCCCTTCGCGCTGACGACGCAGGTGCTGCGTGAGCAGACCTGGACACCGCAGGTGGTGGAGCGCCGCCAGCGCGAGCTGATCGGCGTGCTGGCCCAGCTCTGGCGCTTGCAGGGCGTCTGAGGCTCGCACTATCACGCAACCACGATACATGGCGCGACGTAATGGAGACGTGGACGCGCTGGTGATTGCAGTCGCTGGCGCAGCGTGGCCGCTCATCCGCAGGTTATCCGCAGGAAGCATTCTGAGCTTGCCCCGCGTGGGGCACGGGAGTCAACGATCATGATGACACCACCGCAACAGCAGCCGCAGACTGATGACATCCGGCGCGATCTCCAGGCGTCGCTGGAGGCGCGGCGCGAGCTGGGGCCGGGCTACGATGAGCACTTCCTCAACGCGCTGGTCGAGAAGCTGACCGCCAGTGTGCATCAGCAAGTCGCCAGTGCTCCACGCCCCCAGGCGCCAAGCAGCCATCTCGGCCGCGACCAGCGTACCGCTATCGCCATCTGTTCGATGATCTTTGCCATCCCGCTGATCGCCATCGCCGCCGACGCCGCGCAATTGACGGGCATCATCGCCGTCGTCGTCATGGTCGCGCTGGTCAACTTTTTCGCCTCGCGCTAGTCTGAAGTATTCGCGTGGCCCATTCCGGCGCTTCCACTGACCGCCAGCGTCGCGCTTGTCTATACTGAAAGCGCGGCGAGAGGCGACGAGCGATGGAAGGCGACGAGCGATGCGCGGCGGACTGCTGGGACGAATGCGCGGGATCGTGCCCATCTTGCTGGGTGTGGTGACGGGGCTGGCGCTGTGCGCGGTAGCCTATGCCGCGCTGACCTTCAACGCCAAACCCGCGCCCGATCCGACGCACGCCGCGCACGCCATCTGCGCCGACCTCAGCGCCCAACACTACGACGCGCTCTACAGCATGCTCATCCCCAACCTCCAGCGGCAGGGCAGCGAGGCGCAGTTTACCGCCAGCCAGCGCGAGCTGGATAGCCTGCAAGGCGCGGTCGCCGGCTGCACAGCCACCGTGGCCAGCCAGAGCGACGGCATCGCCGCCATCAGGCTCGATCTGCGGCGCGGGACATCGCCCGCGATCAGCGCGCAGGTGACGCTGACGCAGGCCAGCAATGATTGGCAGATCAGCGGCTACGACCAGAACTTCTGAGCGATGGCGCGCCCCTCACCCCGACCCTCTTCTACGGCGAGAGAGGGAAGCCTGTAGCAGGAATACCGCCTGTAGCCAGACAATTCGACCACTTTTCACCCGACCGTCTTGCATGTTAACGAAAAATTCGTTAGGATAGATGCCATGGAACAACGGCTGAACGCCGCTGAGCGGATTATCAGACGTTTCGGCGGCCAGAGCGCTCTCGCCACCTTGCTCGGCAAGCGGCAGAGCACTATCGAACATTGGGCGAAGACGGGGCGGGTACCGGCCCAATGGCAAGTCCCGCTCATGTCACTCGCCCGTGGAAGAGGTGTGATCTTGGAAGCAAAAGACTTCGTCGAACTCCAGCCCAACCCGATCCAGCCAGCGGAGGGCCGCCTCGGCATCCTGCTCGTCGGCCTCGGCGCCGTCGCCACGACGTTCATCAGCGGCGTCGAGCACGCCCGTCGCGGCAGCGGCAAAGCCGTAGGCTCGCTCACCCAGATGGGCGCCATCCGCCTTGGCAAGCGAACGGAGAATCGCTCACCGCTCATCCGCGAATTCGTTCCGCTCGCGAACCTGGATGACATCGTCTTCGGCGCCTGGGATCCCTTCCCCGACAACGCCTACGAGGCAGCGGTGCGGTGCGGCGTCCTCGACCGCCACGAACACATCGAACCCATCGCCGACTTCCTCAAGTCCATCGCGCCAATGCCAGCCGCCTTCGACCAGTACTACGTCAAGCGCCTCAATGGGCCGAACGTCAAGCGCGGCACGAAGAGGGAGCTGGCCGAGCAGATTCGCGCGGACATTCGCGACTTCAAGACCGCACACCAGTGCGACCGCCTTGTCATGGTCTGGTGCGCCTCAACCGAGATCTACATGGAGGAG
>DATBTW010000374.1:0-11312 GCA_036559055.1 Ktedonobacterales bacterium
GGCTTCCAGACGCTGCTGATGGCGGTGTTGTTCCTGGGGGCGGTGCAGTTGTTGTGCCTGAGCATCATCGGAACCTATCTGGGCAAGGTCTTTGAGGAGGTCAAGGCGCGTCCACGCTACCTCGTCCACGATGTCCTCAACGATCATCGCCGCGCCGATCACAGCCAGCTCTAACAATCAGTCCGCAGTCAGTCAATCCTGGTCGACCGCGCGGGGAGTGGGTGGGGCAGGTGAGACGGGTGGGCGCGTGAAGGCCGCAGGGGCCAGTGTGCGGTAGAGGGCGCAGGTGGCCTCTGCGCGCGCGGCGGTCGTCTCTGAGGCGCGCGTCTCGGCGTAGGCCTGTGCGCCCAGCGCGCGCCGCTCGTCGGGCGACTCGATGAGCTGCGCGAGGGCGGCGCGCCACTCGCTGGGGGTATCGGCGATCAGGCCGTTGCGTCCGGGCGCGATCACCCGGCGAAAGTCACTGCGCGGACTGGCGATGGCGGGGACACGACAGAGCGCCGCTTCGAGATACTTGATGCAGCTCTTGGCTTCGGTGAAGGGATTGCCACGTTCGAGCGGCGCGATGGCAAAATCGACCGACATGTAGAGTGAGGGCAGTCGCTGCCACGGCTGGAGCGGCAGCCGTATCACCCGCCCAGCGGCGTCATAAACATCGAAGCGCTGATCGAGCGTCAGCGGTCCGACGATCCGCAGCCGCGTCTGTGGGTAGCGCTCCAACGCCCAGAGCAGGGCGTCAGCCGCCGCAAGGAAGTCGCGGTTGTGTGTGCTGGTGCCGCTGAAGTAGCCGATGGTCACAGCGTCAGGCTGCGGGCTGGCGGTGGTCATCCCTGGCGCCGCGGCGTTCGCTTGCGTCTGCGCGGCGGCAAGCGCGTCATCGGCTGCCTGGAGCATGGCGGCGCTCATGACATTGGGAAGGAAGGACACCCGCTGATGGGCGCCTGTCTTGAGGAGGTAGTCGCGCAGGAATGCTGTGCTGACGGTGACAGCATCACAGGCGCGCAGTAATTGCCCATTGCGCCGGATGGTATCGGCGACGTACTGGCGCTCGACGCGGCTAAATGTCTCGACGCCGGGCATCTGGTCGAGCAGTGCGACATCGAAGACGAGATCGTCGGTGTCGAAGATGACGACCTTGCCACGTCGCTGCGCCTCGGCGACGAACGCAAGGTAGTCAGGCGCGGCCATGACCCGATGCAGCACAAAGACTTGATAGCGCGTCAACGCCTCGGTGAGGTTGGCCTGCTCGGTGGTCACGACATCAGCGCGATAGCCCTCTTTCGCCAGTTGCTCGGCCAGATGCGCACAGCGGTACCGCATGGCGTCTCGCCCCACGCCCGAGATGCACAGCGCCAGCGGTCGTCGTTCTGGCGAATCCGGAGCGCCATCGAGGAGTGATGGGAGATCTGGCGTATCGGGGAGCGCCCGGAAGTTGGGCGTATCCATCAGCAGGTCGCGCAGGTAGTAGCCACGTTGGCCGCCCAGCCAGCGCAGCGCGCTCCAACCCAGGGTGACAGGCCCGTGCCGCCGCAGCACGATGGGCGCTGAGCGCGCCAGGCGCGCCATTCGCGCCAGCGCGCCCTGCTGCGGCGCTGGCGTGTCTTGCGGCGAACTTTGCGCGATAGTGTCCTGCTCGCTCATGGCGCCGTCTCCGATGTCATCTCCTGCTCCAGCCCACCGCGTGCGGATTGGCGCTAGCATGAATCAGGGCTGAGGCCCCTGCCTTGAGGCATGGGGATGAAAGCCCTGTCGCCCGCAAGCGATGCCAACGGCTCTGTGGCTTGCCATGCCGTTGTTCTAGTGACAAAATGACGGCATGGATACTGAACAGCACGAAATCAAACTCACCATTCGCCTCCCGGTGGAAATCGCCGAGATGATGCGCCGTCTCGCCAAAGTGCACGACCGCTCCCTGAACGGGGAGATCGTGCGGGCGCTGCGTGCGTATGGCGAACAGCGCGAACAGCGCGAACAGCGCGAACAGGAACGCTAGCAGTGGACGAGGGGCTGCGCAAGAGCTACAAGAGCTACAAGTATAAACTCAAGCCGACGCCGGCACAAGCGTCTCAACTTGAGCGTGCCTTGATGCTCTGTCGCCACATCTACAATGCGGCTCTGGAAGAGCGACGCGAAGCGTGGCGGAAGTGCGGCATCTCGATCAACTACTACCAGCAGAAGGCTGAACTGCCCGGCATCAAGGAAGCTCTGCCTGAATATGCCGAGGTCAATAGCCAGGTCTTGCAGGATGTGGTGTTGCGCGTAGAGCGTGCGTTTCAGGCGTTCTTCCGCCGGGCAAAAGCAGGCGAAACAGCTGGCTACCCCCGCTTTCAGGGCCGCAACCGCTACCACTCCTTCACCTATCCGCAGGTTGGGGAACATGGCTGCGCACAGCTGGATAACGGCACGCTTGTCCTCTCCAAGATTGGGCGCATGGCCGTGCGCTGGTCGCGTCCCTTGGAAGGCACGCCCAAAACCGTCACTATTAGCCGTGAGGCCGATGGGTGGTACGCCATCATCTCGTGTGCTGAAGTTCCCGCACAGCCGCTCCCAGCGACTGGGCGTGAGACGGGCATTGATGTCGGACTGAAGGTCTTTCTCCTCACGGCGGCTGGTGAGGCCATTGAGAACCCGCGCCACTATCGCAAGGGTGAGAAGAAGCTGGCGAAGGCGCAGCGCGTTGTCTCCCGCCGCAAGCCGGGCAGCCACAGTAGGCGCAAAGCGGTCGGTCATCTCCAGCGCGCCCATCAGCACGTCCAGCGGCAACGGCTCGACTTCCACCACAAGTCCGCGCTGAAACTCCTCCGAGACTACGACACGCTCTATCTGGAAGACTTGCAGGTCGCCAACAGGGTACGGAACCGCCATCTCGCCAAATCCATCGCGGACGCAGGCTGGGCGCAGTTCCGTACCATCCTCGAAGCCAAGGCAGTATGCGCCGGGCGTCGGGTCGTGGCCGTGCCACCTGCTTACACCTCGCAGGACTGTAGCGGCTGTGGAGCGCGTGTCCCCAAGAGTTTGAGTGTGCGCACCCACGTCTGCACGTCCTGTGGCCTTGTGCTTGATCGAGACGAGAACGCGGCCAGAAACATCCAATGGGCCGGGCAGGCCCTTCGGGGACTCGCGACAGTAGTTGCGGGGTAGAACCGAGCATCCCTCGGCTTGAGCCGTGGGGAGTGTCAATGGGATGCGTCATCTGCTACAAGCGACGATACCACGTCGTCGGGGGTGTCTGGAGTTCCCCGGGGATCAGTGAGCGCGTCGCGACTGGCTCCTGCGGCAGGTAGCGCCGCCGGGAGCGGGCGCCCCGTCAGCTTCTCATACATGCTGGCGCGCGAGGGTTCGTCAGGCATGGGCAGCCGTGGCCAGGATGTGCAGTAGGAGAGGTGGGGGCTGTAGCAGGGGTCGCCGTTGGCGATGTAGTCGCCAAAGTCCTCGCCTGCCCGCAGCAGGTCGTGCTGCGAGGGCTTGCGGTCACTGCGCGACTGGCTCTCATAGTGCAGCAGGCACACAAAAGGATCATAGAGGACACGGTAGCCATGCCGGATGGCCTCGATGCAGATGGCGACATCGCTGTACGAGATGTCGTAACGCTCGTCGTAGCCGCCCACCGCGTCGTAGACCTCACGGCGCATCATGTGGAGCGCGCCGGTGACAGCGCTACAGTTGCGGTACCAGTCCACGCTGCCCAGGATGCTGAACCCATGCTCAGGCGCGCCGTAGTAGAGGTGGCCCGCCAGGCCAGACGCGCCGACGAATACGCCCGCATGCTGGATGCGCCGATGCGGGTAAAGCAGCTTGCCCCCGACAATGCCGATCTGCGGCAGGCTCGACCAGCGCACCAGCTCGTCGAGCCAGTCGGCGTCGAGAACCTCAACATCGTTGTTCAGGAAGAGGAGTGATGCGCCCTCGTGGGCCGTGGCGACGTGTCGCGCGCCGACGTTGCAGGCGCGTGAGTAGTTGAAGCCGCCCTCGCCATATGGCACGATGGTGACGCGGGGATCGTGGCGCAGCGTGTCGTCGTAGTAGGCATGGGTGGCCGCCTCGACGCTGCCCGTATCCACCAGTGTGATGTCGTAGTCACGGTAGCTGGTGCGGCTGAAGATCGAATCCAGGCAGCGGCGCAGCACGGCGACGTTGTCTTTCGTTGGGATGATGATGGAGACATGGGTGGGCTGCGGCGTCCACACGATGCGCGGCACAAAGCGGCGCGCCCAACTAGCGGTCGCGTCGGCAGCTCCCAGCCGCTGCAGGTGGCGCTCCAGCGCGCGCAGTTGCCGCTCATAGACGTAGGGCTTGGCCGTATTGCTGGCCGCCGCCGACCCATCCACCATACGCCAGTGATAGAGCACACGAGGCACGCGCACGACACGGTTGGCGCGTTCGGAGAGGCGCAGGAACAGATCCCAGTCCTGCGCGCCGTCGAAGGCTGGATCGAAGCTACCCGCATCGAGGATCAGCTGGCGGCGGATCGTGGCATGGGTGAGCAGCGGTGTACTGAGCAGCAGCTCAGGCGACCAGTCGGGCTTTAGCAGCAGCCGCTGGTGCTTGTCGCCTCTTCTGCCGGAGACCAGATCCTCGTCGTAGTAGATGATATCCACGTCTGGCTGGGTGTTGATGGCCTCGACGACGCGGTAGAGCAGGTCAGGCTCGACCAGATCATCGTGGTCGAGCAGCGTCACGAACTCGCCATGCGCTGCCGCCAACGCCTCATTGGAGTTGCCCGCGATACCATGGTTTGTGTCGAGCCAGGTCACCCGCACCCGCGCATCTTGCGCAGCGGCGCGCTCCAGCGTCTCGCGTACACCCGCCCGTGTCGAAGCGCCATCCACCAGACACAGTTCCCAGTGGTCGTAGGTCTGCGCCAGGGCGGACGCGATGGTCTGCGCCAGGACAGGCGGCGGTGGATTGTAGACGGGGACGACGAAGCTGATGAGGGGGCGCAGGGTGAAGCGCGCGCTCTCCGCATGTTGCGTCTCAAGGTCGGCAGGCGTGGCGCGCTGGGTCAGGAACCACTCGTGAAAGTCCATGCCCAGGTCCTGCATCTCGCGGATGTCGCGCAGCGCATAGCCACGCTCGCCCCTCAGCCACAGGCCCGCCTGCCTCGCCAGCGCCAGCGGCCCCTTGTAGCGCAGCACCGCCAGCGAGGCGCGCGCCAGTCGTAGCGCACGCCGCGCGCCCGACACGGCATCCGTGTTATCCACGCCCTCCACAGGATCATCGTCCGGCATGCCAGTCTGGTTCATGCCCTGGTTTGCCCCCTGAGCGGCTCCCTGGCTCACCGTTTGAGGCGCCACCTGGCGCATCGCAGTCTCATCGTTCGGCGCGGCGTGCGCCTGGGCGTCTTGCTGCGTCTCCAGCGGGTGATCTGTCTCTGGCGAGCCCTCGCGTGGGGAAGTCATGAGTGTTCTGTCCTTGTGTCGCCACGGCGGCGACATGCTCGCCCGCTGGCTGCGACAGGCGAGAGAGGCGTACATGTCCGCACATCTCTCGTCTCCTGTCGCTTATTCAGATGGTCATTCAGTGTACTGTCTCTCATCGTCTCCCGTGTCGTGACGCCCACGCTATTGCGCCATCGCCGCTACGCCGCGTGGAGCGTCGGCAGGTTCCTGATCGGCGGTCGCCGCGTCTGCGGTCGCGGCGCCCAGCATCGCCCTGGACGGTGTACGCATGACCTGATCAATCAGGGCGCCAAAACGCGCGCGCACCACATCGGGGCCATGCCGCGCCAGCACATGGTCGCGGCTCGCGAACGCCAGCCGACTCCAGAGGGCATCGTCGGTGGCCAGTCGAGTTATGGCGCGCGCAAACTGCTCCGGCGACTCCGCAATCAGCGCCTGTCGTTCATCTTCCAGCAATAGACCCTCCGCACCGACGAGGGTCGTGACGCTCGGTGTGCCAGTCATGAGCGCCTGGATCAGCTTGACCTTTGTGCCTGCGCCGTGCAAGAGCGGTACCAGATTGATGCGCGCGTGATGCAGATACGGCGTGATTTCAGGCACCCATCCGCGCATCTGCACGCCCTCGACATTGCGCGCCAGGGTGCGCAGCGAGTCTGGCAGATCGGTTCCCACAATCGTGATGGGATGTGCGCGCAGTACCGCCGGATCGATGAGTGGCAACACCTCGGAGAACAGGTACTCCACTGCCTCAGCATTCGGCGGATGGCGGAAATTGCCCACGAAGAGCATGCCACGACGATCAGCCAGAGCGATCGGTGAGGCGGGGATGGCCTCGGTGTGCGGCAAGAGTTCGACGTTGCCGTGCGCGCCTAGGAAGCTGCGCAGCAAGGTCGTCTCCTCCACTGAGACCGTCGTCACCAGATCCGAATTGGCATACGTGTTGAGTTCGCGGATCAGCGTGTCGCCAATGGCAGGCGGAATCATGACGTCGACCGCGTCGTCCGCGTCTAGTGTCCGGCGCCCATTGCTAGCGCTGCTCGTCCTGCTCGTCCTGCTCGTCCTGCTCGTCCTGGCGTGGTTCTTGTCGCTACCCCCGTTCTTGCCGGCGCCCGCGCTCGCCAAAGCGCCCCGAATGTCCCGCAAGAAATGCAGATCCATCGTGTTTGTGAAGACACGTGTGTGGGGCGAGAACGTGCGCAGCGACGGCAGGGATTCTTCAGTCAGGTACCACGGCGCCATCAGCGCTAGCTGGAACTGCCCATCGCGGGCGAGATCGGCGAACTCTTCGAGATAGTTATCGCCGACATCGATGCAGCGATGACCGCAGTAGACCTGGATGCCACGCTGCTGCAGCAAGCGGATGTACATCTCGGCGCCAGGCTTATGCACGGCCAGCACCGTGACCTGCCAGCCCAGGTTCTGGAGGAAGTCGACCAGCGCCGCATGCTGGCGCGAGCCGCCTTCGTGGTTGAACTCTGGCACGGACGAGAAGGCGACCAACGCGCGCTTGGGCGTGTACGCTCCCGTCTCCGGATCACACTCGCGCTCGTAGCGCACCGCAATCCGGTTGAGTGTCTGGCGATCATAGTTATCCGGTGGCGGGCCTTGACGGGACAGCGCCTCCTGCCAGCGCTCGTGCAACTTCTGCGTGTTGATGACCTGATAGCGCTTCAGGCCCTGGTTCGTGTCACGCCCGCTGGTCACACCCTCGAAGTGCACGACTGAGCTCTCGGGCTGGTAGTACACACGCTGCCCGGCTTCGCGCACCTTGAAGCAGTAGTCCGAATCCTCACAGTACACCGGCACGTAGCGTTCATCGAACTTGCCGAGTTCGAGGAAGAGCGCGCGTGGTGTCGCCAACAGCGCTCCGGTGACATAGTCCACTTCGCGCAGGGTCTGGAAGAGCGGATGCTCCGGGTCGGCGGAGTTGCGTCCGAAGTTGGCGGCGTCGCCGTTGTTGTAGATGACGCCACCCGCCTCCTGCAGTGTGCCATCGGGATACATGAGCTTCCCGCCCACAGCGCCGGCCGCAGGCTGGGTGCGCAGCGTCTGGATCAGCGGCTCGATCCAGCGCGGCTCGGGCAGCGTGTCGTTGTTGAGGAAGATCAGGATGTCACCGGTCGCCACCTCGGCGCCATGATTGCTCGTCAGCAGGAAGCCGCTGTTGGTCTCATTACGCACGTAGCGCACGCGCGCATCCGCACGCGCCAGCTCGGTGAGCACAGCAGCCGTCTCATCGGTCGAGCAATCATCGACCACGACGACTTCTAGTGGGATATAGGAGTGCGCCGTTTCGAGGATCCGCTCGACACAAGGCCGCGTATACTCGATCTTGTTGTACGCCGGGATGACAATCGAGACTGAGGGAATGGCGTCCAACTGCGCCTCTGGAGTCCACTCTGCGCTCACTGTCGTAGCCTGCGCCGCATCCTGTACGCCGCCTGGCTTCCCTCCACGCGCCGCGCCCGCTTTGACAGGCTTGATTGTCGCCGTGACGTAGCGCGCGGTCTGTGCTTTCATCGCCGCCTGTGCGGTCGCCTCATCGGCCACTACGACGATATCCGCTATCCCGGATCCACCAACGCTTCCGCCAAAGGCGCCTGCGCCGCCCAGCGCGCCTGCTTTGTCGCGCTTGCCCGGCAGGGTAAAGATGTCGCACCCCTTCAGGATGGACGCGAGCGGATAGTCGGGGGTCAGGTTCAGGATGGACGGCTCGGCGCCCGTGCGCAAGCGCACCTGCCAGACCAGGTCTTCCAGCCCGATGCGGCTCGCCGCCAGCGTCTGGCCGAGTTCATCCGGGCGGTGGGTGACCACGACCGCATCTTTGATAACCTGCCCATCGGCGTCGACACATTGGATGGTGAGCGGCAGCGTGGCCGCCCCATGCTGCGCAGCCGACGCCGCTTGTGGCGCAGGAACCGGGCAGACAAGCTCAAAGCCACTCTGGCCCGCGCCGGGCGCATCGGGGAAGCGCTGGCGGACATCGGGGCGCGAGCGCTTCACCCGCGTGGAACCCAGCAGCGCTCCGTCGGCGGTGTAGGCCGAGACCATCCAGGGCAGGCGTTTGCCTGGCATGAAGGCGCAGCCATCGACGGTCACGGTGTCGCCACGCCACTGCGCATGTTCGATCTCCAGATGGGGAAGTGCGCTTGGTCGGAACACGAAATTGCGTGAGACCGTCGCTGTCGTGTAGTTGTGGGTGGTGAAACGCAAGGTGAGGACATGCTTGCCAGGGCGCGCGTCGGGGAACTCGATATGCCCACGGAATCCCGACATGCGCGCGAAAGGTGTCGGGTAGACATCGTAGACATCATCGCGTGCGATACCATGCGTGAGCCAGGTCTCCTGGTCGCCATCGATGTGCGCCACCACCGACCGGATCGGCGTTGCGGGGCTGAAGGCCCAGCCGGAAATCTCCAGCCGACCGCTCGTGACTGTATCCGGCTGCGGCGCGTCGATCCAGTAGGTCATCCCCACAGCGGCCTGCCCGCTCTCGGTGACGGTGATCTGACGACGCATCGTGCGCTTGTGACCACGATCATCTGTCGCGACTACCCGCAGCGTATGCGCCCCCGCCGTCACGTTTTTCGGCAGGTCCACGACGCCAGAGAATCCGCAACGCTCGCTTGCCAGGTTAAAGGTATTCATGACATCGACACGGTTGAGGCCATACTCGACCTGTCCCAGCTCCTGGAAGTCGAGGGAGACGGCCATCTGGGTGATCGCGCCCGTCTGTGAGAATGCCCAGCCCTCCACCTTGAGGACATTGGTCTCGACGCGCGCATCTTCCGCAGGCCCATCGATCCACAACTCGATGGATCCGGTATTGGCCCCGTCGCCGCGCAATTCGCCCGCGTGTTTGCGTAGCCTGTTAAGACGCCTCGCAACGCCCTTTGCCTTGCGCAACACGACGTTCGATGTCATCTTCGTAACCTCCCTTATCCGGCATTTAAACATAGTGGCGCATGTCGTCGCTGGCGCCCCTGGCGCCGCAAACAACATCTGCCTCCGTGGTCAAGTGTGAGATTGCTGAGGCGGCGGCCCATCACCGTACCCATCCAATGGGCGCCCATGCCGCGAGTAACGCGCTAGGAACCGCCATTCCCATAAACGACTGTACACCCAGTGTACAGCAATGTATAGCCAGAAGAGAACGCACACAGTACGAAGCGGTAGGAAGAGACGGCCCATCGGAGTTCATTGCGCGCATGCGCCAGGGGAATGATGAACATCTCCGCCACCGCCCTGCGTGAGCATCGCCAATCACCAGAGACAACTACGCCTAGCGTGAACTATCGCCCTTTGCGCCGTCAACGGAGCCTGACTTTTAGCATGAGATGAAGCCCGCATGTGATCTGCGTGAGGGCAGATGAGCGATCGGGCAATCCGGAAGAGCAGGACTACAGTGACAAGGGTGAAGCGCTGTGGTCGCTATGGCGTATGATTCTCAGGGCGCCGACGCCGAACGTACCGACCGTAGAGGGTACCGTAGAAGGACACGAATGACACAGCAGCGCATGCCAGATTTCACCAATACCCCCGTCAGTGAGCGCCGACCGCGCGTGTTCTACACAGCAGAGCCACACGCAGCGTCGGGACAGTCAGGCCATGCGCCGCTGGTGAGCATCATCACGGCTTACTACAACGTCCCAGCCGCCATCTTCCAGGAGACGGTACGCTCCGTCGAGGGCCTGTCCGTACCCAATTGGGAGTGGCTGATCGTCGACGATGGCAGCACGGATGAGGAGAGTCTGCGCGAGCTGGAAGCGGTCGCCGCGCGTGAGCCGCGTATACGGGTCATCCATCAGGCCAATGGCGGCCCGGGCGTGGCGCGCAATCGCGCTGCCCGTGAAGCGCGCGCCCCCTACCTCTTTCAGCTTGACGCCGATGACCTCGTGGAGCCGACCTTCGTGGAGAAGGCGCTGTGGCTGCTGGCGACCCAGCCGCAGTTTGCCGCCTGCAATAGCTACACTGTCGCCTTCGGCGCCAAAGACATGCTGTGGCCGCATGGCTTCCACCAGTATGAGTACAGCCTCGATGACAACCGCATGACGCTCCACTCGCTGGTGCGCCGCGACGCCTGGGAACGTGTCGGCGGCTATGACGAGCAGCTCAGCTATCAGCATGCCGACTGGGATTTCTGGCTCAATCTGGCCGAGGCCGGGCTGTGGGGCTACACCCTGCCGGAATATCTGGGCTGGTATCGCCTGCAAGAGCGGTCGCTGCTCAGCGAGGTCGAGTCAGATGGAGCGCGCACACGCGCCTTCCGCGCCCGCCTGCGCGCCAAGCATCACGGACTGCGCGCGCGCTTCCCGCACCCTCGCATGAGCGATCCGCTGGCGCAGCAGTCGCCGCAGCTCCCCACCGCGCAGCCCTTCGCCAATCCGCTGTACAAGCCCACTGGAACCAGGCGGCTGCTGCTAATGGCTCCGTGGATGCAGATGGGAGGGGCAGACAAGTTCAACCTCGACCTCATCACGCAACTCGGCGCACGCGGCTACGATTGCACCGTGGTGACGACGGCGTGGAGTGAGGACGCCTGGATGGAGCGTTTCACGGCGGTGACACCGGATGTCTTCAGCCTGCGCCGCTTCCTGACGTGGGCTGATTATCCGCGTTTCCTTGACTACCTGATCGCCTCACGCGGGGTGGACGCGCTGCTGGTCTCGAATAGTGAATTGGGCTACGGGCTGCTGCCCTGGCTGCGCACACAGCATCCCTCGCTGCCCATCCTGGACTACACCCACATGGAGGAGCCAGAGTGGCGGGACGGCGGCTATCCGGCGCTCTCGGCGACGGCTGGGCGCCTCCTCGATCGGCGGCTGACCTGCTCCGAGCACTTGCGGGAGTGGGAGGTGGCGCACGGCGCCTCCGCTGCGACCGCCCGCGCCATTTACTGCGGCATCGACACGG
>DATBTW010000375.1:0-5352 GCA_036559055.1 Ktedonobacterales bacterium
GCCGGGAACCGTGCCATTCGGGCTGATCTACGGCGCGACGGCGGTGGCGGCGGGCGTGCCTGCCTGGCTGACGCAGGTGATGTCGGTGGCGGTCTTCGCCGGGTCGGCGCAGTTCGCGGTGGTGCTGCTGGTGGCGGGCGGAGCCTCGGCCATCACACTGGTGCTGACGGCGGCGATCCTCAATCTGCGCCACCTGCTCTACAGCGCCTCGCTCGGCCCCACCCTGCGCGATGCGCCGCGCGGCTGGCGGTTGCTGCTCTCGTATGTGCTGGTGGATGAGGTGTATGGCGTGGTGGTGGGGCGCATGCTGGCGCTGCCCCTGCGCCAGCGCGTGCGCTACATGCTCGGCTCCGGGGTGACGCTCTGGGTGGCGTGGCAACTCAGCACGCTGGTGGGCATCCTGATTGGCGCGCGCATCCCGGCGGGCTGGTCGCTGGACTTCGCGGCCACGCTGACCTTCATCGCGCTGCTCGTCCCGCTGCTGCACGACCGCGCGCTGGTCGGCGCGGCGCTGGTGGCGGGCGTGGTGGCAGCGCTGACGCTGGCGGCGCCGCTGAAGCTGGGACTGGTAGCCGCCGCCATCGCGGGCATCATCGTTGGCATGGCGCTCGACCGCTGGCTCCCCCGCCGTGATGCCGACGCCAAGCCCGCGTCCGATGCGCCTGTAGCGCAGCCATTTGGCGAGGAGGGATGAGCAGATGGCGCTGGCGCTGAGCATCCTCGTGATCGGCGCGCTCACCTACCTGATGCGTGTCGCCTTCATTGGGCCGTCGCGGCTGAGCCTGCCGCCGACGGTCGAGCGGGCGTTGCGCTTCGTGCCGCCCGCCGCGCTGACCGCCCTGATCGTCCCCGATCTGGTCGGGCGCAACGGCGCGCTCGTCCTCACGCTGGCCAATCCACGCCTGATCGCGGGCGTGGTGGCGCTGCTGGTGGCCTGGCGCACGCGCAACGTCGCCGCCACGCTCATCGTCGGCATGGCGCTTTTCTGGCTGCTCTCTGCTCTGCTGCCAGGGTAACGTCACAACTGCAATACGACTCCCTGCATGGTGATCGCCCCAGCGTAGCGCACAGGCGTTAGCAAACCGCCACTGCTGACAGTGTGAGCGTCGCCACAGAAGCTCATGTTTGATGTTGCTGACTCAAGCAGCAGGCCATGCCAGTAGAAGCGAATCGTGACGTCGTCATCAGGCATGATCACCGAGCTACATTGAGTGAGCAGATTCGCCTGCCAGTTGGGATAACCGTCTACAAGAAAGCGCTGGTGCGCGATGGTTCGCGCGTCTGTGATCGCTCTACTGGCAACCACGGCGCCTGTATCGTCGGTGTCGACAATCTGCGCCTGATCGGGAGGGATGACGCGGACGACAACCTCGAAGAGCACGAACACGATGAACAGTGCCAGCACAATGAGTCCGAGGCGGCGTTTACGGTGGCTGCGCATGGAACATTCCCCTCGCTAAATTAGCGACCGGATGAACAGAGCATATGTATTGGAACGTGGCAAACGTCGCACAGCCTTATCACCGCAGCAAAACCGAAAGCCCCTCTCCCGCCACAGCGGGAGAGGGGTTGGGGTGGGGCCTATGCTCGTGGTAGCTGTGGATCGTCCGGAATCGACGGATAGGCCGATGGCGCAGCAGGCGCGCTGGGCGCCGCGCTCGGCGGCTTCGTCTGGGTTCCGGCGGCCCTGCGCATCATCTCCGAGAGCGGCTCGACCAGATCAATCGGCAGCGGGAAGATGATCGTCGAATTCTTCTCCACCGCGATCTCGGTCAGCGTTTGCAGATAGCGCAGTTGCAGCGCCGCTGGCTCCGTCGAGATGACCCGCGCCGCGTCGGCCAGCGTCTGTGAGGCCAGGAACTCGCCCTGGGCCTGCAACACCTTGGCGCGCTTCTCGCGCTCCGCCTCCGCCTGCTTGGCCATGGCGCGCTGCATCGTCTGCGGCAGCTCTACGTCTTTGATCTCCACCGACGTTACCTTGATGCCCCAGCGCTCGGTGTGCTCGTCGATGATGCTCTGCACCGCCTGATTCATGCGCGCGCGGTCGGTCAGCAGTTGATCGAGTTCCGACTGGCCCAGCACATTGCGCATGGTCGTCTGCGCGATCTGTACCGTCGCGCGGTAGTAGTCCATGACGTTGTTCACGGCGTCGTTGGGGCTGACGACGTAGAAGTAGACCACCGCGCTGACGCGCACCGTCACGTTGTCGCGCGTTACGCCCTCCTGCGGCGGTAGCTCGATGGTCACTATGCGCAGGTCGATCTTGCGCATGGAGCTGATGAAGGGTGGCACCCAGAAGACCCCTGGCCCCTTCGCGCCGATCAGGCGGCCCAGCACGAAGATGACGCCGCGCTCATACTGGTTGACCACGCGCAGGCCCGCCAGCACAAACAGGATCAGCAGGATGATGACGATGGCGATGACAATCGCCAGTGGCCCAAATGTGGAGAGATCCATTAGAAGGAACCGTACTCTTTCTTTCAGCGTCGCTGGCCCCTTGCCAGCGAAGACGCGTCGATGGCTTCACAGGATGCGATAAGATGCGATGGATTGAGACGCGATGTCGCCACGAGGGCGCGGCTCACGGCGCTGGCTCGACCAGTAGCGTCAGCCCATCCACCCGCACGACGCGGGCATGCGCGCCGATGGGCAGCGGCTCCGCGACCTTGGCCTCCGGCGCGATGCGGGCGTTCCAGTTTTCGCCGAGCAGATTCACGCGCCCGCGCGGCGCCAACGGCTCGATGACCGTCACCGTTCGCCCGATGTAGGACTCCGTGCCGGTCGTCACTTTGCGCAGCCGCGCGGCGATGCTGTAGCGCAGCACCAGCAGCGCCACCAGCCCCACGCCCACCGCGACGCCGACGATCACCGCCGGATTGACCGACGGCTGGCCGATATTGGAGCTAGTATCGAAGAAGATGATGGCCCCGGCGACCAGGCTGACCAGCGCGCCCAGCGTCAGCACGCCGTGCGTCGGCGCGCGGGCGTCCACCGCCAGCAGCGGGATCGCCAGCAACATCAGCGCGAGGCCGCCCCAGTTGGGGCTGATGCCGATTGCGCCGATCAGAAAGACGACGAACGCCATCGAGCCGACCACGCCCGGCACGATCGCTCCGGGGTGCGCCAGCTCCAGATAGATGCAGATGACAGCCACGATGAACAGGATGAAGAGCGCCGTCGGGTCGTACAGCACCGTCTCGATCTGGCTGGTGGCCGAGGGCGTCAGCGTTTGCACAGCCAGCCCCGCCGTCTGCACGGTGAACGATATCCCATTCGCGTAGGCGCCGCTGTAGCCGTCGAGCTGGGACAGCAGCGCGGTGAGCGAGTCGGCCTGCATCGAGATGATGCCCTGGCTCATGGCCTCGCTATCCGTATACGCTGTGGCGTTCGATATCATCGCTTCGGCGGGCGTCACGCTGCGGTGGTAGTCGGTCTGGATCGAGCGCATGAGCGCTTCGAGGTCCTGCTCCACCTTACTCTTGAGCGTGGCGGGCAGGTCGCCGCCAGCGGCGTCTACCGGGCTGGCGGCGCCGATGCGCGTGCTAGGCGCCATCGCCGCGATGGGCGCGGCCAGCGTGACGAAGGAGCCAGCCGAGGCCGCCTGCGACCCCTGCGGGCTGACATACGTGGCGATGGGCACGGTGGCGGCCAGCTCCGACTCGACGATGCTCTGCATGGAGTTGATGTCGCCGCCAGGCGTATCGACGGTGATGACCAGCAGGGTCGCGCCATCCTGCTCGGCGGTGGAGATGGCGTCGGCGATGGCCCGCGCGTGCGCCGCATCCACATCGCCGCTGAACGCGAAGAGATCGACGTGTGGGCCGTCGGCGTGCGCAACCGGAGCCAGCAGCGTCGTGGCCAGCGGCCCCAGCGCCATCAAGAGCAGCAGCACGAGCAGCCAGGCCCGACGCGCGACCTGCGGCCCTGTCAACGAAACGGTAGAAGCGAATAGTCCCTGGTACGCTGCGCGCGCGCTGCGCGCAGGCGTAGGCGCTGACCACATGGTACGCCTCTCAGATTCGGGAACGGAACTCCATTTCGCGCAGGCGCCGCCTGATCCGCGTGAGTCAGCCAGGCGGACTCCGCAACCTTCGACGCCAACTATAGGCGCGCGCGCTATCGCCGTCAAGCCCGCCGCTTGGCGCGGAAGCCCCCTCCCCAACCCCTCCCCGCTGCGGCGGGAGCGGGGCTAGCGGTGGCGACGCTGCCTGGCTGGCGACTGAAGTCGCGCCTGGGAGGCGGCCAGTAAGCCGCCGCGAAGTCCACCTACGCGGACTGGAGACCGCGCACCCGCGCCTGCTTAGCGCAGTTACACCTGCCAAACGTAAACCTTCCTGTTCCCTCTCCCACTGGGAGAGGGCTAGGGAGAGGGCTAGGGAGAGGGCCGGGGTGAGGGCCGAGAGCGCATGGTTCGGCGTATAATACGGTTGTTTGCGCCAGCAGTTACGCGCCGATCTGCCCACGCGACGCCGCGTGCGCGACGAGCGCGATGAGATGGACGCCGTACCCACGGCGCAGGAGTAAGCAGTGGCGAACGAAGAGCGACAATTCGACCTCGTGGTGATCGGTTCTGGCCCCGGCGGCTATGTCGGCGCGATTCGCGCGGCGCAACTCGGCGCACGGGTCGCCATCGTCGAGAAGCAATATATTGGCGGCACCTGCCCAAATGTCGGCTGCATCCCCTCCAAGGCGTTGCTGCACATCGCGCAGCTCTACGCCGAACTGCACGAGATGAGCAAGCTCGGCATCACCCTCCAGGCCACGCCCACATTCGATATGTCGGTCGCGGTGGCCTATAAGGAGAAGGTGGTGAAGCAGCTAACTGGCGGCATCGGCCAACTGCTCAAGGCCAACAAGGTCACCATCTTCGAGGGAGCCGCCGAGGCGCTCTCGCCAACGCAGGTGCGCGTCAAGATGAAGGACGGCTCGACCCAGGAGCTGACCGCGCGCAAGCTGATGCTGGCGAATGGCTCGGAGACGGTCAAGCCACCCTTCCCCGGCATCGACGGCAAGAACATCATCTACAGCACGGAAGCGCTGGAGATGCAGAAGGTTCCGGAGAGCCTCGTCTGCATCGGCGGCGGCGTGATCGCCGTCGAGCTGGCCTGCATGTTCCATGCGCTCGGCTCGCAGGTGACGATTGTCGAGATGCTGCCCGCGCTGATCGCCAACGAGGATGACGAGGTCTGCCAGGCGCTGACCCGCTCACTAACCAAGCGCGGCATCACCGTGGCGACCAGCGCGAAGGTCGAGTCGATCAGCGACGCCGATGGCAAGAAGCGCGTGACGGCCTCCACCGAGGGCGGCCAGAAGACCTTTGACGGTGAGTACGTGCTGGTGGCTGTCGGACGC
>DATBTW010000376.1:0-1980 GCA_036559055.1 Ktedonobacterales bacterium
CCTGTAGCATGACGATGGAGCTGTATGGCATGCAGTTGAGCGACCTGGAGCCTATCGTCGATGACGTCACAGGCGTGGCGACCTTCGTCGAGCGCGCCAAAGATGGGCGCATCACGCTCTTCATCTGACACCGATTGCCATTGCCGTTCGAGGCGCGAGCGTTGCGCTGGCGATCCGCCCGCCTAGCGCTCGCGCGAAGTGAGGAGGAGTGATATGTCCACTACTTCAGAGATCCACATCGACCGTGAGATCGATGCGCGTGGCAGCTTCTGCCCTGGCCCGCTGATGGAGTTGATTCGCGGAGTCAAAGCGCTTCCCGTCGGTGGAGTCGTCGCTGTTCTGTCGAGCGATCCCGGCTCTGCCAAAGACATCCCCGCATGGATTGCCAAGGCCGGCCACGAGTTCATAGGCGCATACCAGGAGGCAGGCTACACCCGCTTCGTCGCGCGCAAGCTGCGCTGAGAAGGGAAACGACTATGCCACGGCACATTGTCATCCTTGGCGGGGGCGTTGGCGGGACCATTCTGGCAAACGTGCTCGCGCGCCGCCTGACGGCAGAGGAGGCCGAGGTAACGCTGATCGACAGCTCAGGGATACATGTCTACATGCCTGCCTGGCTGTACATTCCCTTCAGCGATGAGCCGGTGAGCCGCCGCCGCTTCGCGCGCCCGGTGCGCTCGCTGCTGAACCAGCGTGTGCATCTGGTCATCGGCGAGGTGACGCGCATCGATGCGCAGCGGCGCGAGCTGACGGTGCAGCATGGGGCCAACCGCGACGACATCCGCGGCACAGGCGGCGCGACCAGCGCCACCTATGGCTACGACGAGCTGGTCGTGGCGACCGGCGCGCGCCTGGCGCCGCAAGATCTGACTGGCATGTGCGAGTCGGCGGGCGCCTATCATGAGTTCTACAGCCAGCAGGGCGCGTTTGCGCTGCGCCAGGCGCTCCAGTCCTTCACAGGTGGGCGCATCGTCGTCGCCGTGGGCGGGATTCCGTATCGCTGCCCGCCAGCGCCGCTGGAGTTCACGTTCCTGCTGGATGAATGGCTGCGCCGACGGCGCCTGCGAAGCAAGACCGAGGTGGAGTATCTCTTCCCGCTGCCACGGGTCTTCCCCATCGAGTCAGTCGCGGAGGTCGCCGCGCCGTTGCTCGACCAGCGCGGAGTCAGGTCGCGGCTCTTCTTTAATGCCGATGAGCTGGACGGGGCACATCACACGCTGCGCTCGCTCGAAGGCGAAGATGCGCCCTACGATCTGCTC
This sequence comes from Ktedonobacterales bacterium, assembly GCA_036559055.1. GTDB lineage: Bacteria > Chloroflexota > Ktedonobacteria > Ktedonobacterales > JADMIN01 > JAKAIY01. The sequence continues at coordinate 1,260 of DATBTW010000376.1, forward strand.
GTGCTGATCCCGCCGCATCGGGGCGCGCTGGTGATTGAGGCCAGCGAGCTGGGGGATGCGCAGGGCTGGCTGGCGACCGACCGCCATTCGCTGGCGGTGACAGGCCATGAGCATCTCTACGCGCTGGGCGATGCGACTGACCTGCCTGTCTCGAAGAGCGGCTCGGCGGCGCATTTCGAGGCGAAGGCGCTGGCGGCGCGGCTGGTGGCGCAGATACGCGGCGAGGAGCCTGATCCAGCGCACGCTAGCTACGATGGCGAGGTGATGTGCTTCCTGGAGACGGGCGAGGGTCGTGCGACGCAACTGGTCTTCGACTACGAGCATCCACCGCAGCCGCCGCATCCCAGCCGCTACTATCACATGGAGAAGCAGCTCTTCAACCGGGCCTACTGGCGCATCGTGCCGCAGGGACTGGTTTGATAGGATAAGCGCGTCTGCCGACGCTGGCTGCGCTGGACTGATGGACTACGATGGTATGCATGAACGCAAACACACGCATACTGGCGCGTAGTCCATCTGTTGGCGTCTGGCGGATCGCCGTAGACATGTGTGGCGAGCGCGCATGACGACGCTCGTGCTCAAGCTCACACTCACCCCCATCCTGATCGGCATTGCGAGTCTCGCTGGGCGACGCTGGGGGCCAGCGATCAGCGGGTGGCTGGTGGGGCTGCCGCTGACCTCTGGCCCGGTCATCTTCCTGCTGGCGCTGGCGCACGGCGCG
>DATBTW010000377.1:0-3845 GCA_036559055.1 Ktedonobacterales bacterium
AGCGTGGTGAGCTTCCTATCCAGATCGGTGACGTTCACGTGTCGTGCGCTCCTCCGCTCATCAGCGGAACATATTGGTAGGATCCATCGTGCGGCAATTCACGCCCGGCCTGCGACGCCAGCGCGACGTCTGGCACTCCACAGGACACGCAGACGCCCCACCCACCCGGCGCGCCGGTGGATAGGGCGTCTGGTGGGGTCGCTACTGCTCCGCCTCGGCGGCGAGCTGGCGCTGGAGTCGCTCATGCTGCCAGGCCTGAATTAGACCCAGCGCCAATGAGCCAAGCAGCGTGCTCAGCAAGATGATCTCCATCGTGCTGAGCCGTATGCCAGAGCGCTTGTCCATCGGACTCCGCCTCTCTCGACCTCGCTCGGACACAGCGGCCAACACGCCGCGCGTCTCTCTCATCATACTAGTATACGTTCGAAGCGGTGTCCGAGGCGCCTTTTTGGGTCAGCGCTGGCCCTCCCCCTCGGCCCCTCTCCCTGAGGGGGAGGGGAGCTAGGCGTGGCGCGCGGCGATGGCTTCGACCTCCACTCGGGCGCCGCGCGGTAGCGCCGCCACCGCGACCGCCGAGCGCGCGGGCGGCTCAGAAGAGAAGAACTCGCCGTAGACCTCGTTGACCGCCGCGTAGTCGCCCATATCCACCAGAAAGACTGTCGTCTTGACGACATCGGCCAGCGACGAGCCAGCGGCGCGCAGTACTCCGCTGAGGTTCTCCAGCGCGCGCCGTGTTTGCGCCCGTACGTCGTCGCCGTGCAGCTCGCCGCTGGCGGGGTCGAGCGCCACCTGCCCCGAACAGAAGATCAGGTCGCCCAGCGCGATAGCCTGGCTATACGGCCCAATCGCCTTGGGCGCATCCTGCGTTGCGATCACGGTTCGCTGTGTCATGATGCAGATTCTCCCTCATCGAGCGCGAGACGCGCCATCGCGTCTTATCATCCACTCCTCGCGCGTCGGGCGCCACATCGTCGCGGCCACAGCGCGCAGTCACGACCTATCGTAGCACGTCTGGCGCTGCGGCGGGGCTTCGCCCCGCCGCCCGATTGCGCAGCAGGCGAGAAGGCGCCACTTGGGGGTAAAATGCGTGGGCGCGCGAGTCGGCGCGCATGGAGGGAATCAGCATGTCTGAGGCGGATGACGCCGCGTTGCACGCCTGGTTCGAGCGCGAGGGGCTGATACGCTACTCCGTGCTGGGCGAGGTGACGGGCGAGGTCGTGGAGCAGTCGCGCGGGCCGCTGGTCGCGCTCGGTCCCGGCGATGATGACTTCGTGCGGGCGCCGCATCCAGCGGACAATCACTGGCCCAGCCTGCCGCTAGAGCGCATGGAGATGGACGACTACAATGTCTTCATGTTTCGCTGGCTCGAGGCCGCCGTCGCCGCCGACCTGATGCGCTGCGCCCACTGTGGCAAGCGTATCCTGCCGGGGGATGACCTGCCCGACCCCGACACCTGGGACGCGCTCTTCATCGAGAAGGTGCTGGTCGCCTGGATGCTGGCGCACTTCGACTGCAAGCGCTGGCTCGCCAAACGACTGAAGGGGCTGCAACCCTTCGAGCTGTCCGCCAATCCGCCGCCATCCTTCGATCTTTCCTCCCTGACGCCCGACGAGACTGAAAGGCAAACGCATGTCTCAGAACTCGAATGAGCCAATCGCGCCGCTAGAGAAGCAGCAGGTCGCCGCCCTGTTCGATGAGATGAGCCAACTGCTGGAACTGGATGGCGCCAACCCGTTCGAGGTGCGCGCCTATCAGAACGCCTCGCGCGCCATCTCCGGGCTGGAGGGCGACATCGGCGAGTTGGCCACGCAGGGCAAGCTGGCTGGCGTGCCGGGGCTGGGTAAGACGCTGATCGCGCGCATCAAAGAGCTGGCGACCACCGGCCACCTGCGCCAGCACGACGAGCTGCTGGAGCGTGTCCCGCCGGGGCTGCGCCAGATGCTGCGTATTCCAGGGCTGGGCGCCAAGCGCATCCGCCAGATCAACCAGGCGCTCACTGTCGAGACGCTGGAGGAGCTGCGCGAGGCGGCGGAGCAGGGACGCATCGCCGAGTTGCCCGGATTCGGCGCCAAGAGCCAGGAGAACATCCTCAAGGGGCTGGTCTTCGTCACCGAGCATCAGGATCGCTACCGCATCGATATCGCCGAGGCCACCGCCGAGGAAATCGCCGACATGCTTCGCGCCCTGCCAGAGACGGTGCGTCTGAACGTGGCGGGCAGCATCCGCCGTCGCAAAGAGACGGTGAAGGATGGCGACATCGTGGCCAGCGTCGCGCGCGATGAGGACCGCGCCGCCCTGATGCGCGCCCTGACCGAGCATCCCGATGTGGTGAGCATCATTGGCAGCGGCGATACAAAGACCAGCGTCGTGCTGCGCACGGGCATGGCGCTCGATCTGCGCGTCGTGCTGGACGCCGACTATCCGTTCCTGCTGCATCACTTTAGCGGCTCCAAGGAGCACAATGTCGCCCTGCGCACGCGCATGCACGCGCGCGGGGTCAAGATGAGCGAGTACGGCCTGTTTCGCGGCGATGAGCTGATCCCGTGCAAAGACGAGGCTGACATCTACGCCGCCATCGGCATGCAATATATCGAGCCAGAGATGCGCGAGGATCGCGGCGAGATCGAGGCGGCGCTGGAGCGCAAGCTGCCCACATTGATCACCGAGGACGATATTCGCGGCATGTTACACGTCCACAGCAACTGGAGCGATGGCGGCGCAACCATCCACGAGATGGCCGAGGCGACGCTGGCGATGGGCATGCGCTACCTTGGCATGTGCGACCATAGCCAGGTCGCCGCCTACGCCAACGGCCTGACGCCCGACCGCGTCAAGCGCCAGCACGAGGAGATCGACCGTCTCAACGAGGAGTTCGCCGGGCGCCTGCGCATCCTGAAGGGGACGGAGTGCGACATCCTCAAAGATGGCGCGCTGGACTACGATGACGCCACGCTCGCCAGCTTCGATTTCGTGGTGGCCTCGATCCATGGCAATTTCAACCTCGCGCCCGCCGAGCAGACGCAGCGGCTCATCCGCGCCATTGAGAATCCCTATTGCAGCATCCTGGGGCATCCCACAGGGCGCATCCTCCTGGAGCGCGAGGGCTACAATCCCGACCTGGAGGCGGTCATCACGCGGGCGGGCGAGCTAGGCGCGGCCATCGAACTGAATGGCGACCCGCACCGGCTCGACCTCGACTGGCGCTACCTGCGCTTCGCCACGGAGCGCGGCGTGCGCATCCCCATCACCACCGACGCGCACAGTCCGGCGGGCCTGGGCAACCTGCGCTACGGCGTCAGCCTGGCGCGCAAGGGCTGGCTGACCGCCGAGCAGTGCCTGAATACGCTCGACGCCGACGATCTGCTCACATTCTTCCGCGAGCAGCGCAAGCGCAAGGGGGCGTGACCGGCGCCCCCGCGACCGCGCATCAACCAACGAACGCAACTGGAAAGGGTAGCGACGACCACTATGGATCCACGCATCAACCGCTGGGCAAAGACGCTCGTGCAGTACTGCCTGTCGATTCAGCCAGGCGAGATTCTACGCATGGACGGCACGCCCGCCGCCGAAGACCTCATCGCCGAGGTCTACCGCGAGACACTGCGCGCGGGCGGGCATCCCGTCGTCAACACGCGCTTGCCGCAGCTCGCCGAGATCGCGCTGAAAGAGGGCAGCGATGACCAACTCACCTGGATCAATCCCGCCGACCGCGTGATGATCGAGGCGATGGACGCGCGCCTGCACATCATGAGCGAGACGAACACCCGCCAGCTCTCCGGCGTGGATCCCAAGCGCCAGGCCATCGCTGGCAAGGCAGGACGCGAACTCTTCGCAGCGCGCTCCGC
>DATBTW010000378.1:0-3648 GCA_036559055.1 Ktedonobacterales bacterium
TATGTGGCAGGCGTATCGCGCGGGGCGAGGCGCCAGACAGGTTTACCTTATCAGGGCTGAAGGCCCCTGCCTTCCAGGCATGGGGATGAAAGCCCTGTCGCCCGCAGGCGACGGCGTGCTGCGTTTGACACAGCGCCTCTCTGGTATGTACATTGTCAGTGAGCTTTCGCTCTCGCCCTGGGGCATCATGGCGTGCAGTTCGACTGCTAGAAGCCCCCGGCTTTGAGCCGTGGGGAGATGTCACTTCGATAGCGCCCGCCAGACTCCCAATATCGGAGTCTGGCGGGCGTCGTCGCGCGGTGGCCCAGGTGGCGTGTTCCGGTAGGGTCTGGATGCGTTATGCTGGCAGTACAGGCTCACTGTGAGGATGAGCGTGCGGAGGGTCATCAGCGATGAGGACAGCGGATAGGTCGGCGGCGCGTGTCTTCATCAGCTACTCCAGGGGACAGGGGGAGAGGTCACCCCACCACCGCGCGCAAAGCGCCAACGATGCGATCCACCTCCTCGGCGGTGTTGTAGTGGGCCAGGCCGATGCGTAGCGCGCCGCCGTGCGCCTCCAGACCCAGCCGCTCCATCAGGGTCAGCGCGTAGTAGTTGCCGTCCCAGACGAAGATGCCACGCGCCGCCAGCCCCTCCGCCAGCGCGCGTGGTGTGTGGCCAGCGATGGTCAGCGCGACGGTCGGCACGCGGCGCGGCAGATCGGCCTCGGCGGTCAGCCCGTAGAGCGTGACACCGGGGATGCTCTGGAGGCCCGCGATCAGCCGCGCCGCCAGCGTGCGCTCATACGCCTGAATCTCGCTCATCGCAGCATGCAGCGCGAGGCGGCGCCCATCCATGCCGGGGAAGGCGGCGCGGTAGTTCTCGGCGTGCGGCTGGCCCAGCGTGGCGAGGTAGTCGAGCGTGGCCAGCGTCCCAGCCTGCAATTCGTGCGCCTGCGTGCCGGTCTGCCAGCGGTCGGGCGATTCCTCGCTGGCCGGGCGCACCTTGTAGGGGCGCAGGCGCTCCAGATGCTCCAGCTTGCCCCAGACGATGCCCTGATGCGGCCCGAAGAACTTATACGCCGAGCAGGCCAGGAAGTCGCAGCCCAGCGCCTGCACATCGATCGGCGCATGCGGCGCATACTGCACAGCGTCAATCCAAGTCAGCGCGCCCACCTCGCGCGCCCAGCCGATGATGGACTGCACATCGTTGATCGTGCCGGCGGCATTTGAGGCGTAGCCCACCGCGACGATCTTCGTGCGCGGGGTGAGCTTGCTGCGCAGGTCGGCCATGTCGAGCGTGCAGTCCGCCAGGTTCACATCGGACATGCGGATGGTCAGGCCGCGATCTTCGGCCAACTGCTGCCACGGCGCGACATTGGCGTCGTGGTCGAGCGCGGTGACGAGAATCTCATCGCCGGGTTGCAGCGTGCGCCCCAGCGCGCGGCTGAAGGCGAAGGTCAGCGTGGTCATGTTCGGGCCAAAGACGATCTCGCGCGGGTCGGCGGCGTTCAGCAGGTCGGCCATGGCGGCGTGCGCCTCGGCCAGCATGGCGTCGGAGCGCTGGCTGGTGAGGAAGGCGCCGTGCGTGTTGGCGTTGTTGCGCCGGTAGTAGGCGCTGACCGCGTCGATGCACGCATGCGTGACCTGTGTCCCGCCGGGATTATCGGCGTAGACGACCGGCTGGCCGTCCAGCTCGACAGCGAGCGATGGGAAAGCGCTGCGGATGGCGGCGAGATCGAGCGCGGGATCGGTGGTTGGAGTGGCCAAGAGACAGTCCCTTCTGTGGATGGCGCAGGTGTGCGCGTCTGGTTCACTGGCTGATGACGACAGTATACGCCTCTGCCAGACGCGCGCGGGGGAGCCGGGCAGCCGTCCGGCTCCCCCGTGATGGGAGGCGCGATCACGCTCCTGCTGGCTGTGCGTCAGACGGAGATGACCGCGATGTTCAGGTGATGCAGCGCATCGGTTCCCGTCCATGCGAGCAGCGCCTGCCCGTTATCGCCATTGCCCGTGAAGGCCCACGCCGGGCTGGAGATGGCCGTCTCGGCCAGCGTGGTCTGCGTGTTGGCGCCAGTCCAGTTGGGATACGCCTGCGTGTACTGCACATTCAGGTTATGGCTGCCGGTCGTGCCAGAGCCAGTCCAGGCCAGCCAGTGTGTTGGCATGATCGTCGAAAAGGTGGCATTCAGGCTGGGCGCCCAGGCGGATTGCTGGCTCAGCGGCGACGCGCTGGCCTTCGTCCACTTCGTCATGTCAGCGGAGAGATGCGCGAAGTTGATGTGGTTGTCCACGCCTGTCCACGACATGATGACTGGCCCCTGAGCATCCGACGCCAGATCGCGCGAGAGGTTGGGCCGCGAGATGCTGCGCCAGCCCCACAGGATCGTCTTCGAATGGGCCAGCGTGTTGGATGAGATGCGCATGACGTTGACCGTGTGCGCGCTGTCCGTCCCTGCCCACGACAGGAAGACATCCGAGTTGATGTCACCATTGACGGTCGCCAGCGCCGGAGCCGTGAAACTCCACTCGCCCCAGAACGTGATCTTCTTGGTGACGGTGTAGTCAGGCGTCTTGATGAACTCCACGTTGAGCGTATGATGCGCATCTGTGCCTGTCCACGCCAGCACGATCGTTCCGTATGGCGCGCCGCGGCCAGTGTCGATGAACGCCAGCGCCGGTCGCCACAGCGACAGCTCTGGAAGGATGCGCTTGTTGGTGTAGCGCAGGCCGTCGCTGCTGGTCATGAGATTCAGGTGGTGGGCGGCGTCGGTTCCGGCCCAGGCCAGCGCCGTCGCGGGACTATAGGTTGCGATGATGGCGGGGCCATCAATACTGGTGTCCGCCAGGGTGATCTTCGTTCCCTCTTTGGGAGCGCCATACGTAACCTGCGGAGACGCCTGGGCGACATTGGACATGCCAACCAGGCTCACCACGGTGGTCAGCGACACGAGAACGGTCGCTACAAGACGACGCCAGGACATTGCGCCTGCCTCCTTGTGAACGCGCCGAGCGAGCGCAAGTGCTCCACTTCGACACTTCACACAGTGGCGCGGCGCGCTCTCTGCCTGGTCACATAGCGCCAGCGCCGCAGCACACCTGCATCACAGGCCCGCTTGCACGGCAGGAGCGGGCGCGCGCTCGGCAGTGCTCTGATGCAGGCGCTGGCGACGCCGCAGGAAGGGGCGTTCGAGGAACTGGTACGAGAGATAGGCCACCAGCAGCGCGCAGATCAGCCGCAGCCAGACCGGCATCGGCTTGAAGATCGCCAGATCGCCGCTCAGAATCGGCGCATGCCAGATATAGAGGCTGTACGAGATGAGGCCAATGAAGCGCAGCGGCGCCCAGGCGAAGATGGCCCGCGTGATTGGCCCGCCCCACATGATGCCGAGCGCCAGCGCGCCAAACGAGACGCCCACCACCAGCGGATAGGTGATGACGCCCAGACCCCAGCGCGCGCCCGGCGTGAACATGACCACGCCGAGCTTCCAGTGCGGCGCCGCGACCACGGAGATCAGCGCGCCGACGGCCAGCAGTCCCCACGCGGCGCGGCGCTGCAAACGCCAGCCCAGCCCCTCGCGCTCCGTGGCGATGACGTAGAGCGTGGCGCAGAGCGCGCCGACGTAGAAGACCTCCAGGCTCTTGCCCTGCATGCCCATCGTCGCCAGCG
>DATBTW010000379.1:0-4880 GCA_036559055.1 Ktedonobacterales bacterium
CCAAACGTGATCGGCGAGAGATCTTCGCCCATCAGGCACATTGGCGCACTCTTCCTCTCCTCTGCCGCGCGTCAACCAGCGGACGCGCGGCGCGCTTGACGCGAGCGATCCACCCAACCGCTCCTGATTGAACTATAAGATTTGCTTATGATGGGAGGGCGAAAGTGGTGTGAAAGTTTGCTCATCCTAGCACGCGGCGCCGCCTCCCTGCAAGGCGCCGCTCCGGTCGCTCAGGATACGCTGTGTGCGCGCAGGGTGCGCGCCACCTCGAAGGGGTCGCTGGAGATGACGCTGCTGCCGAACAGCTCCAGCGCGGCGATGTCGGAGGTTGGCGAGAGCGGCGCGCCGCGATCCACGAAGCGCGCCACCAGCGGCATGCGCGCCCAGCCCTCCATGCTGGCGTCCAGGTCGAAGGGCGGGCCGTAGAGCGCCACGTTGAAGCTGCGCACGCCCATCACGCCGAGCGCCACGCGCAGCGTCTCCCACAGCGGCGCGGCCATGCGCGCGAGGTCCTGGGTCTGCGCGCCAAACGCGAGCAGCGTCACCTCGCGCTCTTTGACGGGCGTAAGCGAGGCGAATCCGGCGACGGCGTGCGCGGGCGTGACGCCCAGACCCAGCGCCTCGTGAACCTCAGCCAGATCAGAGAAGTACTCGCCGCCCGTCTCGATATAGTAGCGCTCGGCGGCGGCGCGCTGCCCCTCGACGCGGGCGTGAGCCATGCCGTGGCTCAGCGTCATCTGCGCGTGCCCATGGATCAGCGAGGCGCCCGCGCGCCACAGGCAGTTCCATAGCAGGAAGAAGTGGCGCGCCGCCGGATCGAGCCGCCGCGCCTGTCGCGCCCAGTCGAGCGAGGTGGCGAGCAGGTCGCGCACCTGCGCCTCATCCAGCGCCAGCGGATCGTGCCGGGCGAAGATGGCGACGCTGTGCCAGCCATCGGCCTTGGCGACGTTGGCCGCTGTGATGGTCTGCGCGCCGTGCGCCCGCCCGAAGCGATCGGCTGGCGTGCGCGTCTCTGGCTGGCAGAAGTCATCGCCCTGCGCCCGCTCGATGCGCTCGCGTAGCTCGGGCGGGTCGGCGGCGGGCGTGGCGCTGGTGGTTCCAGCGCCGGGGCGGCGGCTGCGCAGCGGATTGAAGGTCGCCCCTTCGTAGGTCCAGCGATTCATCACGCGGACGATGCGCTGATGGCGTGTGGCGGCGACCGAGCCAAACGTGCGCTCCAGCCACGGCTCCATCGCGGGCGGCGGGTCAATCTCGCCCTCCGTCACCACCACATGAAACAATCGCTCGGCCAGGGCGCGCTCGCGCTCTGGCAGCGCCGCGATCAGCTCCGGCAGCCGGTCAATCGTCGCCTCACGCTGGCTCGCTCCACTATTCATACCGCGCCCGCCCTTTCAACTCTGCACATCATCTGACGCCGAAAGCGCAGGACTCACGCGCACGCCGCATGCCTAAATACCTGGCATGCGCCGCTCCTACCCCGCGCGGGCGGAGGTGAGCTGGCGCAGTTCTACGGCGCGGCGGTAGAGCGCGACATATTGCTCGGCGGAGGCGGCCCACGAGTAGTCGGCCAGCATGGCGCGCTGCATCAGGTCGCGCCAGTTCTCGCGGAAGCGGTAGACTTCCAGTGCGCGCATGGCCGCGCCGAAGAGTTTGAAGTGGTCGTAGCCCGTGAAGCTGAAGCCATTGCCGCTGTTCGTCTCAGGGTCGAAGTCCTGCACGGTATCGGCCAGCCCGCCTGTGCGATGCACCACCGGGATGCAGCCGTAGCGCATGGCGTACATCTGCGTGCTGCCGCACGGCTCGACATGCGAGGGCATCAGCAGCAGATCAGCCCCCGCGTAGATGCGCTGACTCAGCTCGGTGTTGAAGGTGAACTGAAACCCCACCTGACGTGGACGCCGCACCGCCAGCTTCTGGAGCATCTGGTGATAGTGCATGTCGCCCGTCCCCTGCACCACCAACTGCGCGCCCTGCTCCAGCAGCGGCAGCAGCGTCAGGTCGAGCAGGTCGAAACCCTTCTGGTCATTCAGGCGCGAGAGGATGGCCACCAGCGGCGTGCGCTCCTCGACATTCAGGCCAAACTGGCGCTGAAGGGCGGCCTTGTTGGGGGCGCGCTGATCGAGCGAGAAGGCGTCGAAATGCGAGGTGATCGACTGATCGGTCGCTGGGTCGAACTCCTCGACATCGATGCCGTTCAGGATGCCGTAGAGGCGGTCTTTGCGCGAGCGCAGCAGGCCATCGAGCCGCTCGCCAAACTCCTCCGTCAGAATCTCGGCGGCGTAGCGCGGGCTGACGGTGCTGACCACGTCGGCGAAGGCGATGCCGCGCCCCATCAGATCGACCATCGCCGCTTGATCGGCGCCCTCGGTATAGAGGAAACCTTCCTCCGCGATGCCCGCCACCTCCAGGATGCGATAGCCAAAGATGCCCTGCACGGCCAGGTTGTGGATGGTGTAGACGCTGGCGGCGCGCTTGAGGATGGGATCGCGCCGATAGATGGTCTTGAGCCAGTTGGGCGCGACGCCGGTATTCCAGTCGTGGCAATGGATGACATCCGGCGCCCAGTCGCCTTTGCGGATGAACTCCATGACGGCGCGACTGAAGAGGATGTAGCGGTCGCCGTCGTCCTGATAATTCGAGAGCCGCTCGCGGTTGAAGTAGTCGGGGGCGTCGATGAAGTAGACGCGCACGCCGTCATCCTGATGCGCCTCGTAGATGTCCACTGGCTCGCTGCGGCGGCCAATCGGCGCCAGCAGCTTGCGCTCCACCGGGCGCAAATGCCAGCGCCCGGCGTCCACCGCCTTGTAGCGCGGCAGCGCCACTCGCACATCATGCCCCATGCGGCGCAGCGCGCGCGGCAGCTCGCCGATGACATCCGCCATGCCGCCGGTCTTGACGTAAGGCGTACCCTCCGCCGCGATGAAGAGGATTCGCAGCGGCTCGCCGCGCAGCGCCGCCTCCACGTCGAGCGGCGCGCTGGTCAGCGGCTCAGGCTGGTCGCTGGCGGGCGAGCCAGGCGCCACGAGCGGCAGACCCGAAGCGGTCGCGGGGAATCCACGCGCGTTGGCGCTGGCCGAGTCAGGGCGAGACATGGCGCATCCTCCCATGCTGGCGACGTGTCGGATTGACAGAATAGAGCTTTAGCCCGCCGCAAGCCACGCCGTTTTAACGGCAGTGGTGAGGCGTGTTCTGGCTTGAGTCAGTTGTCCCTGGCAGTTGTCTGAACAGGGCCTCTATGGTACACTCCTCACTGGTGGGAAGCTTGAATGGAACGGCCTATTTATCCGCCAGTTCGCCCACCGCACAACACGACCAAACGCGCACTATCCAATGGGCCGGGCGGGCCCTTCGGGGAGTCGCGGCGGTAGCTGCGGCGTCGAACCGAGAATCCATCGGGCTTTAGCCCGTGTGGAGTGTCAACAAGCGTATTCTACGGGCCTAGCGCGCAAGCCAGCTACCCATGCTTGCCTGACACGCCACACCTGTCCCACCCCCACTATCGCACACAAGGCAAGCCGTTTGGTGATGGCCGCGGAGGGGGAAGCCGGAGGGGATGATAGGTGGCGGGCGTGGTCGCGCGGGGCGCGGACCTCACCCTCTGTCTCCCTCCCCTACGCAGGGAGGGAGAACCCAGGCCAGGCGAATCGTGCGCTGGCACAGGTTTCGCCGTCGAAACGTCTGGCCACGCGCGCCATCCCTCGCCAAAGGTTCCCCTCGCCCCGCAGGGAGAGGGGGACAGGGGGAGAAGTCACCCAGCGGCGCGCAGCCACGCTTGCGCGATCAGCGCGTGGCCCGCTGGCGTCGGATGCACGCCGTCCTCGGCCCAATAGGTCGGCTCGCGTCGCGCGCATGCCTGCGCGAAGAGGCCATCCAGTGGGACGAGCCGGGCGCCGAACTCTTGGGCCAGCCCCCGCACGGCCTGAATCTTCGGGTCGAGGTCAGCGCGCCATGCCGCGCGCTCTGGCGCGACGGGCAGCGAGAACGGCTCCAGCAGGATGAAACGCACGGCTGGCTGCGCAGCGCGGGCGCGCGCAAGTAACTCGCGGTACGTGCGCGCGAAGGCGTCCACGGGCGTCGCCGTCCCCGCGTCGAACGCCCGCCACGTCTCGTTGATGCCCACTAGCACGCTCAGCGCATCGGGGCGTAGCGCCACGCAGTCCTCTTCCCAGCGCGCCAGCAGATCGACCGCGCAGTCGCCGCTCACCCCGCGATTGAGGAAGCGCACGCCGCGTTCCGGGTAGCGCGCGCCGTACCAGCCCGCCGCCATCAGCGCGTAGCCACGCCCCAGGTCGTCGGGATAGAAGCGCGCACGGTCGGCGTCGGTGATGCTATCCCCCTGAAAGAGCACGGTCGCGCCCTCGGCGATCAGCGGCATCGCGCTACCCTCCTGCGGTGGCCTGCTCGGACGGCGGCGCGTCGGCGGCGCTAGCGCGGGCCAGAATCGTCTCGACCACCTCGCTCTTGGCGTCGGCGTAGTTCTGCACGTACCTCCACTGGCGCTGGGCCAGCTCGCGCTTCGTGCGCTCGTAGAGCGCGCGGTCGTCGGGATGCGTCCGCAGCCAGTCGCGCATCAGCAGCATGCGCCGAATCTCGATGCAGCCCGGGCTGAAGACATGCAGATTGGTTTCGGGGTCGGCGCCCTTCAGCACGCGATGCTCGAACCAGTCCGGCTCCCGCACGCGCAAGATGTAGCCCTGCGCCTCCAGCGCGGGAACATACTCCGCCTCGTCGCTGGAGTCAGGCGCCACCAGCAGAATGTCGATTAGCGGCTTGGCGGCCAGCCCCGGCACGGAGGTCGAGCCGACATGCTCCAGCAGCAGCGCTCGCTCGCCCAGCGCCGCGCGAATGGCGGCCGCCTTCTGCGCGTAGATCTGCGGCCA
>DATBTW010000380.1:0-10945 GCA_036559055.1 Ktedonobacterales bacterium
TCCCACGCCACCACCTGACGCCAGCGCCGAGCAGCGCCTCGACCTGGCGCTGCGCCTGCTCGCCATGGCCTATCACTGTGACGTCGGCCTGTTCCGCCTCTCATCAGGCGTCCTCCCCCATGACCTGCCGTTCGCACTGCCCCTGCCTGAGGGCGTCCGCGTGCTGGGCGCGCTGAGCATCGGTCAGTCCGATCAGCCCGATCAGCATCTGCCGCTGACGATCATCCTGGTGGAGACGCCGCATACCGTGGAGCAGGGCGCGCAGCGCCTCAGCGCTGCTCTGGACGCGCAAGGCTGGGCGCAGAACGCCATACCATACATGCGCGGCGGGTTCGTGCATGTCATGCCAAGCTATAACTACATGCGCTTCGGGGCGGCTGCGAGCGACTATACGCTGACGATCTTGCCGCTGCAAGGCGCAAGCGCGCCGCCGACGACTTTCTCGCTCAGCGTGCAGCGCGAGGCGCCACAGGCTCAGAGACGGCCGGGCGACTTCCATGACCAGCGTGAGCTGATCCCGGCGCTGCTGCCGCCAGCGGGCGCGACGCAGCAGGGTGGCGGCGGAGGCGGTGGCAATGGCCACTTCTATTCCAACGCCAATCTCTCGACCGATGCGCCCATCGCCGAGGTGATGGCCAACTACGGCCGCCAGCTCGAGCGCAGTGGCTGGCGGCGGCGCTCCGGCGGAGCAAATGGGTCGGTCGGCTGGAGCTATTGGTCGTTCACAGATAAAGATGACGCAGCCTGGCGGGGCTCGCTGGTCGTTCTGGGCGACCCTGATCGCCCGCGCGACTACCTGGCGTTCATCAAGACCGACTCGGACACTGACGTGGACGGTTTCGCGCACTCGCGGAGCCATAGCATCATGCGAGGATAGCGCGGCGGCGGCGTGGTCGTTGCGCGGCGGAGCGTAAAGGGGCGCAAGCAGCTTATGGCACAGGCAGTCAAACTGACATGGATCCCACCGCAGGCGCAGGTGTCGCGGCAGGGCGATGACCTGCTGATCGAGCATCCCACGCCGCTGGCGGTCTATCCCGCGAATCTCGGCTACTGGCTGCGACGCAACGCCGCGCGCTCCCCCGACAAACGCTTCGTCGTCCAGCGCGACGCCGAGGGCGCCTGGCAGGGGCCGACCTATGCTGAGGGGCTGGCGCGGGTCAATCGCCTGAGCGCGGGGCTGCTGGCGCGCGGGCTGGATGGCTCGCGCCCGCTGGCCATCTTGTCAGAGAACAGCGTCGAGATGGCGCTGCTGCAGCTAGCCGCCAATCAGGTGGGGATCGCCGTCACGCCGATTAGCTACGCCTACTCCACGCTCTCGCAGAGCGGCGCCAACATCAAGCACATACTGGATGTCACCGGCGCGCCGTTGGTGGTGATGTCGAACGCCGACATCCATATGCCCAAGCTTAGTCAGTGGGACACCAGCGGCCTGACACTCTTCGCCGTCAGCAACGCCGAGCGGCATGCGGGCGTGCAACCACTAGCCGCACTGGAGGAAGCAGGCGCCGAGACGCTGAGCGCGGAGGGCGAGCGGCGCTTCGACGCCGTCATGCCAGAGACACTGGCCAAGATTCAGTTCACCTCTGGCTCGACCAATCTGCCCAAAGGTGTCGAAGTGACGCACGGCATGATGACCTCGAATCAGGTGGGCATCGCGCAGATGTGGCCATTCCTGGGCGGCGACGAGGTCATCATCGACTTCCTGCCCTGGAGTCACACCTTCGGCGGCAACTTCATTTTCAACATGATGCTGAAGCACGGTGGAACCTTTCACATCGACCGCGGCAGCCCCACGCCAGCGGGGTTCGAGACGATGGTGAGAAACATCAGCGATGTGCAGCCGACGATCTATTTCGGCGTGCCGCGCAGCTACACGCTGCTCTACGCCCGCATGCAGACCGATACCCAACTCCGCGAGGCATTCTTCCGCCGCCTGAAGTTTATGTTCACCGCCGCCGCCGCGCTCGACCAGCAGACCTTCGATGGCCTGCAACGCATGAGCGAGGAGACGCTGGGCGCACCAGTACCCTTCTTCGCCGCGTGGGGCATGACGGAGACTGCGCCCGATGCCACGCTGGTCTACTGGCCTACGCGCGACGCCCGCGTCATCGGCCTCCCGATCCCCGGTGTCACCATCAAGCTGGCGGTTGATCCCTCTGGCAAGCGCGAGATCCGGGTCAAAGGCGCCTGCGTCGCGCGCGGCTACTACCACAATCCAGAGGCGAGCGCGCAGGTGTTCGACGCGGATGGCTTCCTGCGCACATCAGACGCCGCCGCTTTCCTGGAGCCAGCCAATCCCTCCGCCGGGCTGGTCTTCGATGGCCGCATCGGCGAGGATTTCAAGCTGACCAGCGGAACCTGGGTGAACAATGCGCGGCTGCGCGGCAGTGTCAACGCGCTGGGCCAGCCACACCTGCTGGAGGTGGTGGTAGCGGCGCCCAATCGCGACTACCTGACGGCGCTGGTCTTCCCGAATGTCGCCGTGCTGCGCGCCCGCTTCGCCGAGGCCAGCGCCAGCCATGCGGAGGACGCGGCCTTTCTGGGCAGCGACGGTGTGCGCGGCTACTTCGCCGATCTCTTCGCGCGTCACAACCAGACGCACGCCAGCAGCAGCGAGCGCATCGCGCGCTGCCTGCTGCTGACCACGCCTCCGCAGCTCGACCAGAATGAGACAACCGATAAGGGCTACATCAATCAAGGCGCCGTGCTGCGCAACCGCGTCGCGCTGGTGGAGCGGCTGTATGAGGAGCCGCCCGACGCCGAGGTGATCGTGCTGTAGGGTGGGCGGCGGAGGGGTCGCGGCCATAAATGGCCGACGCACGGCGCGGATGGGGCATGTATGCCCCGCTATCGCACCGCCTCTGGCCCCGCGCGACACACCTGGCCGAAATTCTACTCACTCAGCCCCTCGCGGCGGCGTGACTGGCGCTTCGACGCTAGCGGCGGCTGGCGGCGGGCGATGCTCGATCCGCTGCGCGAGCCGCGCGAACTCCGACTCAGCGCGCGTCAGACCCTCCTTCGGCAGACGCCAGCGCAGCGCGCGCTCCAGCGCCTGGGCGATGCGGGCGCCGAGCGGGCCGCGCACCTGCGTCGCCAGCGGGTGCGTCCAGACATTCGCCAGCGTCAGGATGGCTACCTGTCCGTCGGTGTAGTACGGATCGCCGCCGCCATTCTCGCCGCGCGTCTCCTTGCCGAAGCCGGGGCGTTCGCCCTCGGTCACCACATAGCCCGACTGCGCCAACTCCGAGAGCACCAGCGCGCGCTCGGCGTCCAGATCGGGTGAGATGCCATGCGTCGGCAGGTGGCTGGTGTGCGACAATTCGACCTTCACATCTTTCGTCGCGCTGCCGATCCAGATGGCGCGGCCATCTGGCCCGACCTGGCCGGTATTCCAGAAGCGGATGTGATCGCGCTCACGCACGTTGGGGCCAGGCCGCTCGAAGGCGTAATCTTCCTTGCGCCCGAACAGATAGAGATTGCTCACCGGAGCCGTGGAGTACGCGCGCCCCATCACTGAATCGACACTGATGCGCGTCGAGGTTACAAAATCGATCTCATCGGCGCGGTACCAGCCTGCCGCGGCGAAGCTGGCGCCAAGCTGGCCATTCGAGCCGACAACCTGCATATTGAGGGGGTCGCCCACGTGACCCTCACGATTGAATGTCGTCAGCGGGTGCGCATTGGCTGAGGCGCTGACAGTCTGCGTCGCCGCCGATACCTCACGCCCAGCGCGCCCGGCGTGATGCAGCTTCCGTCGAACGCTGAGCACACGCGCCACGGCCACGCCGACCACCACCATCGCAGCGGCGACGATCCCCACAACGACGAACACGCCCGATGAGGTTGATTGCGCTGTCGAAGCTGACTGACTGACGCTCATGCTGGCCTTCCCTTCCCGCAGGATGCCTCACGGCTGGCTGGGCATAGGCGCGCCACGCGGCGACCGCTACGTATATGCACGTAGCAGGAATAGTGCAATGAGAACGTGTGGAGCGTCAAGAGGGATACAGCCGCCACGGGTCGCGCGTGCGCAAACGGGCGCCGTGGGGGTACACTTTCAGCAGAGAACAGCGGCGTCCGATGAGGAGCATGCGGATGGCGACGTTTGATTACACCTCCTTCGCTCAGCAAGTTATCTTCGGCGAGGGGTCGCTCGACCGCCTGGGCGAGGCCACCGAGCGCTTCGGCTGGCGGCGCATGATGCTCTGCGTGACCAGCCACGCCCGCGCGCGTGGCCAGGTCGCGCAGGTCGAGGCAGCGCTGGGCGCGCGGCTGGCCGTCATCTTCGAGGGCGTGACGCCGCATGTGCCGGAGGGCGTCGTCGCCGAGGCGACCGAGCTGGCCACGCGCGCAGACGTGGACGCCATCATCGGGCTGGGTGGGGGCAGCGCCATCGGAGCGGCCAAGGCCACCGCCAGCGCGTTGCATGCCGCCACGCATGCCGCCATCCCCGTCGTCGCCATTCCCACCACCTACGCTGGCTCCGAGATGACGCCCGTGTTTGGCGTCACGCGCCTGGTGGATGGGGAGTCGCGCAAAGTCACCGTGCGCGAACCTGGCGTCGCGCCCCGCCTGGTGCTCTATGACCCGCTGCTGACGCTCGACCTGCCACCCCGCGAGACGGCGGGTACGGGCATCAACGCCGTCGCGCACTGTATCGAGGCGCTCTATTCGATCACGCGCAATCCGGTGTGCGGCGCCGTCGCGCTGGCCGGGCTGCGCGCCATCGCGCACGCGCTGCCCGCCGTCTACGCCGATGGCGCCGACCGCGAGGCGCGCGCTGAGATGCTGGTGGGCGCCTATCTGGCGGGGACGGCGCTCGCCAATGTCGCGATGGGGCTGCACCACGGCGTTTGTCATGTCATCGGCGGGGCGACGGGCGCGGCGCATGGCGATGTCAATAGCGTCATGCTCGCGCATGTCATACGCTTCAATCTGGGCGGCCCGGATGGCGTCGCGCCAGAGCTGGCGCAGGCCGCCGAGGCGATGGGCGTCACGGTGAGCGGGCGCGATCAGCGCGCAGCGGCTGGCGATGCGGCGGAGCGGGTCGCCGAGTGGGTCGAGCAGATGGGCCTGCCTGCGCGGCTGCGCGAGATCGGCGTGCGCGAGGAGCAATTGCCAGCCCTGGCGCGCGTGGCCTTCGCCAGCCGCACTGTGCAAAATAATCCCCGGCCCATCACCGATGTCGCGCAGCTCGACGCGCTGCTGCGCGCGGCCTGGTGACGGCAGAGCGAGCGCGGGTACGAAGAGCGAGGGCAGAGTTCAGCGTAGCGCATAGAGCAGAGTGCAGCGTCGAGTGTCCACGCAGCGTGAATCAGCGTTCGTCTGAGTGTCCCGAAGGGAGCGCACACATGGCGGTCAACCCGATGGAGTACAGTGCGAAAGACCTCGTGCTCGGCGTCGTTCACACCGAGCGCGGAAACTTCTATCAGATCATTGACGATCCGCAGAACTGGGAATCGCCGACCCGCAGCGGCCACTGGCAGGTGCGTGATCTGGTCGGCCACATGATCGACGTCACCGAAGGCTATCTGACGCGCTGGGATATGGCGCGGCGCGGCGACGACTCGGCGGTCGGGCTGGGCCTGCCCGTCATGGGGAGCGAGCTTGATCGCGTCGCGCTGACCTTCCGCAATCTGCCGCGCGAGGAGGCCATCGCCCGCCTCAAAGCCGCATCCGACCGGCTGATGACGCTCTTCGACGGCATCACTGCCGACCAGTGGGGCGGCTTCAACGTCACCCATGTCTTCATGGGGCCGCTGCCACTGTTCTTCTATCCCGCCTTCCAGATCATGGACTACGGCGTGCATACGTGGGACATGCGGCAGGGGCTGGGGCAGACCGACGCGGTGGTGGATGAGCGTGCGGCAGGCGTGCTGGTCCCGTATATGTTTGTCCTGATGCAGTACACCGTCGATCAGGAATCGGCCAAAGGCGTTGACGTCACCTATGGCATCGTGGTCGATGGCGAGTGGGGCGGCAAATGGCGGGTGCAGGTGAAGGATGGCCAGTTCACTTTCGAGTCGGTGAGCGATGTCTCCAACCTGCCCGCGACGCTGCATTTCAAGACCGCATCGGAGTTCGTGCTGACGGCGTTCCAGCGCTTCGCGGGCGGCGAGGCGAGCGGCGATCCGGCGGTCATCGAAAAAGTCCGGCGCCTCTACTTCCGGATCTGATGAGCCGCGATGGAGGCCGGGCGTGGTTGGTCAGGAGGCGATCCCGTGGCCAGATTACAGGTTCAGGGCGTACACCATCTCACCTTCGTTGGCTCGAATCGTGAGGCGGTCATTGAGTTCTATCAGGGTCTGCTCGGCATGCGGCTGGTACTCGACCAGCCCAATCTGGACGTGCCGGGCGAAGAACACCTGTACTTCGACGCTGGTGACGGGCGCCTGCTGACCTACTTCGTGCGGCCAACGCGCGTCAACGAACCGACGCCCAATCCAGAGGGCATCGGCAACCTGCACCACATGGCGCTGATGGTCTCGCATGTGGTGTACACGCAGGTGGTCGAGCGGCTGAAAGAGGCAGGCATCGTGAATACCGGCCCGATTGATCGCGGATTCATGGATTCCATCTACTTCCGCGACCCGAACGGGCAACTGCTGGAGCTGGCCTGCTACAAGTTCGTCGCGCCAGAGGGCTACACCATTCCGGATGTGCTGGCGGTGGCGCACCGCATCCGTGTGGAGGCAGGCGACTACAACGTGCAGGATAAGCACCTGGCGCAGGCCATCGAGGAGATGAGCCAGGCCAGGCGCGCGATCCCGCTGTCTGGGGCGGGCGCGCCATCCGAGCCAGCGCGCGAGCAAGCCACCGCTGGCTCGTAGCGGCGCGTAGAGTGGCGCGTCGTAGCGCCCAATTGGATGATGGGGAGGCGTTGCGCCATGCCCTCGCATCGCCTGTGGGCCTTCGAGCGCGGCGTCCTGTGGGCGCTGGATCTGGAGGATATGGAGGAGCGCGCGCCCGCCATGCCTGCGTCGCCGCACGCATCCGCCGCGCCGCTGATCTGCCAGGAGGCGCGACCCGGAACCGACGAGGCCGAGGAGAGGCTAGCGCGGGCGATGGGTCTGGCGGAGGCGAGCGAGATTCGGCGCCGGTTCGCGGCGGGCAGCCGCTGCTTCGTGGCGCGCGTTGGCGACGGCGACATCGCGGGCTACGGTTGGGTCTCGCGTGGCGAGGAGCGCATTGGCGAGCTGGAGCGCACCCTGCGCATGCGCCCTGACGAAGCCTATATCTGGGACTGCGCGACGCTGCCGCCGTATCGTCGCCGTGGCGTCTACACGGCGCTGCTGCTGGCGATGGCCGATGCGCTGCGCGGCGCGGGCGTCCGTCGCGTGTGGATTGGCGCCGCGCGGGGAAACCGCCCCTCACTGGGCGGCTTCGCGCGGGCGGGATTCCAGCCCGTCGCCAGCGTCACCTTTCTGCGCGCGCTGGGGCTGCGGCGCTTCTGGCTGCGCGCCGAGGCCAGCGCACAGCCCGCGCTCGTCGCGGAGGCGCGTCGTGCGATGCTGGACGAGCCAGTCGGGGCGCAGGGTGTGACGCCAGCGCGCCGGTGAGCCGGCCGGCGAGTTGGCAGGCGCGTGAATAATGTAGCGAGCAAGACAGGAGGCGCCAGGATGGCAGATCGGTCAGATACGGCGGCAGACCCCCATGGCGGGCAGCCACTGCTGGCGGCAGGCGAGCCGCTGGAGCGCGCACGCGCGGCGCTGCTGATGCTTCACGGGCGCGGCGCCTCGGCGGAGGACATCCTGAGCTTTGTGGGCGAACTGGCCCAGCCGGGGTTCGCCTTCCTGGCGCCACAGGCCAGCGGCCACGAGTGGTATCCCTATAGCTTCATGGCGCCGCTGGCCGCGAACGAGCCGTATCTCTCGTCCGCGCTGGCGCTGCTCGACACCGCGCTCAGCCATATCGCGGCGGCGGGCGTGGCGCCAGAGCGGGTGATCATTCTGGGCTTCTCGCAGGGCGCCTGCCTGGGGCTGGAGTACGCCGCCCGCCGCGCGCGTCGCTACGCGGGCGTGGTCGGCTGGACGGGCGGCCTGATCGGCCCCGACGACGCGCCGCGCGAGTACTCCGGCAGCCTGGCGGGGACGCCGATCTTCCTCGGCAGCAGCGATGTTGATCCGCACGTCCCCCTGGCGCGTGTCGAGTTGACCGCCGCGACACTCCAGCGGCTGGGCGGCGCGGTGACGACGCGCATCTATCCGCGCATGCCGCACACCGTCAATGTCGACGAGATCGCCTTCGTCCAGGGGATGATGGCAGATGTGGCGAGTGGCGGCGGGTGAAGGGAGGCAAGAGGCGTAGGCCGACATACCATCATATCTGTGTCAGACCAAACTGAGTGAAATGGTGGTCATATGTCCAGGCAAAGCGAATGTGCAAGCGCTCCATAACCGCAAAACTGATGGAGTCTACCAGCGAATACTCCTTGTCCTGCGCTTGATGGATAATCTCACGTGCGCGAGTCTCGTCTGGCTCTGTTACTCGCACAATACGGGTAGAGCTTGCGTACAGGCGATCAAGCACTCGCTCCACAACTACTCGATCAATCCGGTTGAGAACCAGCGCATGTGTCTCGGCGACGACGAAATTGGTGGTCACGAGTTCGCTTCCCTCACGTACGAGCCTCTGAGCCGCAGCGATCGCTGCGTCATGATTTGAGTCTCGCGCATCAGTCAGTGCGTAGTAGGCGGAGGTATCTACAAAAACGCGATCACCCATGGTGGTCAGATTGGTGGAGATCTCCGGCGACATTGGTGAGATAGCGGTGTTTGTGGCTCGAGACGTCGGTTGGCCCAGTGGAGTGGCCAGCGCCTACAATGTCCCACAGGGGATCGTCTGCGGAGAAGTGTCGCTGCGCACGCCTATTGGCGCGATGAACCCGGGAGAGGCGTACCAACTGATTTCCGCGCTCAACGGTGACCTGTTTGCCAGCGGCCACCTCGTCAAAGATGGTCGGCGCGTTCGTAACAAATTCATCGAATTGGATAGGCTGCGGCGTCTGCTCATCCTGAATACTCATCGCTATGATCCCATTTCTCATGTGCGCCACGTTCAATCATGTGAAACGCGCGAGCGGCTTTGAGCGATCACGCTCAAAACCGCTCAACGATGTGGTTGTAAGGGGGCAGGTGGGAGAGGACTCGAACCTCCAACCGGCGGTTTTGGAGACCGCTGCTCTGCCAATTGAGCTACCCACCTAGGGTCTGCGTTCCAGGCCGCGAAGCCTTCGGAAGCGCAACATCACGATACACCAGCCCCTGGCTCGTGTCAAGGCGCGCAGCATGCGGATTGGCGCCACGAACGTCTGCCTGAGCAGGCTCACTCGACGCTGAGCAGCAGCGCTTTGAGGTAGCGATCCTCGCTGAAGCCAGGCAGCGTAGGATGATCGAGACTGGGGCCGAAGCTGCCGATCAGTCGCGCGGCGCGGCGCTCGCGGGCCAACGCCTGCCGCACCGCGCCCTCGAACTCATCGGCGCCTACGCCGCCCGAACAGGAGCACGTCAGCAGCAGGCCGCCCGGCGCCAGCGTGCGTAGCGCCAGCGCATTGAGTTGCTCGTAGGCGCGCAGCGCGCGGTCGCGCTGGTTCAGATTCTTGGCGAAGGCGGGCGGATCGACTACCATCAGGTCGAAGCGCTCGCCCTCCTCGCTGGCGCGCTGGAGCCAGGCGTTGACCTCGCTGACGATAAAGCGATGGCGCGGCTCCTCCACCTCCACCTCGATCCCGTTCAGGGCGTAGTTGCGGCGCGCCTGCTCCAGCGCGGGCGCCGAGGAGTCCACATTGACGGTGCGCAGTGCGGGATTCTTCGCCAGCGCGGCCAGCGCGAAGCCACCGGTGTAGGCGAAGAGATTCAGCAGCGCGGCGCCGTGTGGGGCCAGCTCGGCGATTTGCGCGCGCTTGTCGCGTTGATCGAGGAAGAATCCCGTTTTCTGGCCGGTCAGCGGGGCGACGAGGTAGCGTACACCCAGCTCGCGAATCTCGATCTCATCGGGAACCAGTCCCCAGGCGACCGCTGGAACGCCCACCAACAGCCCCTCACGCGCGCGGGCGCGGATGTCGTCGCGCGTGGCGATGCCCTCCACCGCGCCATGCCCCACTGCGGCGCTCAGCGCGGCGATGATCGTCTCGCGCTGCGCTTCGGCGCCCGCCGTATGAAACTGCGCCACCAGCCAGTGATCGTAGCGATCCACGATCAACCCGGGCAGGCCGTCCGCCTCCGCGTGGATCAGCCGATAGGCTGTCACGTCGGCGGGCAGCAGCGCCCGCAGCGCCTGCGCCCGTTGGATGCGCCGCGTGTAGAAGTCTTCATCGATCAACTCGTCGCGGTCGTGGGTCAGCGCGCGAAACGCCAGACTGTTGGCGGCGTTCAGGTGGCCGCGCGCCAGCCAGTGGCCATCGTGCGAGGTGACATCCACCACGCCCCCGGCGGGCAGCTCGCGCGGCAGATCGAGGAACGCGCCAGAGAACACCCATGGATGCCCCTGATTGAGGGTATAGTCGCGTCCCTGCTTCAGCCGCAGCAGGGGATAGGAGGAAGATGGTCGTGGCACGGTCGCCTGCACTCTCACGATTGGGCTGGGAGATGTCTGTCTTTTCGCCTACACTGTGCCACGCCGCGCCCGTCCATCGCAAGCGCTTGTCTGGCCGCCCGCTGCCGCCCGCGCTAGATGCGCTGCGGGTCGGCGACCGTGCGCTCGCTCACGGTATCGCCCGTGTTAAGCGTCGTCTTTGGCTCCAGCAGGATCACCTGCGCCTCCTCCTCGGCGACAGGGCAGTGCTCCACGCCGCGCGGGATGATGGCGAACTCGCCCTCCGCGAGCGACAGATCGCCGTCGCGCAGCTTGATGGTCAGACGGCCCTTCACCACCAGGAACAGCTCATCTTCCGTCTCGTGCTGATGCCAGACGAACTCGCCCTGCACTTTGACCAGCTTCAGGTACG
>DATBTW010000381.1:0-3502 GCA_036559055.1 Ktedonobacterales bacterium
ACGGCGACCATCTCGCCGCGCGCCACGCTCAGATCGACATCGCGCAGGGCGTCCAGCTCCAGCCCGTGCGCGCGATAGGTCTTGCGCAGCCCCTCGGCCTGCGCAATCGTCTGGCGAGGCTCCGACCATTCATCCGCCCGCGACAGCTCTTCCAGCGCGCTCATCGGCCTCTCCTCTGCGTCCTTCGCATTCTTCGAGACATCTCGCCTTTCGCTCTCACTCATACCGGAGCGCGTCGGCGGGCGCGATGCGTCCGGCCTGCCAGGCGGGCAGCGCGGCGGCGAACAGGCTGGCCGCCAGCGCCGCGCCGCAGATGATCGCCAGATCGCGCCAGGGAATGGTCAACGTCAGTCCCGATTGAAACTGCTCGAAGAAGTCCACCGCAAAGATGTTACGGCACAAGAGCAGGCCCAGAACCAGCCCAAGCACTATGCCTGCGGCGCCCACCAGCAACGACTCGATCAGGAAGATCGCCTGCACATGCGCGCGATGGAATCCCAACGCGCGCAACATGCCGATTTGCTGCCGCCGCTCGACGACCGCGCGCGAGCCGGTCACGGCCAGCGCCGCCATGCCCACCAGCAGCGTCAAGCCCACCAGCCCCACCAGCGCCCGGCTGATGAAGACGCGCGCTCCCGTCGAGCCGAGCAGCGCATCCTGCAGCACGGTCGTCTCGAAGCCGTGGTCAATCAGCGCCGAGCCGATGGCCAGCGCCGCCGCGTGCGGATCGGTTCCCGACGCAAGCTTGAAGTAGTAGTAGTCGTTGCCCAGCGGCGCCAGCCCGCGCTCGGCCGGAGCGAAAGTCTGCGGCGACCCCATCAGCCCGTAGTTCTGCCCGTGCGCGTTGGCCACGATGCCGATGATAGTGACCTTCTGCGGCGCACCGCCGCGCAGGTCGGTCACCCACAGCGGCGTCGGCGCGATGCTGCCCGGCGCCCGTGCGATGCCGCTCAGGTGGATGGACAGATCGTTCAGCGCGCGCTGATCGTTGAGCAGGTAGCCGAGGATGTTGAGCGCGCCTGCGCCCTGTGCCAGTTGTGTGCTGACATCTTGCTGGGCCTGCTGGCCCGCCAGCGACTCGAAGCCCGATGATCCTGGCAGGCCAGCGGCGATGGGCGGCCCGGTGAACTGCGCCGCCGTGGCCGACGGAGCGGGCGTCAGGCCGAGAATGCTGGCGTCCGGGCCGCTGAGCGCGCTGGCGTCGATCACCACATCGCCGGGATGCTGCCGCAGCGCCTGCCAGACCTGCGCATCGCTGCTAAAGCCGGGCGCTCGCGCCGCCAGCGTGAAGCCGAGGCCATCGAGCAGCGAGCCTTGCAGCGCGGAGGCAGGATAATAGCGCCACATCGCGCGCGGGGCGGTCGGCTGCAACACACCCAGCGGAAGTGGCGTGGCCTCGCCAATGGCCGTCACCTGCGCCGCCGCCGACGGATTGGCACGCTGGAGCTGGGTGAGGGCGGCCTGTGCGCCACCAAGCTGGCTGAAGAGCGGCTGCCCGACGATGTCGTAGTTGGCCGCCTGGGCCGGCAGGTCGTCGTAACTCTGCGTAGTCGAGGCGGCGATGCAGTCCATCACCACCATCGTGAAGACGACCAGCGAGAAGAGCGCCAGCCCAATCCCCGTGCGAAAGCGCTGCTGCGAGGGATAGACCAGCGCAATGCGGCTGATGTGGCGCAGGCGACCCAGCCGCACGCCCAGCCAGCGCAGGGGCGCCAGCAGCAGATCGAGGTTGGGCGCCAGCGCCAGCACACAGCCAAAGACCATCATGACGCCCGCGATGAAGAAGATCTCGATGCCGCCACTGAAGCGCGGCAGCCCCAGCACGCCCACCAGCGCATCGAAGGGCAGCGACCAGTAGAGCGCCAGGCTCCCGCCGATGACCAGCGCGGCCACACGCTCGGAGAGCAGCGTAGCGCGCGCCAACGCCGCCAGCGCCCGGCGTGGCTCGTGGCGGTAGCGCAGCGCGACCAGTCCCAGCGCCACGCTGCGCGCGAGCAGTGTCAGCCCGGTCACCGCCAGCGACAGCCCGATGGAGAAGAGCAGCGCATCGGCGCCGTCGACACCCCGGCGCAGCAGCCACACGCCCAGCGCCAGCGGAATCGGCCCGCGCGCCACCAGCGCCCACAGCAGCGCGCCCCACGCCCGCCCGATGGCCAGCGGCGTCGCCTGGGCCGTGCGCGCCACCGCCGTGCGGCCCAGCGTCAGCAGCGAGGGCGCGGCGGCGGGCGGCTCCGGCAGATCGCGCAGCGCAGCGGCGATGCTCATGCGGCTGACGGTCCACGCTGCGATGACGATGGTGATGAGCGTGAAAAGCAACCCCAGTGCGAAGGCGACGAAGACGCTGCCTGGCTCCAGAGCAAACTGAACGGGAAAGCCGATGCGCGCGAGCGTGGGGCCAACCACGCCCAGGATGATCGCGCCCAGCCCCAGCCCCACCAGCACGCCGATGGTCGCGGCGGCCAGATCGTAGGCCGCGCCCTCGAAGAGCAACATCCAGACGACCTGCCCGCGCCGCATGCCCAGCGCCCGTGCCATGCCTAACTCGCTGCGGCGCTCAGCCGCCAGCAGCGTGAAGATCAGGAAGATGAGCAGCAGTCCGATGGCGAACGCGAAGAGCGTATAGAGCGTCAGGATGCGCCCGAAGAGTTGCTGCGCCTGGAGCGCGAAGGTGACGCCGTTCTTCTTGACCTCGCTGACGCCCAGCCCGTCGCCGGGCAGGTACGGGCCCACACGCGCCGTGATGAAGTCGCTGAAGCCGACACCGCTCAGCCCATTGCCAGCGTTGGCGATGTAGACATGGTTGACGGAATCGAGCGCGTTGGCCGCCTGTTGCAGCGCGGGCAGCGGCGCCACCAACGCGGGCGCGTCGCCCAGCGGTCCACCCTGCACGATGCCGCGCACCTGGAAGCGATAGCGGCGCCCCGGCCAGGCGACCGAGTAGAGCGCCACCGTATCGCCCGGTTTGGCATTCAGCGCCGCAGCCAGCGCACTATTGAGGTAGATGCCGCTGCCGCCCAGCGCCCGAAGTGGGCGTGGTGTATGCGGCGCGTGGGCGTCGGTCAGGGCGCCGAGCGCGCCCGCGTTGTCGGGCAGCATACCCAGGGCCGCCACGCCGCCGCGCACCTCGCGCGCCGTCTCATCGGCCACCAGCGTATTCGGGATGTCGAGGGTCGGCGCGACGCCCGCCACTTCCGGGTCTCCGCGCAGGGCATAGGCGACGGCGCTCGCGTCCTCCTGCGGGAAGAGGTTGAGCGGGCCGACGCCGCCCGTCACGTCTTCATCCACCCGCCCCAGATTGAAGACGGCCACCGTGCGCACGGCCTGGGTGATGGTGTCATCCACCGCCAGCGATGATGCGACAAAGGTCGTCGCCAGCATCAGGCCAAAGGTAATCAGCGCGGCGCGCAGTAGGCGTCGCGGCGCATTGCGCAGCCCGATGCGCGCCAGAAACGGCGTCAACACCGCCCGGCCCAGCAGCGCACAGCCCGCCACGATCAGCCCA
>DATBTW010000382.1:0-3013 GCA_036559055.1 Ktedonobacterales bacterium
ACGCCTCACGGCGCGCGTTCACGCGTTGGCCGCGCCCCCACCGCACGCATTCACCCGCCCAACCTCCATAGGACCTCCCACCCAGCCGATTGCGCCAAACGCTGGGCTACGCTACGATCAGCATGAACGCCCCTGTTACGCCGGGGTTGGCCAGGGTTGGCCGGGAATGATGCAAGCGCGCACGATTCCCTAACGTACATGAATACAGGGGCCAGACACGCCACCCGGCGCAACGGATGGCGTGTCGCTTTGCGCATTCCTGGCCGTCATGCGTCATAGTATTAGATAGCGGCGGTTTGCGCGCTTTGAGAGCGGCCTCGTCGGCTCGTCATGATCCGATAGCGTCAGCAGAGTCCAGCGATGGCAGGTGGAGGTCGTGTTGAAGGCACTGATTGCAGGGGGAGCCGGGTTCATCGGCTCACATTTATGCGCGCGTTTGCTCGATGAAGGGCATGACGTGGTCTGCGTAGACAACTTCTTGACTGGGGATGAGCGGAACATCGCGCCCTTGCGGGCCAATCCGCGCTTCACCTTTGTGCGGCATGATGTCGTGACCCCGCTGGATGACCCACGCGCGCAGGATGTGGATGTCATTTTCCAGTTGGCCAGCCCGGCCAGCCCGGTTGGCTACTGGAACTTCCCCTTTGAGACGATCCGTGTCAACACTGAGGGAACGATGCGGCTGCTGGAGATCGCCGAGCGCGCGGGGGCGCGCTTCCTGATGGCCAGCACGTCAGAGGCGTATGGCGATCCGCTGGTTCACCCCCAGCGTGAGGACTATTGGGGCAACGTCAATCCCATCGGCGTGCGCGCCTGTTATGACGAGAGCAAGCGGCTGGGCGAAACGATCACCATCGAGTTCCAGCGCCGCCGTGGGGTGGATGCGCGCATCGTGCGTATCTTCAACACCTACGGCCCGAATAGCCAGCTTGACGATGGCCGCATGATCCCCAACTTCATCACTCAGGCGCTCGCGCACCGTCCGGTGACCATCCACGGGGCCGGCGAGCAGACGCGCAGCATCTGCTATGTGGAGGATCTGGTGGAGGGGCTGCTGCGCGCGCTCTTCACCGAGCGCACGACGGGCGAGGTCTACAACCTGGGCAACCCCGAGGAGCACAGCATCAAGGAGTGGGCGCAGCGCATCATCGCGCTGTGCGCCTCGCCCTCCGAACTGGTCTTCGAGCCCAAGCGCGAGGATGACCCGGAGCGCCGTCGCCCCAACATCGACAAGGCCCGCACGCAGTTGGGCTGGGAGCCGCGTGTGTCGCCCGATGAGGGGTTGACGCGCACCATCGCCTGGTTCCGCGACGAGATGGAGCGCGAGGGGCTATGTCTGCCAGCGCGAGCCGGGTAGCCGCCCCGCGCACCGCTATCACGCTGGATGGCGCCGCGCGCGGGCTGCTCTACCTGCTGCCACTGGCGGTCGCGTTTGGCTCACTCGCCCCGCTGGGCGTGGGCAGCCTGCGCGCTGGCGTCACCGACCTGATCGTGGCGGCGCTGGTGGCGCTGGGCGCCGTGTGGCTGTGGCGCTCGCCCGGCGCCCGCGCCGACCTGGCGCATCCCGTGGCGTGGGCGCGGCGCCTGTGGCGCTCGGAGCCACAGGCGCTGGCGTTGCTGCTGGCGCTGGCCGCCTACCTTGCCGTCATCATCCTCTCCATCCTCGTCGCCTTCACGCGCGCGCCCGTCATCAAAGAGACGCTGAAGTGGAGCGAAGTCCTGGCGGTGGTCGTCGCGACGTGGCTCTTCATCCGCACGGAGCGACAGGCGCTGTGGCTGGCCTGGGGCGTCATCATCGCCGGGCTGGCGGAGGCGCTGCTGGGCTGCGCACAGTATGTGCTGGCGACCGGACTCCTCGGCCCCGGTGGCGCCAACATCCGCGTCTACGGCACCTTCGACCAGCCCAATCCATTTGGCGGCTATCTCAATCTGGCGCTACCACTGGCGCTGGCTCTGGCGCTCTTCGGGCGCGATCCGCGCATGCGCTGGGCGGCGGCGGGGGCCAGCGGTCTGCTGCTCTTCGCGCTCTATCTCTCCGATTCGCGCGGGGCGCTGCTGGGGCTGGTCGCCGCGCTGGTCGTACTGGTCGCCATCGGCTGGCGCTACGAGCGGCAGGCGCTCATCGCCATCGCCATCGGCGCGCCGCTGCTAGCAATCGCCTGGTTCGCACATCTGATCCCCACCAGCATCGAGAACAAGCTGCTGGCGCAGTTCCGCGTCAATGATGTCTCGCTGACGGCGCAGGTCAATGACGCCAACTTCTCCACCATCGAGCGGCTGGCGCACTGGGTCGCGGGGCTGCGCATGTTTCGCGCGCACCCGCTGCTGGGTGTTGGCGCGGGCAACTACGACGCCGCCTATGCGCGCTACAAGGTCCCCGGCTGGGATGAATCGCTCACCCAGGCGCACAACTACTACATCAACGCGGCGGCTGAAACGGGTATCCTCGGCTTGCTGGCGCTGCTGGCCATCGTCGCGGTGGCCCTGTGGCTCGCCTGGCGCGCTACCCGCGCGACCGATCTGCGCCGCGCGGGAATGGCGGCGCTGGCGGGAGTAGATGGGCGCGCGCTGGCCATCGGCGCCGCCGCCGTCATCGCCGCACTCTGCGTCCACAATCTGACCGACGACCTCTTCGTACACGCCATGGAACTGCAATTCGCGCTCATGCTGGGACTGCTATTACGGCTTGCCGCTCCAAAGGGCCAACACGCCGACATCCGGTAGTATCCTGTGTTATGCTGGTCTGGGCGTGGCGCGGGCCACGCGCGCCGTGGATAGGGTGGATAGCACAGTCATGCGTGTCGCGATCAACGCGCTCTTTCTGCAGGAGCCACAGGTTGGCTCAGGGCGCTACCTGTATAATCTGCTGTCTGCGCTGGGGCAGGTAGACGGCATCAACGATTACTATGTGCTGGGGCCGAAGCCACCCAAAGCGCAGCCCGAGACGCCGTCCAGCTTCACCTGGCGGGTCGCGCCAGTCGGCGGCCCGGCGCGCGGCGAGAATCTGGAGAAG
>DATBTW010000383.1:0-7328 GCA_036559055.1 Ktedonobacterales bacterium
GGCGTGGCCGTCTGGTAGTCCATGCGGCGCCCGGCGCCATAGCGTTCCAGTCGCCGCCGGACGTGGAAGTTCTGCTCGAAGTGATGGCCCAACGGAAAATAGAGGAATGGGCGCTGATTGGCGGTCAACTCCATGCAGGTGGTGAGGCCGCCCTGCACAACGGCCAGATCGCAGGCGGCCAGATGACGATACAGCTCATGCACGTAAGCGCGCATTTCCAGCCCCTCGACCGCTGGCAGCGAGGCTGGGTCGATACGTGGCCCGGTGACGACGATCATGCGCAGCGCAGGCGTGAGGCGTTTCGCCTCCGGAAAGGCGGCAATGACACGGCGCAGCAGACTCGCGCCGACGCCTGAGCCGCCCACGGTCACGATGCAGACCTGCTCATCGGGCTGATAGCCCAGCTCGTGGCGCAGCGCCGCGCGGTCGGCCAGTGATTGCGGATCGAAGCCGGTGATGTAGCCGCTGAAGTCGTAATGGCGCTCGGTCCAGGCGCGGATCGCTGGCAGGTCCCGTCCAAACGTACCAGGCACGATGTCGTCGGGATTGCCCACAAAGATGGCGCGGTCGCGCAGGCGCGGGAAACGCTCGATATGCTCGATCATCTCGGCGTTGTAGTCGGCGGTCAGGAACGCCTCATGCTCGCCGCCATCCGCCATCGGCAGATAGCCGACGAAATCGGTCATCCAAACGTAGGCCGCGCGCTTCTCCTCCGGGTTTTCGTGCAGGAAGTAGTCCAGCTCCCACGCTTCATCGCCGATCCAGAGATCGTAGTCGGTGGCGTTGGCGACGTCGTGGAAGAGCATGTAATTGGCGACCATGATCTCGTCCATGCGCCGCAGCGCCTGGAAACACTGCAAGTCGTGCTCCGCGGACTCGCATTCGATGTGGCGCGACTCGCTGGCCAGCAGCGCGCTCGCGGGATGAATACGCTCGCCACGCGCCTCCAATAGCTGCGTCACGGGGTGTTGCGCCAGCCAGTCGATCTCCAGATCGGGGCGCAGCGCGCGCAACTCGGCGGCGATGGCCGCATCGCGCTGGGCGTGGCCGAGGCCGATGGGCGACGAGAGGTAGAGCGCGCGTCGCCTGCGGTTGTGGCCGCGTGTCCAGGTGAGCGTGCGCGGCGATGGCGACGGCGCTGACGGCGGCTGCGCTGGCGCGTCACTCGCAAGGGATGTGCGTGACGCCTGCGTCTCTTCGATGAACGCATGTAGCAGCAGGTTCACCTTGACCGGGTCGCGCGCCAGCGGAATATGCCCACTGCCTTTGAGCGTGATGAGCCGGCCGCCGCTTAGCTCAGCCAGCCGAGCGCCCCAGGCGTGCGGCGTGATAGCATCGGCGTCGCCGTGGATTACCAGCGTCGGGCAGCGCACGCGCCCCACCAGCTTGCGTATAGATCGCTCGTCATCCTCCGACACATTGAGCGCCTGCTTCGCTGGAGTCTCCTCGATAGTGATGAGCGTCTCGGGCGTGGTATCCAGCCCCCAGCCAACGCAATCCTCGATCTGCTTGGTGGAGTGCGGTTCCGGGATGCACTGCGCGAAGAAGAACTCCAGGAAGCCGCGATAGTCCTTCTTCCAATAGTGGCGATTGTACTTTGCCCAACCCCTCTCGGTTGGAAGCGGCTCGTCGAACGAGTACAGTGTCCGCGTCTCCAGGCGTGGCGTCAGCGGCAGCGCTGGCCCGATGAAGACGGCGCCCGCTACCCGCTCTGCGTGCTCGGCAGCGAGCAGCAGCGCCCACTGTGCGCCCATCGAAAGCGAGACCAGCGTGGCGCGCGGCGTCTCAGTGGAGTCGAGTACGGCAAGCGCGTCGGCGACGTACTCCTCAGTGATGTAGGCCTCAGCGTCGGTCGGGCGGTCAGAGCGCCCATTGCCGCGCCCGTCGAAGGTGATGACGCGGTAATAACGCGCCAGGTAGGGTACCTGCGCCTTCCAGAATCGTGAGTGGATGATGGACCAGGTGGGTAGCAACAACACGGCAGGCTCAGCGGGGTGCTCCTCGCCGAAAAGCTCGTAGAAGACGCGAACGCCATCGCGTTCGATGTAGCCGTCTCGGTCAGGTTCGCGCGCTCTCATCGCGATCCTCTCCCCTCTGGCTCGCTTGTTCCAGGCTGACCAGCCAGCGATCGATCATCGCCAGCAGATCCACCTGTCCCTCAGTGATGCCACTCAGCCGCTCCAGAATGATGCCTTCGTTGAAGGTGATGACCAGCGCGGTGATCGCCTCCACAGGGTAGCGCTCTGGATCGAGATGATAGTCGGCCGCCGCCTGCGAGAACGCCTCGCGCAAGACCTGGCGCCATTGCCCATGCACCCGCTTCATGCGGTCGCGCAACTCCGGATTGTTCCACGCCAACGCCTGAAGCTCGAACCAGACCTTCTGGTAGCCGTTTTCGAGATCCTGATCGAGAAAACTCATCGCCAGCCGCCACTTCTGGATGAACGGCACGTCGGCGGCGTACATGGCGCGCTGCCGCTCGATTAATCGCTCGGTGAAGCGCTCCAGTGTCCGCACGAAGAGGCGCTCCATCGAGCCGAAATAGTAATGCACTAGCCCGTGGTTGACGCCCGCCTCTTCCGCCAGCCGCCGCGTGCTGATGTTGGCGTACCCTATGCTGATGAGCAGGCGCTCGGCGGCATCCAGGAAACGCTCCTCGGTAGCGATTCGGTCGTCTGCGTCTGCCATGCCGTCTCCCTGGTTATACAATCGTATTGGTCACTTGACCAATACGATTGTATAACACCGACGCAAAGCGTTGTCAAGCCCCTGACGGAAACGCTGGATGTCGGCCCGTCATCCAGCGGTGTTTCGGCCGTCACGGCGTCTGCGGGCGCACGGTGACCGGTCACCTCTTAGTATGAGAAATGAAGGAGTGTGGGGCAATGACCGAGGCTCCAGGAGCGTTGATTGAGACGCCGGACTCTGCCAGCGCCTATTGTCGGTCGCGGTGGGTCGCGGAGCGTCACTACGGGTCGCAGAGCGTCACTGCGTGGCGGCGGACTTTTGCGCGGCGAGCCGCTCGATCAGCCGCGTGAGCCAGGCTTCGTCGGCGCGCAGCAGCACGGCCTGATGCTCGATGGCCAGATCGATCCCCAGCCCCAGGTGATGCGCCGGAACCTTCTCGATCTCGGCGACCTGCGCGCGCACCGCTTGCAGACGCTGCTCTAGCAGCGTGAGCGCCTCATCCAGCGGCAGCGCGTCGAGGAACATCAGCCCCACGTCACCCGCGATGACGTATGGCTCCGCCGAGGCCAGTGTCTCGCTGAGCAGTCGCAGGAAGAGCCGCCGACCCTGCTCGGTGATGGCGTAGACCTTGCGCGGCGGGCGATTGCCCTCCTGCTCCAGCCGCGAGGTGATGGCGCCCGCCTGTTCGAGGCGGTCGAGCAGCGCATAGGCCGTCGGCTTCTTCATATCCGTCACACGCCCCAGATTGTGCTCGATGAATTCATTGAGCTGATAGCCGTGCTGGCTCTCGATGCGCAGCATGCCCAGCAGCAGCAGTGTGCGTTCGTCCATCGTCGCGTCCCTCTCGTCGGCCATCAGTAGGCATTGATTAGTCATACTTGACTATTCACACGTGATGTCCTATACTCTGATTAGTCAGACATGACTATAGCATTTCCATCGCTCGGACGCCAGCGGAGAGACATCCCAGACGTCACGGACGATGTGGAGGTTCCAGGCGATGCGACTGACATCACAACCATCACCATCCTCGCCATCCGCTCGATCATCGCGCTCGCCACTCCTGTTGATGGCGCTGACGGTGCTGATCGACTTCACCGGATTCGGCATTATCATCCCGCTGCTGCCCTTCTGGGCGGAGCGGCTGGGCGCGAACGCGGTCGAGGTGGGGCTGATCATCACGGTCTATTCCCTCGCGCAGTTCATCTTTCTGCCCGTGCTGGGCCGCTTCTCCGATCGCTTTGGCCGCCGCTCGATCATCCTCTGGTCGCTGGTGATCGAGGCGATCTCGCTGGCGCTGACGGCGCTCTCCGGCTCGCTGGCGATGCTGCTGGTGGCGCGCTTCATCGGCGGCATGGGCGCGGCGAATCTGGGCACAGCGCAGGCGGTCGTCTCCGATACGACCACGCCTGCCGAGCGCGCCAAGGGTATGGGCTTCATCGGCGCCGCGATTGGCCTGGGCTTCGTGCTTGGCCCGGCGATTGGCGGCGGCCTGGCCATGCTGGGGCTGATGGCGCCGTTCTGGTTCGCCGCTGGCGTCGCGCTGCTCAACTCTGCGCTGGTGTTCTTCCTGCTACCGGAGACACGCCCGGCGCGGGTCGCCTCCGCTGGCGATGCGCCAGAGCGCCCGCAGGTCGGATTCGTGGCTGGCCTGCTGGCGACCCTGCGCAGCCCGGCGGTGGCGCGGCTGATCGCCGTCAACCTGCTCTACACGCTGGCGTTCACGGCGATGGAGGCGATGTATCCGCTCTTCTCGCAGCGCGTCTTTGGCTGGGGCGCGACTCAGAACGCCTATATCTTCGTCTTCGTCGGCGTCATCATGGTGATCGTGCAGGGCGGGCTGGTAGGCCGTCTCGCGAAACTCTGGGGCACGCAGACACTGCTGCTGATCGGCCTGGCGCTGCTTGCGGCCGGGCTGCTGCTACTGCCGCTGGGGACGACGCTGGCGGTCATGCTGATCGCCGTGGGCGTGCTGAGCGCGGGGAGTGGCGCTGTCTCGTCGATGAGTTCGGCGCTGGCCTCGCTGGCCACGCCTGAGGAGACGCAGGGGCAAACGCTAGGTGTGATCCAGAGCAGCGGCGGGCTGGGGCGAGTGCTGGGGCCGGTCGCGGCGGGCTGGGTCTTCGCGGTGGGCGGCGCAGGCGCGCCCTTCGTCATCGGTGGGCTGCTCGTGGCGCTGGCGCTACTGGTGGCATTGCCCCGCATCCCCCTCTGGCCCCACGACGATGCCAGCGCCGCCGAGCAGGCGCCCAAACTGGCCGAGGCGCACTGAGGCGCGCTGAGAACTGCGGTCGCTTTCGCGCTCCCATCCGTATCGCGTCTCGGCGATACGGATGGGGCGCAGCGGCGCCGCATCTGCGACAGCAGGCCATTTGTGTGAGCGGTGCGAGCCGAGCATGCCAAATGGGGTATGCTGCCGACTGGTCATCGTTATCAATAAGTAGAGTCTGGCAGAGCATAGCCCAGACGCCCGGCCTCGTGCTGCCGTGATGGCGCCCGTGCGTCTCAGCGAAGGAAGAACCAGTTTGGATCTCAAGCCCACCGTGGCGCCCGACGCGCTACGGGATGATAGCCCGCAAAGCGTTGGGCAGGCGCGCGTCCATGCGATCGAGGAGCCTGCACGGCGTACCGTCATCATGGGGGCTGGCCCAGCGGGCCTGACCGCCGCCTATGAGTTGATGCGCCACGGCATGCCCTCCGTCACGCTG
The DNA here is from genome assembly GCA_036559055.1 of Ktedonobacterales bacterium. GTDB lineage: Bacteria > Chloroflexota > Ktedonobacteria > Ktedonobacterales > JADMIN01 > JAKAIY01. Next base: position 5,397 of record DATBTW010000383.1, read on the forward strand.
GAGAAGGACCCCCGCTTCGTCGGCGGTATCTCGCGTACGGAGGAGCATCGCGGCTACCGCTTCGACATCGGCGGTCATCGCTTCTTCAGCAAGAGCCAGGAGGTCGAGGACTTCTGGACAGAGATTCTGGGCGATGAGATGCTGGTGCGCCCGCGCCTCTCGCGCATCTTCTACGAGGGCAAATATTTCGACTATCCGCTCAAAGCCTCGAACGCGCTGTTCAATATGGGGCCAATCGAGACGATCCGCTGCATCAGCAGCTACGCCTGGGCGCGCATCCATCCCTATCACCAGCCGACGAATCTGGAGGAGTGGGTGACCAACCAGTTTGGCCATCGGCTCTTCGAGATCTTCTTCAAGACCTACAACGAGAAGGTCTGGGGCATCAGCGCGAAAGAGCTGTCCGCCGACTGGGCTGCGCAGCGCATCAAGGGGCTGAATCTGACCGAGGCGATCAAGGGCGCGCTGCTGCCCCAGCGCAAGCCCACGGGCGGGAAGGGCGGCGACCGCAAAGCGATCATCAAGACGCTGATCGACGAGTTCCGCTATCCCCGCCGCGGCCCTGGCGAGATGTGGGAGCGCGTGGCGCAGCGCCTGCGCGAAGGTGGCAATCTGGTCGCGCTGGGCCAGGAAGTCCTGGCGGTGCGCCACGATGGCCAGCGCGTGCGCGAGGTGGTCGTGCGCGACGCGGCCAGCGGCCAGACGGGCGCGGTCACGGGCGCCCACTTCATCTCGACCTTGCCGATTCGCGAGCTGATCCACAAGCTGGAGCCAGCGCCGCCGCCCGCCGTGGTGGCTGCCGCCGACCAACTCAAGTACCGCGACTTCCTGACCATCGCGATGGTGATCAATCGCCAGCACGTCTTCCCCGACAACTGGATCTATATCCATGATCCCTCGGTCAAAGTAGGACGCATGCAGAACTTCAAGGCGTGGAGTCCTTACATGACCCCCGACGATCAGACGACCTGCCTGGGGCTGGAATATTTCTGCTTCGAGGGCGATGGCCTGTGGAGTTCCTCCGATGAGGAGCTGGTGGCGCTGGCGCGGCGCGAGCTGGCGCAGTTGAGCATGTGCCAGCCCGAGGAGGCGCTGTGGGGCGTGGTGGTGCGCCAACCCAAGGCGTATCCGGTCTACGACGACGTGTACAAGCAGCATCTGGGAGTCATCCGCCGCTGGGTCGAGGAGACGCTGCCAAATCTGGCGCTGGTGGGGCGTAACGGCATGCACCACTACAACAACCAGGATCACTCCATGATGACGGCCCTGCTGGCCGCACGCAACATCGCAACGGGCAGCCACTTCGACCCGTGGAAGGTCAACACCGACGCCGAGTATCACGAAGAGTCGCACTTTGAAGATGAAGACACCTCCGGTCGGCAGATGCCCAAGCTGGCCAACGTCGAGAAATAGCGCCATCTGACCTGCTCCGAGTTTCCATATCTCTAACCCGCTGAGCACGGAGCAGGCGAGGGCCAGAGAGCAGGAGCGGCGAACGTGCATGAGCAGCGGTCGGGTCGTGTGCCTGACAGCGTGGCGAACGTGCCGGGCATCTCGATGGAGGAATGGCGGTCGCTGCCAGTCACCCAGCGACGTCCGGCGGTGCGGCCCCCGCTCGCGCAGCGCGCGCCCCATGCGCGGCTATCGCTTGGCCAGTCGCTGAAGCGCCATGCGCCATTCCTGCTGGTCTTCGCGCTGGCGGCCTTCCTGCTGACGATCAACCTCAACGTCCCCTGGCAGGCCAGCCACGAAGATAACGGCCTCGTGTTTGAAAGCGCCGCCATCAACCACATCCGCTTCGGCCTGGGCTACACCAAAGGGCAGGACTATTTCGACGTCTCTGTCATCGTACCGGTCATTACGCCCACGGACACTCGTCCTCAAGGCGTCAGCGACGCCCAGGAGTTCCAGTACTTCCTGACCGGCCCCGCC
>DATBTW010000384.1:0-3198 GCA_036559055.1 Ktedonobacterales bacterium
CCCCGACGACGGCGAATTCGGCGTGGGAGGCACAGTCGCGAAGTGGGCGGCGGAGGGCTGCGATGTCTGGTATTGCCTGGTGACAGATGGCCAGGTCGGCGATGCGGGCGACAACGAGATCACCAGCGAAGACCTCGCCGCGAAGCGTCACATCGAGGCGCAGAACGCCGCTGACGCGCTGGGCGTGCAACACCCCGTCATCTTCCTGCACTACATGGATTCGCGGCTGGAGCCGACGCTGGAGGTGCGACGCGACATCGCCCGCGTCATCCGCCAGGTGAAGCCCGATGTGGTGATCTGCCAGGACCCCACCGTGCGCTGGAGTGGCCAGGGCTATATTAACCATCCCGATCACCGCGCGGCGGGCGAGGCGACGCTGGCCGCCATCATGCCGGTCGCCAGCACGCGGCTGGCCTTCCCGGAGCTGGCCGCCGAGGGGCTGGCCACCCACAACGTCAAAGAAATCTACATCTCTTCGACGCAGAACGCCGACCGCTGGGTAGACATCACCGGCTATGTCGAGAAGAAGGTGGAGGCGCTGCGCCAGCACGTTAGCCAGTTGCGCGGCTGGGATCCGCTGGAGGAGATGACTAACTGGGCAAAGGGCAACGCGGACGCCGCGCGCAAGCACGGCCACGACTTCACCCACGCCGAGAGCTACAAGTACATCAAGATGGAGGATGACTAGAGGCGCTTGTCGGCTGGCGGCTAAAGCCGCGCGCTAAGGGCGACCCGCAGGCCCGAAGTTGCGGGTTCACCCGCCTCATCTACCGCAGCCACCAGACGAGGAGCCGCCAGCGTGAGACCAACTCACGCTGGCGGCTCCTCGTCGTCTTTGATCCTCGCCACTAGCTCGCGCTGCTGCTCGCCGCCGGGGTGGCCGCTGGCAGCCGCACGGCGACCACCTGCCCCTGATAGGTCACGATGGCGACCTGCGCGCCCGCCGCGACCTGGCCCGGCTGAATGACCGTATGATGTGGCGCCTGAACCCAGCGCGCCTTGGCCGCCACTGGCTCCGCCACCGTCACACCGTCGGCGCGCTTCACGCTGATCTGCGTCGCCGAGGCGCTCACCACGCTGCCACGGTCGATCTGGATCTCGCGCGTCTTGCCATTGCGCGTCACCGTCACGTCCAGATGCGTGGCGTTCTTCAGTACATCATTGCCGCGCCCGATCTGGACAGCGGCGCCGTTCTGCGAGAAGACTACGAAGCTGCGCCCCTGAAGTTTGCTGAAATCCTTCGGCGCGGCGTGATGATTGGCCCACACCGTGTTCGCCGTGATCGTCAGCGTCACCGACTGGCCATCCGCGCGCTTCAACGTGATGGAGCTAGCCGAGGCGCTCGTCACCTGCCCAGCATCGAGCGTATAGGTCACATACGCGCCATTCACGCTGGTGATGACGCTGCCGTGGACGATGCCACCATGCGGCCCGCGTTTGCCGTGCGCGGCGGCGCCTGGCCGCCCATGCCCCACCTGCGACGATGGCTGACCCATCACCGCGCTCAGCGACATCGGTAGCGCGCCATGCGCGGCAGCCACGCCCACGCCACCCATGCCCAAAGCGCCCAAAAGCGCCGCAGCCACCACCATCAATTTATACTTCGCCAGCAATGCAAGCATGATCTCCCTCGTCTCGCCTTCTCACTCCAGCCGCTCGACTGGAGCGTCTGCGAGAGAGTCTAGCCCCCACGGCTGAAGATGCGCTGAGGAACAGGACGCCTCTGGCTGAGAATACGCTGAGCGCGCGGTGCGCATCTCGGCCCCTCAGGACGCCGAGGGCGGCGTCGCCAGGCCATCGAGGAAGGCCTTCACCGCCAGCGTCGTCTGCTTGCGCCATTGGATGCGCTCCGGGCTTATCGCCCACAGCAGCGCCATCCCCTCCCAGATCGCGATGAGGCCGACCGCCAGATCGTGCGGATCGCTGCCCCGGAACTCGCCGCTCGCGATGCCCTGCGCCAGCAGATGCGCCACCAGCGCGGCATACTCATCGAGGATTTCGCCCATATACTTGCGCACCGTGCGGTCGCGCGCAGCGATGGCGTAGAACTCCAGCATGACGGGCATCGCCCGCGAGAAGCGGTCGATCTCGCCCGCGAAACGCTCCGTGATCTCCAGGATACGGTCGCGAACCGGCCCATCCTCATGCTCGACGGCCAGCGAGCCGCGCATCGCGATATTGAAGATGCTGGTCAGCAGCGCGCCGATAATGGCGTCTTTGCTCTTATAATACAGATAGAGCGCGCCCTTGCTCAGCCCCGACGCCTGGGCGATGTCGTCCATGCGCGCCTCGTGGAAGCCCTGACGCGCAAAGACTTCCAGCGCGGCATCCAAAATCTGCGCACGCCGCTCTTCACTGACGTCCGGACGCGCCATCATGGCCCTCCATCTGCCTGATTCTGCCCGACTCGCGCACATGCGCGCAGGAGGGCCGAACCAGAGCGGCCCTCCTGCATATTGTAGTCTCACCTGCCGCGCGCATGCGGCGCACGCTGACCCGCCAGCCTTCAGCCAATCGCGGCGGATGGCGCGGCGGCGATGGCGTGTGGGCGACGTCCGACGTTCCAGGCGCGCGTGCGCAGCCAGAAGAAGAACAGCCCCAGCAGCGCCAGCGTCACGAACCAGATGGCCGTACTCGCTAGCCCGTAGCCCGTCAGCGAGTGCGTGAAACCGCCGCCGACGTAGATTTGCGTCGGACCATACGAGGGGAAGTATTTCAGTTCCGGCTTGTTGGCCAGCGGATTGTCCACCGGATTCTGGAAGAAGCTATCAAACAGGCTCACCATGATGACCAGGAAGAAGCCCGCCACCTCACTCGTGACCAGCGCGCCTAGAAACAGTCCAAGCGCGCCGTAGATCAGCGTGGCGCCGAAGAAGCCGACCCAGATCATCGCCAGCGACGGTGGCCGCCAGAAGATCAGCAGCGCCAGCGCGGCGTACAGCGCCACCAGCGCCGCTACCACTACCATCGCCGTCAACTTGGCCAGCATCAGCGTCGCCTGGCGGTAGCCGCACAGCACCAGCCGACGGTCGAAGGTGGCGCTGGCGCGTGTCTGCGCGAAGAGCAGAAAACCCACGATCAGCGTGATGGCGTTCAGGCCCGCCGTCATCAGCGTCAGATCGTGACTGTTGACCTGCAAGAGCTCGCCCGATCCGGCATACTTGAAGGCCACCGGCGTCGAATCGATCAGCGCGCCCA
>DATBTW010000385.1:0-4579 GCA_036559055.1 Ktedonobacterales bacterium
GCGCCGACCACCGCCAGCATGAGCCACAGAAAGCGCGTGCGCTGCCGCTGCGACATGATGGATGACCTCACTCCCTGGCCTTGCCCTCTAGCGAGAGGGTGAACACTGCCTGCCACTAGAGTAGCGCCAGCCCATCGCAGAGCCATCGCGCAATCGTCGCAGTTGTGTCGCAATCACGCGCGAACGGTGGCAGCGCTCCGGCGTAGGCATAGCCTTCCCGTCAGGGAAGTTGAGCAAGAATACTGAGTCGCTGAGGGACTGTGAGGCGTGACACAGTGGCGCCTCCTGCGACATGCTATAGTCGGCAAGCTCAGTGATGAGCCAGGCGACCGCAATGGGGCGCCATTATCACCATCCTGCTGGCCGAATCCAGCAGGGAGCGCAAAGGTGGGGATGCTCGAGTTCATGCGGCGCGCACGGATGAACTCAATGGTTCAGAGGAGAGGTACTGGCATGTGGGGACGACGTCGAGACGAGTCGACCAGCGGTAAGGGAACGCCAGGCAACGCCAGCCCGCGACCGCTCAGCGCCATCGACGAACTACTGCGACGCGCGGATTGGGAGCGCCTGAGTGACGCCGAGCGCGACACGCTCCGCAGCGACTTCGCGAGCTACGCGGCGGCCTCTGACGCAGACGCCACGGATGACGCGCTACGGCAATGGGTGGCGGCTCTGGTGACGCCAACCTTTCAGACCGCGTCGGCGCAGGTCATCAGTTCATGGCTGAGCGTGGCGGCGCCAGGCGCGCATCTCTACATCGGCGGCGATGCGGGTCAGGGACGACACAGCCTGGCCGCGTCACTGGCGCGGCACGCCATGAGCCAACAGCCCAGTCCTCCTGATTACTGCTATGTGCCGCAGCCCGCATCGATGGATCAGGCGGTGTTGCTGACGGTCACGGGTGGAAATGGCTCGGCCTTCACCAAGGCCATCGACCGGGCGCTCCGACAGGTTACGGCAGGCTGGAGCGCCGAGAACAGCGACACTGGCGATCAATCGGGCGAGGCGGCGGCTGGGGCGGCGGCTAGCGCGACTGCTTCTCCGGCGCGCGGTCAGCTGGTCGCGCAGGCGTTCGCGCCGCTGCAAGCGCCTGCGCTGGCGGAGACCCGTAGCTACGTCGATCAACTGCGCGCCGCATTCGATGCGCTGGCGACCAGCGGGGCCGATCTGCCAGTCAGTTACGACGACATGCCGACCTGGCTGGTCAGCGCGTCTTCAGGCGCGGTAGGCGGCGCGCTCGCGCATGCGCCAGTCGTCATAGGGACGCTGGTGCGTGATAAGCTCGACGATCTGCTCATACGCGCCAATGGAGGTGTGCTGATCCTGCCCGCCAGTGATGTGCTGGGCGTGGATGGCGCATGGCCGGCGCTGAGTGTCGCGCTGGCCAGTCGCACACTCCAGACCAAGGCGAGTTGGCCGCCGCTGCCACTGACCACGCGCGTGGCCCTGATTGGCGACGGTTCAGCCTACAATGCGCTCTCCAGCGCTGCGGGTGACTTCACAGAGCTTTTCCGCTATGAGACCTGGCTGCGCCCTGCCGCCACCTGGAATCCGCGCAGCGAAGCGGCTTACGCGACCCTGGCGGATGGCGCGGCGCGCATCTATGGGCTACCCGCATTTGATCCCTCAGCAATCGCGCGGCTGGTCGAAGAAGGCGCTCGGCGCGGCGATGGACTCAACCGCAACTATCTCGTCACCGATCTGCAGCTGCTGCGCGATCTGGCGGTGGAGGCGGGGCATGCCGCCACGGCGCGTGGCGCGACGACGACCAGCGGGCAGGACATCATCGCCGCTGTGATGCGCCGCCGCGCGCTTCAGAGCAGTAACGCCCAGCGCGTGCGCGAGGCGATCCTCTCTGGCCAGGCCAACACGCCCACCACCGGATCGGCCATCGGGCAGATCAATGGCCTGGGCATCTATGAGTTTCATCCCTCTGAGGGGGATTTCGCGGTTCCTACACGCATCAGCGCGACGGTGAGTCCGGGGCGCGATGAGCGGCTGCTCGACATCGAGCGCGAGGCCGAGCAAGCCGACGCCGACCATGTGCGCGGCGCGATGACCATCGAGGGGTATCTGGCCTATCGCTACGGGCAGGAACGTCCGATTCGGATGATGGCGCGGGTGCGCTTCGAGCAGGAACATGGCACGACCGGAGGCGATAGCGCGTCGGCGGCGCTGCTCTTCGCGATTCTGTCAGCGTTGGCGCGAGTTCCACTGCGCTTCTCACATGCCGTGACAGGCGCGGTGGGACAGCACGGGGAGCTGCAGCCCATCGGCGGTGTCAACACCAAGATCGAGGGCTTCTGGGAGCTGTGCCGTCTGCGTCGGGCGCAAGGCGAGCAGACAGAGGGTGGCTATGGGACGCTCATTCCAGCCGTCAACGCGCGCGATCTGATGCTGCGTGATGAGGTCGCCGCGTCCATCGCTACTGAGGGCTGGTTCCGCGTCTGGCCCATCACAACAGTTGATGAGGCGCTCACCATCCTTACTGGCCTGCCTGCGGCGGAGATCCACGCGCGTGTGGAGAAGCGACTCCAGCAGTTCCACGACGCGGGCTACCAGGCGACCAGCAGGCGCTAGCAGAGGAGCAGAGGAAGAGGAAAGGAACAGAGCGATGGATCAGCCGACGGATCAGCCGGGGCAGGCGTCGCAGGCTCTCGCGCCATTCCAGATGGGCTGGTGGGGAACCGACCTCGGACGCTACCGCGCCTGCGATAGCACGTACTGCTTCTATGCGTACGGCAGCCTGCCGCCGCTGCCGCCGCTCGATGGCTCGCTGAGTTGGCTGGGGGCGCTCCCGGACGAGCTAGATCAGCAGATGGCGAGCTATCGCAACCCACCGGAGGAGCGTGGCGCGCTGGGGCGCATGCGCGAGGATGCCGACCGGCTGGGGTTGGTTCTGCCTGCCGCCTTCCTGCGGCTGATGTCCTCATCCGAGTTGCAGGATCGCATCCCCTCCTGCACGGCCTGCTACTTCGAGCTGGGCCAGCGGATTGCGCCGTGTCCGGGCAGCCCCCAGGGATACGCCCTGCGCTTCCTGAACGATCAGCAGGATGTGCTGGCGTGGTACCTCTATCTGGCGCCCGATGGCGGTTCGTGCGTGCTGGTCTCGCCCTATGCGCTGGATGGCGAGGATGGCGACGATGAGCCGCCCAGTGCACAGGCAATAGCGGCCCAGACGCGCGTCTGCGCGCGCTCGTTCGAGGAATTCATCTATCGCTTCTGGCTCGAAAACACGCTCTGGTTCAAGCTGTCGGAGGGCAGTCAGCCGCCGACACTGACGTCGGATGAGCGGCGTTACATCGCGCACTACGAGGGCCAGGGCGCATCGTGAGGCCAGCCACGCGGCGCCCTTGCTCGCTAGCCAAGACTAGCCAAGACTAGCCATGGCGCGGGACGGCGTGGGCGATGAGATTATCGTCGGCTTCATCGAGCGCGATGACGCTGTACTCGCGTTCGATGCGGCGGAGCTGATCGGCGAGGTAGGGCGAGCGCCACAGGTTAAAGGCGACCTCACCGTGCGGGGTGAGCAGGCGCCGCAGGTCGCGCAGGAAGCCCGCGCCGAGCACGCCATGCGCCATCCTGCCCGCTGTGTAGAGGTCCACACAGATGGCGTCGTAGCGCTGGTCGCAGCGCGCGACCCAGGCGAAGGCGTCGGCGGTGATGATGCTGAGGTGCGGCAGGTCGTCCAGCCCAAACTCGCGCCGCGCCAGCCAGACCACCGCCGGGTCCAGCTCCACGCCGACGATGGGCAGCGCGCCCCAGCGGCGTGTCATCAGTTGGGCGATGGAGCCGCCGCCCAGCCCCAGGATCAGCGCGCTGGCGGGCTGGCGCAGCGGCAGCATGGCGTCCCACACGTCGGGGGTGTAGCGCTCATCCACAGCCACCGATTGAATCACGCCGCCGACGCGCAGCGCCTTGCGCCCATCCTCCAGCGTCACCCGCGGGGCCAGCCCGCGCGCCGCCCCGTCTCTCCCATCTCGCTTCGCCACGAATTGTCTGCCCTCGCATCGTCAGCCATCGCCACGGATCGCCACGGCGCACAGCGCGCCAGTATAGGATGATAGCGCGAGCGAGAGGGCAAAGAGAAGGGTGGTAGGAGCTATTGCTGTAGCGTACTGTGGGACAGCGCGCCGCCCTGGCCAGCTATCACAGCGCGTAGTCGCGCTTGCGTCCCACGCCGGCGAAGGCCAGCGCCCAGCGCGCGAAGAGCGTGACGATGGCGAGGTGATGCGGGCGCGAGCGCAGGCGGCGCGGCGACGTGCGGATGACGCTGCGGCGGATGTGGCAGACCCTGGCGCCGTTCCTCTGGCGCCGCTTGCCCTGCACGCGGTCGCGCCGCAGGCTGGCCTTCACGCGGTCGAGGAACTCCAGGTCTTCGGCGAGCTGGATCGTCGCATCGAAGCCGCCCAGCGCCAGGAAGAGCGCGCGGTCGCAATAGAACATCTCCGAGCGGATGCCGAAGAGCAGCGCGCCCAGCTCCATCAGCGCGAAGAAGCTGCGCTCCACCAGCGCATCAGAGTCGGCGACGATGCGAATGGAGCCAGCCGGGTCGCCCGCCCGCCGCCGCGCGACCACC
>DATBTW010000386.1:0-3795 GCA_036559055.1 Ktedonobacterales bacterium
GTGACATCGGCCCCTTCGCGCTCCTCTTGGCGGACGGTGGAAACGCTTGGGCGATTGCGGTGTGTGGCTCGGCGGTTGTGGCCGCTGTCGCCAGCGTCGTCGGCGCGCGGCGCTTCTGGCCTGGCGTTGGCGCCGGGGTACTGGTGGGCCTCATCACGATGATCACGTATCTGGTGATGCTGAGCATCGTGGCGCAGAGCGCCGGACCACCACCCTCTATCTCGCTGGGTGACTACGCCTGGTGGATTCTTAACTTTTTGGGGTTGCCAGTAGTGGCGGCTGCGGCGCTAGCGGCGTTCGTTAGTGGTAACACCCTGCTGGCGCTGGAGTACGCCCCCTGCGCGAGCGCATCTACCTCTTCTGGCGCCACAGTTCGCCGCGCACTGAGGGCCCCTCCCCCTGTCCGCCTCCCCTTGCGAGGGGAAGGGGGAACCACAGGCGAAGATGGTGGTGGATGGCAAGACGCCTGCTTGATGAAATGCCTGCCATCGCTGACGCCGCCTGCCGCAGATCCTCCCTCCCCTCGTAGGGGAGGGGTCAGAGGGTGAGATCCTCGCCACGCGCGCTAATCGTCGCTGCTGCTAATCGTCGTCGCTGGCGGAGTTGGACGCCTTCCAGGGGCTACTACTAAGCAGGCTGGCCAATCCACTCGCAGGGCGTTGCGGCTGCGGTTCATCGAACTGCGCGCGGGCGGCGATCTCCGCGTCCACCTCGGTTTTCGGGCGGCCATACATCACCCGCGACCACTCGCGCACCTCCTCAAAGCGCTGCTCATCGAAGGGGACGCTGAGCGGCTCCGTCTCCAGCGTGAAGACCGGCGTCTGCTGCCCATCGGAGAGCAGGCGGGCGTAGGCAGTGAAGCGCGGCAGGTCCATGAGATGCTGCGCGGCCACCGGCGACGGCTCCAACGCCTGCTCGATGGCGCGCCCATCGGCGGCGCCCGTGCGGAACGACACGATGCTACCCGCATTGCCGATCACCGCGTCGCGCACGTCCTGGCTGAGTTGGCCGATGTGCTGATTGGCCAGCGTCAAGGCCATTTTATATTTGCGCGCCTCGCTCAGCATGCTGGCCAGCGCATTCGAGGCATAATTCTGGAATTCGTCAATCGCCAACGTCACCGGGCGGCGCTGCGCCTCCGGGATGTTGGCGCGCGAGAGCGCCGCATGCAGGATCATCGGCAGCAGATTGTAGCCGATGAAGTTGGCGTTGGCCGAGCCGAGCTTGCCTTTGCCCAGACTAATCAGCACGATCTTGCTTTCGTCCATCGCCTGGCGGAAGGTGAAGGCGCTCTTGCTCTGCCCCAGAATGCGCCGCATCGTCTGATCGACCGTGAAGTGGGAAAATTTCGACACAAGCCAGTCTAAAACTTCCGAGCGGTGATAGTCGTTGGTGCGGCTGATCTGGTCGCTCCAGTAGCGCTTGACCATGGGATCGGTCACGTACTTCAGGATGGTGCGGACGAATTTGTCGTCCTGGAAGGCGCGCACCACCTCGACCAGCGTGCCGCCAGGCATATACATGACGGTCAGCATGACATTGCGCGCGCCATGCTCAAAGCGGGGGCCTACGACGGCCAAATCATGCGGGTCATACATCTGCTTCAGGATGTCGATAAACGAGCTGACGATCAGGGCGCGCTCCTCATCGGTCTCGCACTCCAGCAGGTTTAGCCCCACCGGATACTCGGTGTCCGCCGGATCGAAGAGGATGACATCCTCGATGCGCTCCTGCGGGATGCGCCCCGCAAGGTCGCGAATCAGGTCGCCGTGCGGGTCGATGACGATCACACCACGGCCCGCGTAGATGTCTTGCAGCGCCATCTGCTCGATCAGCGTCGTCTTGCCCACGCCGGTCTTGCCGAGCAGCCACAGATGCTGGGTGCGGCTCTCCACGCTCAGTCGCACGGGCAGCTCGCGGTCGCGGACGCGGTTGACCCCCAGGCGGATGGCTGGCTCGACGACGTGCGCGCGGTAGGCCAGTGGCAGCGCCGAGCCGCGCTCTGGCAGCCAGGTGGGCAGGGTCGGCAGCGCCAGCATGCTGGCCGCCTCGCGCAGATCGGCCAGATCGGCGTAGGCGTTGGCCTGGCCCTCCAGCGCGGTCGAACCCCACGGCTGGTGCTGCAACAAGAACAGGTTGCGCTCGGCGATGTCGAACGGGCTGCGCTCCTCGCCCTTCAGCAGGGCGGTGCGCGGGCGCTCAGGGTTGGCGCCGCCAGCGATGGGCAGCTCTGGGTGCGAGAATGCGCCGCCCGCCGTCGCCTCGCCTGGCCCGCCGATCTCGCTGGCCACGCGCGAGACGAGCGCGCCAGAGAGCCTGCCCGCGCCCGCAAGCTGGGCGCGCATGCGAAACGCTCGCATGCGGAGGGCGGCGTGGCGCAGGGCAACGACCTTGCGCTGCGACAGTTCCGTGTAGGCCGAGACAATCGCCTCCGTCTCGTTGGCTACGCTGTCGGAGCCGTGCGCGCGTTCTTCCATGCGCTCCTGCTGGCCATTGCGCATCGAGCCAGTCATCGAGAATGGTTCATAACGCTCCGGAAAGAGCGGCCCATCTTCCAGCTCTTCAGGGGTGAAGCAGATCGAGATCAGCGTCGCGCTGTCGTGCCGCTGCATCTCATCCACCAGCGCCTCGATCATCGGGGCGCCTTGAAACGGCAGCGGCAAGGGGGCGTCCCACAACTGCGCTGGCCGTCGCCGGAACTCGACGGTATCTGCCAGCGCGAAGGGGCGCAGCGCGTGCGCCAGCTCCGACCGCTCCGCCACTGCGGCAAAGCGGAAATTGGGCATGCTGCCGTGCAAGGTGTCGCTGAGGTCGGAAGCGAAGGCGCGAATCTGTGGGATGAGGTCGGCGCGCGAGCTTGCCCAGGCGGAGTAGCGACTGATCAGCAAGACGTCGATCTGCGGCTCGGCGCTGTTGTGCGCGGCATGCATTGGCTCGACGATGACGCGCAGCTCCAGGGCCATCGTGGCGCCGGGCGTCGCGCCGCACAACATGGGATAGCGGCCCAGCAGCCTGGTCTGCGCTTCGAGCCGCTCGTGCAAGGTCATGGACGCCTGCGCCACGAGCCGGAAAGCAAAGTAGGCGTGATGACGCCTGAGCGCGTCGCTCTCGGCGTCGCTCCCATCCGCGCCGTCACGCTCGCCCTGGAACTGGATGGCTATGCTCTGTGTCATTGCTTGTCGCCTCTGTGCTGGCGCGCGCCGCTGATGATCGTCGGACTGTAGAGAGACGCTCGGTTGGCCAGATGAGCGCCAATCGCCGGACTCAGTGTACGCGCGAAAGGCGGCTACCGACGATCAATCATCGTGCGAGGGGCCGCTCACCCTCCGCCCGTGCGTGGCAAACCGCGCCGCGCATGGGCGATCTCATCATCCCTGTCGTACTAGACCTGGACTGGCTGACCATGCTCCGCCATGTGCCGCCATGTGCCGCCGCTGACCGTGGCCGCGCCACACCTACTCCAGCAGCATGAATTGCAAGGGCAGCATCGCCGCAGCCTCTTGCATGGTGTACGCGACAGCGTCCGCCGGGTTGGCGGGCCGTGTCGCCGGATAGATCAGGTTGCGCGCCATGCGCACGATGTCGTCATCGCCCTGCGGGCGGCTGGCCCGCGCCAGTGGGGCCTTCGAGCGCGACGCATCGGGCAGCGCCAGCGCGCCGTAGCCGCGCATCTCGCGTGCGAGCGCGCCAAGCGCCGCCGGAGCGGTGGCCGCGCCCAACGCCGTCACGCTGACGTTGAACGCGCGGCCTCGGCCTGTCGGCGCCGCCACCGCATCAGCGTCGACCTCCGCGTCC
>DATBTW010000387.1:0-18836 GCA_036559055.1 Ktedonobacterales bacterium
CCACGTCGAGCGCGCTGGCGGGCTGCCCGCCGGACGCGATGCGTTGCTGGCGCGGCTGGCGGCGCGCTATCGCCACACGCCCTGGCGTGTGGTGGTCGTCTTCGATGGCGACCGCGCGGCGGAGAGCGCGCAGCGCTGGCCGGGCCTGTCGCGCGGCTCAGTCGTCTTCTCCCGCGCGGGCGAATCCGCCGACGCTGTGATTGCGCGGCTGTCAGGCGCCGCGTGCGCGGCGGGCTGCGAGGTCTCGGTCATCAGCGACGATCTGGAGGTGCGCGAGACGGCCAGCCAGCGTGGCGCGACACCGGCCCGCGTGGACGACCTGCGTCGGCGCATGGAGCAAGGGCCGCGCCTGCTCCACAAGCGCTTCACTCATCAGCAGGCGGTCAGGCGCATCCTGGCAGGCGACGACGATGACCGCGACCACGAGCGGGCGCGGCGTGGCAAGGGCAATCCGCGCCGCGCGCCCCGCAAGCGCGACCAGTCCCGCTGGGATCCACCGATCTAATGGTCAGGAAAGCGAGGAGGCCACATGGCGAAGCTCTCGGATGAGCAGATTGCGGAGGCGCTGGGGCGTCTCTCTGGCTGGTCGCGCGCAGGCGACACGCTGACCAAGACATTCAGCTTCAAGACGTTCCCTGATGGCATCCGCTTCGTGGATCGCGTGGCGCTGGTGGCCGAGGAACTGGGCCACCATCCCGACATCACCATCAACTACAGCCGCGTTACGATGACGCTCTCCACCCACGACGAAGGCGGTGTCACCCAGAAAGACGTCACGCTGGCCGAGCGCATCGAAGCAGAGCGCGCGAAGGGCTGAGGTGGGGAGTCGCGGCCATCAATGGCCGACATACGGCACGACGGGGGCATAAATGCCCCTTCTTGCGCCGCCGCAGGCGGGCGTCCGTCAGCGGCTTTCAAGCCGCCGTGGCGCGCCCGCCTTTCAAGGCCGAGAGCCACCCTTCCCGCGCTACTGCACCCCCAAATCCCATGCCTGCTCCAGGTCCTCGCGCGAATAGGCTTTGAAGGCCATCATCGTCTGCGTGCGGCGGATGCCCTTGACGGCGACCATCTTGTCGGTGACGACGGTGGCCAGATCCTCGTAGGCGGGCAGACGCAGCACCGCCACGAGGTCCCATTCACCCGTCACGGAATAGACCTCCGCCACGCCAGAGATGCCCAGCAGCGCCTGCGCGGTGTCGTTGATGGCATCACGCTCGACGTTCATCAATACCAGCGCGCTAATCATGGCGGTCGCTCCTCTCTCTGGCGGGTGGAAAGGCTGGCTGCTGACTCAGGTCGTCTGGAGGGCCTGTGCCTTCTCGCGCAGTTCGCGGCGCAGCACCTTGCCCGTGTTGTTCTTTGGCAGCTCCTCGACGAACTCGATGCGGCGCGGACATTTGAAGACGGCAATCTGGCTGCGGCAGTAGTCGATCAGATCCTGCGCGCTGACATCCTGCCCGTCTTTGCGCACGACGAAGGCCATCACCGATTCACCCTGATACGGGTCAGGATACGCCACTACCGCCGCATCCGCCACCGCCGGGTGGCGATACAGCGTCTCCTCCACCTCGCGTGGGTAGACGTTATACCCCGATACGAGAATCATATCCTTCTTGCGATCTACGATGGTGAAGTAGCCGTCGTCGTCCTCGGTGGCGAGGTCGCCAGTGTAGAGCCAGCCATCGCGCAGCGTCTCAGACGTCGCTTGCGGCAGATTCCAGTAGCCTGGCATGATGTTCGCGCCGCGTGCGATCAGCTCGCCCATCTGGCCGTGGGGCAGCTCATTGCCGTTCTCGTCTACGATCTTGATCTCGACGCCAGGGATGGCCGGGCCAACCGTGCCAGGCTTGGTGAGTGGACCAGCGGCGTTGGTCGTCAGCACAGGCGCCGCCTCCGAGAGGCCGTAGCCCTCCGAGAGCGGCGCGCCCGTCAGTTCCTGGAAGAGCGTCATGACGGCCACTGGCATCGCGGCGGCGCCGGTCGAAATAAAGCGCACGCTACTCAGGTCGTACTCGCGGATGTTCGGGACATGCGCCCAGGCGATGAACATGGGCGGCGCGCCGAAAATCACCGTCACCCGGTTCTTCTGGATGCCCTCCAGCGTGGCGACTGGCTCGAAGCGCTCGACCAGCAGCATCGCGCCGCCGTAGCGGATGGTGTTGTTCATGCCGACGTTCATGCCGTAGATGTGGAAGAGCGGCAGCGCCAGCCAGACGATGTCGTCGGTGTTGATCTTGAGTTGCGCGATCTCGCTATTCTGTCGGATGTTGGCGAGCAGGTTGCCGTGCGTCAGCATGGCGCCTTTGGGCTTGCCGGTCGTGCCAGAGGTGTAGCACAGCACCGCCAGATCGTTCTCGCCGACATCCACGTTGGGCGGCGTCTCGGGTGCAGCGCCGATGGTCTGCGCCCAGGAGATGGCGCCGGGAACCTCGGCGGGCGCCGCGACGATGACATGCCGCAGATCGGGCGCCTCAGCCGCCGCCGCCAGCGCCACCGGGGCGAACGGCGCGAAGGTCAGCAGCGCCTTGGCGCCGCTATCCTGCATGATGTAGCCAACCTCGCCCGCTTTGTAGAGCACGTTCATCGGCACGACGACCGCGCCCGCCCTCAGGATGCCATAGTAGGCTTCCATGAAGAGGGGGATGTTGTGCAGCAGCAGCCCCACGCGGTCGCCCTTCTGCACGCCCAGCGCCATCAGCGCGTTGGCGACCTGGTTGGCGCGCCGGTCGAACTCCGCGTACGAGGTTGTCTGGTCGCGGAAGATGATGGCCGTCTTGTCGGGATACTGGGCCGCGGCCTCCGTCAGCAGATCGCCTACATTCATGCAACGCCTCCTGACCATCGGGGAACACTGGACGAGCCAGGCACGCCTCGGCTAGAGCGCCGCACGCGCCGCATGGTCGCGCTCACCGCGCGACGTTTACATCAAGATGCCCGCCGGACCACCGGCGATATAGATGACCTGGCCACTGACATAGCTCGCGTCGTCGGAGACCAGGAAGGCGACGACGCTGGCAACCTCGCTAGGCTGGCCCACCCGCCGCAACGGGATGTGCGGCGTCATGCTCTGCTGAAACTGCTCCGGGGTGATACCCATGCGCTGCGCCGTAGCCCGCGTCATATCGGTATCGATGAAGCCCGGCGCGACGGCGTTGGCGGTGATGCCAAATGGCCCCAGCTCGATGGCCAGCGTGCGGGTCAGCCCCTGCATGCCAGCCTTGGCCGCGCTGTAATTCACCTGGCCGCGATTGCCCAGCGCCGAGGTCGAGGAGAGATTGACGATGCGCCCGTATTTGCGCTCTACCATCGGCTTCTGGGCAGCGCGCGAGCAGAGGAAGGCGCCTTTCAGGTGGACATCCAGCACCTTATCCCAGTCATCTTCAGACATCTTGAAGAGCAGGTTATCGCGCAGGATACCGGCATTATTGACGAGGATATCGAGCTGCCCAAAAGCCTTGATGGCGGCGTCTACCGCCTGCTGTGCGTCGGCCTCGCTCGACACATCGCAGCGCACGGCCACCGCCTCGGAGCCAAGCGTCTTGATCTCCGCCGCAACACGCTCGCAGCCCTCGACATCCAGATCGGCGAGGGTCACACGCGCGCCATCTTCGGCGAGCCGTTTGGCGGTGGCGGCGCCGATGCCGCGTCCTGCTCCCGTCACGAGCGCGACTCGTCCGCTGAGTCTACCCATACCCAATTTCTCCAACAGGTCGCTAGTGGCGCCCATCTCCGCTGATGGACTGAGAGAAACCGCGAGAAGCCGCGCGGCTGCGTGGCGGGGAAAGTGACGCAGACGCACGCTGTGGTGTATGGGCAGCATAGAATCGCGGGCCGCGCAGTGTCAAGCGCTCATCAGTACAGCGGCGTTGGCGACGTGGGAGCAACGGGCGGGTAAACCCGCCGCTAAGGGCTTTCAGCCGCAAAGCCTGCCTCCGCAGGCTGGGAACCGTCTCCATTCCTGAGTCCGCGCAGGCGGACTTCGCGGCCCTGCAAGGACCTCCCAGGCGCGGTTTCAACCGCCAGCCCGCCCCGCCAGCCGCCCGCCCCCTCCGGTCTATCGCAGATACTCGCGCCTGACTCATCCGTTCTTCCACAAGAACACCTCCCACGGCGACATGCGCTGCGCGCTGCGCATTGAACGATGGTGAAAGGGGCCAGCGTGGAGCAGACTCCCCAGCCGCATGGATCAGCGGCCGTCGAGGTCGAGCGGCGGCAAGAGTCGCCACCCAATCAACTACATGGCATACGGCGCCTCGGCCGCCGAGCAGACCTGCGGCTGCTACGCTCACGTCTGACGCAGGCCGGTGGATTCTTCCTCATGACCATCTTGCTGATGGAGATGCTCGCGGGCGTGAGCCATTGGCGGGGAGCGGCGCTCGCCGCGCCCCAGCAGACCGCATCGCGTCTGGGCGGCGCCTCCACGAGCGCGCTGCCCACGACAACCTCGGCGCCTGCCTCGCATCTCGATCTCACCCGCTACGTCGATCCCTTCGTCGGGACGGGCATTGGCGGCCAGAGCTGGGGCATCGGCGCCGCCGGAGGCGATACCTTTCCTGGCGCTACGCTGCCCTTTGGCATGACGCAGTTCAGCCCCGATACGGCAGGTGGCCCGGCCCGCGCAGGTGGCTATGGCTTTAGCGATACGCTCATTCGCGGATTCAGCCTGACGCACCTGAGCGGCGCGGGTTGCCGCATCTTCGGCGACATCCCATTCATGCCCACCACCGGCGCGCCCGCCGACGCCTTCGCCAGCGCCAGCTTCTCGCACGCCAGCGAGGCGGCTGAGCCGGGCTATTACCGCGTGCGGCTGGGCAATGGCGCCACCGTGGAACTGACCGCTACGATGCGCACCGGATTCGCGCGTGTGCGATTCCCCGCGGGCGCGGCGGCGACACTGGCGCTGGAGACAGGAAACGATCTGCGTGGAGCGCAGGCAGCGCAGACCCAGATCGTCAACCCGACTGAGGTGACAGGTTCCGTGTCGAGCGGCCCATTCTGTTCCTATCTGCATACCACCTATACTGTCTATTTCGATGCGCAGGTCAGCGCGCCCGCCGCCAGCTTCGGCGCGTGGCAAGGCGGCGCGCAGCCGGGCGCGCGCTCGGCGTCGGGCGGCGGCAGCGGCGTCTACCTGCGGTTCGCGCCATCGGCCAGCCAGACCATCCTGCTGAAGATTGGCGTCTCGTTTGTCAGCGTGGCGAATGCGCGGGCTAACCTGGCGGCTGAGAATCCCGGCTGGAACTTCGACCAGACGCGCGCCGCCGCCCATGCGACCTGGAACACGCTGCTCAACCGCATCCAGGTGACAGGCGGCTCGGCGACCAATGAGCGCATCTTCTACACCGCGCTCTATCACGCGCTGCTCTCGCCCAACGTCTTTAGCGACGCCAACGGCCAGTATCTCGGCTTCGACGACAAGACCCATACCGCAACGGGATTCGTCCAGTACGCTAACTTTTCGGGCTGGGACATCTACCGCAGCGAGATTCCGCTGCTGGCGCTGGTCGCGCCGCAGCAGACCAGCGACATGATGCAGTCGCTGGTCGAAGACGGCGAGCAGGCGGGGGCGCTACCGCGCTGGCCGCTGGCGAACAGCGAAACGGGCATCATGATCGGCGATTCGCCAGCGGCGATTCTGGCGGAAGGCGAAGACTTCGGCGCTGATGGCTTCGATGCCGCCGCCGCGCTGCGCCTGGCGGTCGCGGGCGCGACCCAGCCCGGCATTGGGGCAGGCGACTCGGTCGAGCGCCCCGGCCTGCCCGCGTATCTGAGCCTCCACTACATCCCGCCGCATAGTGGCGCATGGGTTCCCGTCTCGACCTCGCTGGAGTATTACAGCGACGATTTCGCCATCGCCTGCCTGGCCCGCGAACTCGATCAGCCCGCGCTGGTTCAGCAATTCACGGCGCGCGCCTCCGACTGGCGCACGACCTACAATGCCACGTCTGGTCTGCCGCAACCGCGCGACGGGGACGGCCAGTTCGCGGCATTCGATCCCACCGACTCCGACATCTATGTCGAAGGCGATGCGGCGCAGTACCGCTGGATGACGCCCTTCGATGGCGCGGGCCTGACACAACTGCTGGGCGGGGCGCAGGCCACGCGGCAACGCCTCGATGCATTCTTCAGCCAGCTCAACGCCGGGCCAACTGCGTCCTATGCGTTCATGGGCAACGAGCCATCGTTTGGCTCCCCGTGGATGTATGACTTCGTCGGCGCGCCCACCAGCGCGCAGGCGACAGTGCGCCGCATCGAGACGCAACTCTACCGGGATACGCCCGATGGGCTGGCGGGCAATGACGATCTGGGCGCGATGTCGTCCTGGTACGTCTGGGCCGCGCTGGGGATGTATCCGCTGCTGCCCGGCCAGCCAGGGTTCACGCTCGGCAGCCCGCTCTTTCCGCAGGCCACACTCACCATCGGCTCGCATGTCACGCGCATCGTCGCGCCCGCCGCCGCGCCCAACGCGCCCTACGTGCAGGCCATGACGATTGATGGCGCGCCGACCAGCCAGCTCTGGCTCCCGCTGTCCACGCTGGAGCAGGCCAGCGCCATCTCCTTCACCTTGAGCGCATCCGCGCAGTCCTCCTGGGCGACCGCGCCAGGCGACGCCCCACCATCGCTCTCGGATGACCTCTGGCTGGCAGAGGGAAGCGCCGATGAAGGCAATGGCCGCGCACAGCCATAAGCAAGCGGCTCCGTGCGGTACAATTAGGAGTGAGGGAATCGTTCGGCGAGCGCGGACTGAAGTATGGATGCGCCCGCGCTGAGGAGATGGACGTGAGACGATGTTTGGCACGCTATTGATGCGTGGGCTGCTGCTGCGCTGCCCGCGCTGCGGCGTCGGTAAACTCTATCGACGCGGATATCAGATGTATGAGGCGTGTGGCGCGTGTGGCTGGGTCTTCGAGCGCGAGGAAGGCTACTGGACGGGCGCGATGGCCGTCAACCTCGTCGTGACGGAGATTCTAATCTTCGCGCTGATCTTTCCGATGCTGATCTTGCAGGCCCCGGTCGTCCTGACGATCATCCTGGGGCTGGGGCTGGCGATCCTGGCGCCGGTGCTGTTCTACTGGCATTCCAAGTCGCTGTGGATGGCGATGGACTTCATGCTGCACCCAACTGATCTCGTCACGCCGGGGCGCCTGATGACGGTGGATGAACTGCGGCGGCTGCTCGACGCGCCCGCCGTGGAACATCGCTCAGGCGTGCAGCCGAGCGCGGCGCATCCGCTCGATATGGATGAGCAGGAGCGCGATGTCAGCGGGCGAGACGCCGGGGATGCGTGACGCCTGACCCACTGTGCGCGGCCGCACCCGCTGGAGGTGCTGCCGCGCCTCGACTCGCAGCCCGCGCAGCTCGGCATAGGCGATGTCCTCTGGGATGCTGCTCTCCTCCATGCGCAGCGAGCGACGGGCGCTGGCCTCCTCTTTGCGCACGTAGCCCGCGTATTTGACGCGCAGCTCCACCTCGGTCGCCGTGTCATCATCCAGCGTGGGCAGGGCTGGCTCGCTGGCGGGCGCAGTGGCGACGCTGGCGACCTGCCAGTAGCGCACGGCGGGGCGGCACAAGAGCTGGCTGGCCGTCATCGGCTGGGTGATGGCGTCCAGGCCGAGTGCGGTCGCGCGCTCCAGCGTGGCGCGGGTCGGCGTGACGCTGGTCGCGTCGAGCTGGCGCAGCGCCTCGGCGATCAGCTCGCGCCGCCGCTCGACCGCCGCGTGGCGTTCGGCGTCGATCAGCCCCAGGCGCCAGGCGTGCTGCGAGAGGCGCAGGTCGGCGTTGTCGTGGCGCAGCAGCAGGCGGCGCTCGGCGCGCGAGGTATGCAGGCGATACGGCTCGCTCGGCGGCTGCGTCACCAGATCGTCGATCAACACGCCGATGTACGCCTCGTCGCGCCGCAGGATGAATGGCTCCTCGCCGCGCGCCGTGAGCGCCGCATTGATGCCCGCCATGATGCCCTGCGCCGCCGCCTCTTCGTAACCGGACGTGCCATTGATCTGCCCCGCCAGAAAGAGGCCCGCGACCGCCTTCGTCTCCAGGCTGAGGCCGACCTGATCGGGCGGCGCGCAATCGTATTCGACGGCGTAGCCCCAGCGCATCACTTCGGCGTGCTCCAGTCCGGGAATGCTGCGCAGCATCGCTAGCTGCACATCTTCGGGCAGGCTGGTATTCATGCCCTGCACATAGACCTCGCTGGTGCGCCAGCCCTCCGGCTCCAGAAAGACCTGATGCCGCTCCTTCTCCGCGAACCGCACCACCTTGTCTTCGATGGAGGGGCAGTAGCGCGGGCCAGTCCCCTCGATGACGCCATTGTAGAGCGGCGAGCGATCCAGATTGGCGCGGATGACCGCGTGGGTGCGTTCGGTGGTGTGGACGAGGTAGCAGGGCAACTGAGCACGCCACGTCGTCTGCGCCTCGGCAGGGATGGGGTAGAGCGGGTTGGGGCGCCCGGATGGCAGCCCCAGCTCCGCCCGCGCCTCTGGATCGTGTGCGAAGGCGTGCGAGAAGTAGAGCGGCGTGGCGCTGCCCGGCTGCGGCATCGTCTGGCTGAAGTCGATGCTGCGGGCGTCGATGCGCGGCGGCGTGCCGGTCTTGAAGCGCTGTAGCCGCAGCCCCAGCCGCGTCAGCGCATCGGAGATGCCCAGCGCTGGCCCCTCGCCCGTGCGCCCACCTGGCTGCGTGCGCGCGCCGACGACCAGCCGACCATTGATGAAGGTGCCGGTCGTCAGGATGACCGCTGCGGCGGTGTAGCGCGCGGTCGCGGTGATGACGCCACCGATGCGCTGACGGCCTGCCTCATCGCGCGCAGTGATCAGGTCGGTGACAGCGCCCTGACGCAGCTCCAGCCCGGGCTGGCCCTCCAGCGCATACTTCATGCTGAGGCGATAGGCTTGCTTGTCGCACTGCGCCCGCAGCGCCTGCACGGCTGGCCCCTTGCCTGTATTGAGCAGCCGCATCTGGATGAAGGTGCGGTCGGTATTGCGACCCATCTCGCCGCCCAGCGCATCGATCTCGCGTACCAGATGCCCCTTGGCTGGCCCGCCGACGCTGGGATTGCACGGCATCAGCGCGACAGAATCCAGATTCATCGTCAGCAGCAGCGTTCGCTGGCCCATGCGCGCCGTCGCCAGCGCCGCCTCGCAGCCCGCATGCCCGGCGCCCACAACGATGACATCGTAGCGCTGGTCGAGCGCATCGAGAGCAATGGGCGTGGTGGCGTCATTCATGGCAGCATGGGTCTCCGTAGGCCAGGCGCGTCGCGCGGTGCGAGAACCTCACCCTCTGTCTCCCTCTCCCACGGGGAGAGGGAGGACCCAGGCCAGGCATTCTCTCGATTTGCAGGTGTTTCATCAACCAGGCGTCTCACCATCCGCCGCCATGCTCGCTAGCGGCTCCCCTCTCCTCGCGGGAGAGGGGCTGGGGGTGAGGTTCCACGCCACGCCGACATTCCAGTATGCCGCGCCGCGCGTGGCAGCGTCAAACCACCAGAAAACGCCAAACAGACTCACCACACCGCAGCGTGGGAGCCTGTTTGCCCTGGTCTTGCGTAAGGTCAGATTAGCGCACGGCGCTACTTGACCGTCAGCGTCATATCCATCGCCGGATGCACCGTACAGGCGATGTGATACGTGCCAGCCGTGGTGAACGTTATCTGTTTCGTCTGCCCTGGCTGGATCTGGAAGCCCGGAGCGCTCAGGTCAGACGGCGCGCCCGGCTCGGCAGCGCACTTGGCTTGCGCGCCCGTGCAGATGATGTGGACGCCGCCCGTGGACGATGGATCATCGAACGTGACAGGCTGGTTGGCCGAGACGGTATAGCAGCTGCTAGCGAAATTATCCACCGTCAGCGTGATCGTCTGCGAGGTTGTGCAGCCGCCGCCATTGCCCGTGCTACCTGTGCCTGTGCCTGGGCCACCGCCAGCGGCGGGCTTGCCACAAGCGCCAAGCGCCAGCGTCAGCATGAGCGCCAATGGCACGATTGCGAACAACACCTTCTTCATCGTAATTGTGTTCCTTTCAGCGCGCGCAGAGGCCGTTCACATCTCATCTCAATCAAACGGGCCGCGCAACAACTGGCATGGTTCTGAATGTCGAGAACACGCGCCACCCGCCGCCTCTCCACGATGGAGCGCACGGCGCGCGATGGAGCGAGAATGCCGCCAAGGAGTATACCAGAGTGGCAGACTTTCTCACAATCGGGAAAGCGCCTGATGCGCCCATCAGGTCTTCGCCTGACATTGGGCGTCACAGCAGGCTCGCGTTGCGCTCTCATCCCGCTCACTCGGTGGCAGGCTGCGCCAATCGATAGCCCACCCCCGGCGCCGTCAGGATGTAGCGCGGGCGGGCGGGATCCGGCTCGATCTTGCGCCGTAATCGGCGGATGTAGACCCAGACAAATTCGATCTCTTTGCTATAGGCCGGCCCCCAGACCTGCGCCAGCAGCGCCTCGTGCGAGAGCGTCTTGCCGAGATTTTGCGCCAGCGTGCGCAGCAGCCGATACTCGGTCTTGCTCAGTTGCGTGGGCGCGCCGCCAATGGTCACGAGCCGCTGGGTGTCGTCGATCACCAGATCGCCACAGGTGAAGATGCGCTGGCGTGGCTCGCTCGTCTGCCCACGTGATGGCCGCAGCGCCCGTCGCACACGCGCCAGCGCCTCCTCCACGCTGAGCGGCTGCGCGATGAAGTCCGCCGCGCCTGCGTCGAGCGCCTCCACGCAGGCCGCCGGATCGGCGCCACCCAGCGCGACGATGGGCGCGGTGGTGCGCGCCAGCGTGCGCGCCAGCGGATCGCGCCCCTGCTCGTCGGGCAGCGCCAGATCGACCAGCGCCAGGTCAGGCTCCTCCAGCTCGATCAGCTTAAGCGCCGCGCCCAGGCTGGCCGCCGTCTTTGCTGTGTAGCCCGCCGCCTCCAGATTGGCGCGCAGATAGCGTGCCATGCGCGCGTCGCCGTGCGCCACCACGACGCTGTGGCGCGCACGCGCCAGCGCAGGCGCAGCGCCCAGCGCCGCCACATCCTCGCGCTCATCCTCGCCAGCCCCTGCCAGCGTCGCGAGTTGCTGCGCCGGATCGGGCGCGTTGGGCAGCTCCAATGCCAGCAGCGCCGCTTCGCCGGGGGCGGCGTCGGCCCACACGCGCCCGCCATGGCGCTCGGCGATGGCGCGGGCCAGTGTCAGTTCCAGCGCACAGGCATCGCCGGGCTGCGGCTGGCTGAAGCTCTCGAGCAGGCGCGTGGTCTGCGCGTCATCGGCGGAGGTCAGTGGGCAGCGCACGGAGATGGTGATGTGGCCATCGCTCTCCGCCTCCTGGCCATCCACACGCGGCTCTGGATGCGCCGGACGCAGGCTGACGCGGATGTCGCCCGGCCCGCTGTGCGCGGCGGCCCACGCGATCACCCCCTCGATGGCCTGCTCGATCAGCGCGGTATCGCCCAGCAGGGTTGGCTCATGGCCCGGCAGCGCCAGTTCGAAGGTCTGCTGCGGGGTGTGCGTCTTCCAGCGCGAGAGCGTCGCCATTAGCAGATCAGAGACCTCCACGGTCGCCAGGCGCAGTGGCGAGCGCTCCAGCGCGATCAGCCGCTCCAGCGTCTCGGCGACGCGGCGGGCGCGCTCGGCGTCGGCGCGCACATCACGCGCCACCTCGCGCGCGGCGGCGTTCTGCTCGACCTGCGCGGCGAAGAGCGTCACCGCGCGGATGATGGCGTCCAGGCGGGCATCGAGCTGCGCGCGACCCATCTGGGCCACTTGGGCCATCTGGGCTAGCTCGCTTGAGCGCGACGACGTGCGCAGAGCGCCGCGCTCGGCATGGCTGCGCGCGGGAGATGCGGATAGGGTTGTGGGCGCAGCGCGGGGCGCGCCACGTGGTCTGAGGGTGTCTGACACGACTGCTGACCTGACTGACGCCTGAATAGGTTGTTCCAGAAGCGGCGTCTTATGATAGTATAGTGAGGTTGCAAGCCATGTGACAACGCCTGAGCCATCGCTACCATCCCCATCAGACGTTCAGGCGATTGTCAGGCGTCTCACGCTGGCTGCAAGCGCCGCGTTCAGGTCAGAGCCGTAGAATAGACTGTATGTGGCGCAATTTCACTCACCGCACACAAGCCGAAGGATAACGACACGCTATGCAGAAGGTGGTCCCTGTCGAGGCGCAAACACCGCGCGGCGTGGGTTCGACGTTCTCCGCGTACCTCAACCTCATGAAGCCGCACGTCACCGTGCTGCTGCTGGGGGTGACGCTGGCGTCGATGGTGGTCGCGCTCAATGGCCTGCCTCCGCTGGGAGTCACGCTGGCGACCATGCTGGGCGGGCTGTTCGCCGCTGGCAGCGCCAACGCCATCAACTGCTACTGGGATCGCGACATCGACGAGCTGATGAGTCGCACGAAGCTGCGCACCATCCCCGCCGGAAAGGTGGCGCCCATCCCGGCGCTCATCTTCGGCGTGGTCATCGGCGCGCTCTCGGTCGCGATCTTCGGCGCCTTCGTCAATCTGGCAAGCGCCGCGCTGGCCCTGATCGCGATCCTGTTTTACGTCTGCGTCTACACGATGTGGCTGAAGCGCACCACCACCCAGAACATCGTGATCGGCGGCGCGGCGGGCGCCGTCCCCGCGCTGATCGGCTGGGCGGCGGTGTCGCCGCTGCACTGGAACGCGACGCTCTGGACGCCGCTGCTGATGTTCGCGGTGATCTTCCTCTGGACTCCGCCGCACTTCTGGGCGCTCTCCATCGTGCTGAAGAAAGACTATGCGCGAGCGGGCGTGCCGATGCTGCCAGTCGTCAAAGGGGAAGCCGCCACCTACCAGCAGATCATCGCCTACACCGTCATCCTGGTCGCGGCGAGCCTGCTACTGGTCGTCACTGGCGGCATGGGTATGCTCTACCTCGTCTGCGCGCTGGCGCTGGGCGTCGGGCTGCTGGTCTTTGCCATCCGGCTGGGGCAGAAGCGCACGCTCAAAGCGGCGCGGACGATGTTCTGGTTCTCGAATTACTACCTGGCGCTGATGTTCGCCGTCATGGCGCTCGATCACGTGCTGCTGCGCTAGACGCGGCGGGCCAGAGGCCAGAATCTGCCGCGCGTGGTTACGCGATTGCGGCCAGAAACGGGCCTCGCTCGTTGCATTTAGCAGGAATGCGTGAAACACTGCGCCGAATGCGTCTTCGAAGCGCCCGCGTGCGGGCGCTGTCGGCGCGTGTGGCGCTGGTTGGCCCGTTGGCCAGCCAGGGCACTACGCGCTTCGAGCGTCAACCGGTTATCAAACACTGGGAAGGCCGAGGATTCATCGTATGCGATTGAAGCCAACATGGCGCCGGGCTGCGTCGTTGCTGCCGTTGCTCTTCGCCCTGCTGCTCGCAGGTTGTGGGAACACCAACATCGGCGACGTCAACCACACGCCCAACATGCTGGACCCGCAAGGCCCGATTGCGCTGAAAGAATCTGACCTGTTCTGGATCATCCTCATCATCGCCACGGCGGTGTTCATCATCGTCATTGCTGTGCTGATCTACTCGATCATCCGCTTCCGTGCGCGTCCCGATTCGCCCGAACCGACGCAGATTCACGGCAATACGAAGATCGAGATCGCCTGGACGATTGCGCCATCGGTCGTGCTGGTGCTGGTGCTGATCGCCACCATCACAACGATGTTCCAGATTCAGCAGCCGCAATCGCCCAATACCATCACGGTCAACGCCATCGGCCACCAGTGGTGGTGGGAGTTCCAGTATGACAACGGCGTGGTGACGGCGGACGAGATGTGGATCCCGACGGGTACCGTCGTTCACATCAACCTCAAGTCCAACAACGTCATCCACAGCTTCTGGGTGCCACAGTTGGGCGGCAAGACCGACGTGATCCCTGGCCATGACAACGCGATGTGGCTGCAGGCGGACAACGTGGGCTGGTATCGCGGCGCATGCGCCGAGTTCTGCGGCACGCAGCACGCGCACATGGACTTCCTGGTGCATGCCGTCTCGCCAGCGGATTATCAGACCTGGGTCTCGCAGCAGCAGCAGACGGCGGCGCAGCCGACCGATACGCTGGCGCAGGCGGGCGCGAAATACTTTGCCAGCAGCCCCTGCATCGGCTGCCACGCCATCAACGGCGTCACCACGGCTGACCCCTCGAAGCTGATCGGCCCGAACCTGACCCACTTCGGTAGCCGCCAGTGGATCGCAGGTGGGGTGGTCGATAACAAGCCCGCCAACCTGGACGCGTGGATACGTGATCCGCAGGCGATCAAGAGTGGCGTGGACATGCCAGCCTTTGGTCAGGCTGCTGGCGGCTCGCTCACCGACGACCAGATCAACGAGCTGGTGGCCTATCTGGAGAGCTTGAAGTAGCGTCGTCACGACACGACGGCGAGACGCCCGGCGCGCAGACGCGCAGCGCATCTCGCATCACACGGACTGGAACTGAGAGGACTCTCACATGGCTGTAGGGAGTGTCGCGACACGCAGTCGCTCTGCGCGACGGTCCTGGACCCAATCCGCGATCGGGTCGTGGGTCACGACGACTGATCACAAGAAGATCGGCGTCATGTACATCTACACGGCGTTCTTCTTCTTCCTCTTCGGCGGCGTGCTCGCGCTGCTGATTCGCACGCAGTTGGCCGTGCCGAACAACACCTTCCTGTCGCCTGAGGCGTATGACCAGGTGTTCACGATGCACGCCACCATCATGATCTTCCTGTTCATCATGCCGATCTGGACGGGCTTCGGAAACTATCTCGTGCCGCTGATGGTCGGCGCGCGCGACATGGCGTTCCCGCGCATCAACGCGCTGGGCTACTGGCTCTTCCTCATCGGCGGCATCGTGCTGAGCGCCAGCTTCCTCTTCAACTCCGCGCCGAACGCGGGCTGGTTCAGCTACGCGCCACTGACGGAGGCCACACCAACCTGCCTGACACAGGCGGCGGGTTCGGCGCAGCAGGCGGCCCAGGCGGCGGCATCGGCGGCGGCGGCTGGCGGCCAGGGCTGCTTCTCGCCCGGCTCCAATCCCGACTTCTGGATTGTTGGCCTGTCGATTCTGGGCATCGCCTCGGTGACGGGCGCCATCAACTTCGTCGTGACCATCCTGCGCATGCGCGCCCCCGGCATGACCATCAACCGCATGCCGCTCTTCACCTGGATGATCATGGTGATGTCGTTCCTGCTGATCTTCGCCATGCCGAGCCTGACGGTCGCCAGCTTCCTGCTGCTCTTCGACCGCCATCTGGGGACGCACTTCTTCCAGGCCAGCGCGGGCGGCGATCCGCTGCTGTGGCAGCATCTCTTCTGGTCGTTTGGCCATCCAGAGGTATACATCCTGATCCTGCCAGCGTTCGGCATCATCTCGGAGGTGCTGCCGGTCTTCTCCGGCAAGCCGATCTTCGGCTACACCTTCGTGGCGTGGTCGGGCGTGGCAATTGGCTTCCTCAGCTTCACCGTCTGGGCGCACCACATGTTCGCGGTGGGGCTGCCGCCGCTGGCGCAGGCGTTCTTCGCCTCCAGCACGACACTGATCGCCATCCCGACGGCGGTGAAAATCTTCAACTGGGTAGCGACAGTCTACGGCGGCAAGATACGCTTTACCGCATCCATGCTCTTCGCCCTGGGATTCGTCGCGATGTTCCTGATCGGTGGCCTGAATGGCGCGGCGCTGGCCGTGGTGCCGTTCGACTACCAGGTGACGGATACCTACTTCGTCGTCTCGCACATCCACTATGTGCTCTTCGGCGGGTCGGTGATGGCGCTGATGGCGGGCATCTACTACTGGTTCCCCAAGATGTCGGGGCGCTTGCTGAATGAGCGGCTGGGCCAGGTGCAGTTCTGGCTGTGGATGATCGGCCTGAACGCGGCCTTCTTCCCGATGCACATTCTGGGGCTGCTGGGCATGCCGCGCCGCCAGTTCACCTATCCGGCGAACATGGGCTGGGATCAACTCAACCTGCTCTCGACGCTTGGCGCCTTCACCATCGCGCTCGGCGTGATCGTCTTCCTCGTCAACTTCGTCTGGACGATGGCGAAGAAGCGCACCGCCTCCAGCGATCCGTGGGATGCCTTCACGCTGGAATGGGCGACCACCTCGCCGCCGCCCGTCGAGAACTTCTTGACGATTCCGGTGGTACGCAGTCGGCGCCCTGTCTATGACCTCAAGCATCCAGAGAATCCGGACTGGAAGACCGAACACTAACATCCGCTGGCGAGCGCGCGCCGCGTGAGGGAGCAATCCGCCAGCGGCGCGCGGGCCAGCGTGTCAACCCTGTCAACCTTCAGGTGTACCCAACCATGCGGACGATGCCCAAAGCTCAGCGACGTGGAATGATCATGCTGGCGATCTCCGGCGTGATCTCGCTGGCGCTGATCGCCGTGCTGGCGATGAAGCTGGTCGCGGCGGGCGCGGCGGTGAGCAAGGCGCCCTCGTGGTCGAGCATCGACGGCAAGCCGGCGCCAGACTTCACGACGTCGCTCTACAACGGCGCGGCGGGGCAGCAGCTCCACCTGGCTGCGCTGAAGGGTAAGCCCGTGGTGGTCAACTTCTTCGCGTCGTGGTGCGATCCCTGCGTGGAGGAGGCGCCGAATCTGGCGGCGGCCTATCAGAAGTGGGCGCCGCAGGGGGTCGTCTTCGTGGGCATCGTCTATCAGGATACGGAGCAGAACAGCCTCGATTTCGCGCGGCAGTACAGCGTGGCGTATCCGATCGGCGGTGATCCCGGTGGCGACATCTCCATCGCCTACGGCGTGACAGGGCCACCTGAGACCGTCTTTATCAATCGTGCGGGCGTGGTGACGTACAAGTACGGCGGCGCGCTCGATAGTGGCTCACTCGACCGCTCGATTCAGGCGATCATGAAGTGAGCGTGAGCAAGGGAAAGACTCGTCGAGGGTTGCGGGCGCTGGGGCGGCTGAAGCCGCAGCTAAGGGCCTGCGGCCACAAAGCCCGCCTGCGCGGGCTGGGACGAGGATGGGTAAGCTGCGAGTCAATGGCAAGCAAGCGTAGCGTGGTGGCCAGGGAGCGGCGAGCGCAATGACACATGTGAGCGTGGGCGCGGTCTTCATCGCGCTGCTGGGCGGCCTGGCGTCGTTCTTCTCGCCGTGTGTCGCGCCGCTGGCGCCGGGCTACATCAGCTACATCAGCTCGCTGACCCTGGACGATGGCGAGTTCAGCCTGAGCGGCGCTCATGGGGCTGCGACCTGGCGCGCGAAGCTGTTTGGCCCGGCGGCTATCGCCAGCGTGCTCTTCGTCGCCGGATTCTCGGTGACGTTCATCGCGCTGGGCTTCCTGATGGGAGGCTTTGCGACGCTGGTGGCCGCCTATCGCCCGGTGATGGAGACCATCACGGGGATCATCATGCTGGTGATGGGCGCGTTCCTTCTGGGGCTGTTGCCGCGCCAGGTGACGGAGTTCCTGATGCGCGAGGGACGCTTTCAGCTTTCGGGTGCGTCACTGCGCGGCTGGGGGCTGTGGTCGGCGCCCGCGCTGGGGGTCGTCTTCGCCGCCGGATGGACACCATGCATCGGGCCAGTGCTCGCCTCCATCCTGCTGGCGGTCGGCGCGACCGGGTCTCTGGGGCAGGGCGGGCTGCTGCTGGCGTTCTATTCGCTGGGGTTCGCCATCCCGTTCCTGGTGATCGGCATCGGCGGGTCGTTCGGCCTGCGGGCCTTTGGCTGGTCGAAGCGCTACAACACGATCATCGCCAGGGTGAGCGGCGTCGCGCTGATTCTGGTGGCGCTGCTCTACCTGACGGGCGAAGTCTCGGTGATCTCGTCCTGGGCGCAGCAGTTCCCGATTGGGTGAGCGAGCGACGGACATGATATTCCAGATTCTGAGCGTCCTGATGCGCACGGCGCATACGCTGGCGGGCGGGGTCTGGGTCGGCGGCAGCCTGGTCTATCTGCTGGTCATCACGCCAGCATTGCGGCTGGGCAAGGCCGCGCCGGAGGTGAGCGGCGCCATCGCGGCGCAGTTCCGGCGGCTGGTGAACATCAGCATCGTCACGCTGCTGCTCAGCGGCGTATACCTGATGTTCGACCGCCTGACGACGACCACGGTGGGCGTGGCCTACGTGGTGACGCTGGCGGTGAAGATCGCGCTGGCGCTGACGATGTTCGGGCTGGCGATCTTCCAGGCGCAGGAGGCGCGGCGTCCGGCGCGGCTGCGTGGTCGCATGTGGCGACTGGCGCCACGGCTGATTCTGACGCTGGGCGTGGTGGTCTTTTTGCTCGGCGCCACGCTGAATGGGCTATTCGATGTCGCGATTGGCCTGGCGCGCTAGCGTCTGACCAATCGCGAGTGGCGATAGATGTTTGAGACGGATGGAGGTTCCATCATGCTGAGTGAGGGTGTGGTCGAAGCGCCCGCGCAGGCTCCGCGCCCCCGGCGGCGACGGATGCGCTGGGGCTTCGTGATCGCCGGGCTGGCGATTGCGGCGGCGGTGATCTATCTGGTCGTCGCCAACACCGGAACCTCCGCGGAATATTACATGACCATTCACGAGCTGCAATCGTGCTCGTCGTGCGCGGGGCAATCGGTGCGGGTGGCGGGCTTCGTCTCGCCCGCTGGCGTCGCGCAGGAGAACGGCGGCAAATCGGTGCAGTTCGCCATCACCGATAGCGCCAGCGCCGCAAAGGCGACGCAGCAGATGGTGGTCAGCTATCAGGGCATCGTGCCCGATACGGTGCGCGCTGGGACTCAGGTGGTGGTCGAGGGCCACTACACGCAGGGGATGTTCCAGGCGACGACGTTACTCGCCAAGTGTCCATCCAAGTTCCAGGCGGCCACACCCGGCGCGAGTGGCTCATCCAGCGCGGGCGGAAATTAACTGCCCATCGCGCATCCATCGGCATCCATCGGCATGCTCG
>DATBTW010000388.1:0-9271 GCA_036559055.1 Ktedonobacterales bacterium
CAGCACATAGAGCCGCACGCCGGAGCCGTTGGCCGCGCGCGCCAGCCGCAGCGCCGCCCAGTCGAAGAAGCCATTGGCGTCGAGCGACTCAGAGAGGATGAAGAGCGCGACGAGCGTCGCGGCGGCGTCCCAGGTGTCGCGTCCGATGGTCAGCAGCGCGCGCGCCGAGAGCAGGCCCAGCGCCAGCGCCAGCAGCGCGCCGCCGCCCGCGAACCATGCCACATCGAGTCTGCGCGGGCGGATGACGACCAGCGCCAGCGTGGCGACGAGGATGACCGCCGCGACGACCACCTGCGAGCCATCAGTGAAGGGATGAAGACCCAGCAATCTTGTCCTCCCGGCTGATCGCGGCCAGCTCGCGCAACCCTGCGCGACCATCGAGCGGCGTCCGACCAGCAAAACCGATATATCTAATTCTCTAGATGTAGCTTAGCACGATCTGCGCCAAATCGATATATCGAATTGTGTCGACGGGGAAGAACCAGCGGCGAGTCTGCTGGCATGGGCGTCCACATCGGGCGTCATGTGGAATGGGCGCGCGGCGCATGGGCGCCGCGCGTCGAACAGTACGTCGCCATGCTTGTGTGAGGTGGCGGCTGCTTGGAGGGTAGCGCGATGAAGACGCTGTTCGTGGCCGGGTTCGGCCCTATCGTGCGGGGCGAGGCGAGCCGCCGTCTGTATGGCGATGACCTGGGCGTCCACCTGGAGGCCGAGGCCGATGGCTATCTGCATACTGAGCGGCTCGAAGGCGTGAAGACCTTCGCGCTCTGGCCGCTCTCGCAGGCGGCAGAGTCGTGCTTCGGCAGGCCTGAGTGGCCTGCGGATATCCCTGCCCCGCAGGCGTGGCTCGAATTCGACGTGGACGACATCGAGACCGCGACAGCAGAGCTGCGCGCCAAAGGCTATGTCCTGCTGGTCGCGGCGCACACGGAGCCGTGGGGCCAGACGGTGACACGCTTGCTGGCTCCGGAAGGAATCCTGGTCGGAATCACCTACACCCCGTCGATGCGCAGCGGCGACACGCCATCGCAGGACGATCTAGCGTGATACGCGCTGGTTGGGCCATCCACGGTGTGTGGGACGTGACTCAGGTATCCCCAGGGGCGCGCGGCCGCGCTACGATGCCTGCGCGCCTGCGGCGATGGGGCCAGCCGCCAGCGTCGCCAGCGCCTGCCGCGTGTAGGAGCGAATGATGCGCTTGCGCAGCGCGATCGTGCCGGAGGTGTTGTCCATGGGATGCGCAGCGCGATAGGCGACCTCCGCCGCCGCCTCGATCAGCTCCGGTGTCCAGCGCTGGCCACGCAGCAGCGCCTCGGCCTCCGGCAGCGGCAGGGGCGCCGTCGCCACACCTTGCAGCGTCAGCCGCGCCTCGGCGCACACATCATCCTCGAAGCGCGCCACCGCCGCCACGCTGGCGATAGGGAAATCGAAGGCCCCGCGCACGCGATATTTGACGTAGGTCGAGCGCCAGTCGCCTTCCAGGGGCGGCAGCGTGATCTCGGTCAGCAGCGCGCCATCGTGCAGCTTGACGGGATGGATGCCGTCGTCGTCGTAGAGCGCGGCGACCGGCGTCTCGCGCTCGCCGTCGCGCGCGGCCATGCGCGCCGTCGCGCCAAAGGTGATCAGGGTGGGCGCCGTGTCGCACGACGAGACGGCGTAGCAGCCCGTGCCATTGGGCGCCACACGGCAGATCTCGCTGCCCTTCTTCAGGCAGAACTCACGCGCGCCGCGCCAGAACTCCGACTGGTTGTAATAGTTACAGCGCGTGTCCAGGCAGAGATTGCCGCCAATCGTGCCCATCTGGCGCAGTTGCGGCGTCGAGATGGTGGAAGCCGCCTCCGCCAGCGCCGGATAGCGCAGCCGGATGATTGGCGACGCCTCGATCTCGCTCAGCCGCACGCCCGCGC
Organism: Ktedonobacterales bacterium; assembly: GCA_036559055.1. GTDB lineage: Bacteria > Chloroflexota > Ktedonobacteria > Ktedonobacterales > JADMIN01 > JAKAIY01. The sequence goes on from DATBTW010000388.1 coordinate 1,908, forward strand.
CGATGCGCAGCCCGCGCTGCGCATCGTAGCTGATGCCGCGTAGCGCCGCCACCGTGCGCAGGCCGATCACCAGCTTCGGCGTGAAGAGCCGCTGCTTCATGTTGGGCAGGATGTCGGTGCCGCCCGCCATCAGCATCGCCCGTGCCTCCGGGTCTTTCCCCACGGCGGGCGCGTACTCGTCCAGCCACGCCAGCGCCTCCTCGACACTGCGCGCGGCGCGATACTCGAATTTGGGCAGGCGCATCATCGGCTGGCCACCTTCCCCGCGCGGTGCTCTGACGTTGCCGACGGCGCGCGGGCCGCCTCGCGCAGCGCCCGCTGAATCTTGTCCGGGGTGATCGGCGTGCTGTCCACCCGCGCATGGATGGCGGCGTAGACGGCGTTGGCGATGGCGGGGATGATCGGGTTCAGCGGCCCCTCACCTGCCTCCTTGGCTCCATATGGTCCCTCGCGGTCAATCGTCTCGACCGACATGGCCGTGATCTCCGGCGTGTCGTAGATCGTCGGCAGCTTATATTCCAGCAGCGATGGTATCTTATGCAGCCCCTTGCGGAAGACCTGCTCCTCCAGCACGGCCTCGCCGAAGCCCATGTAGGCGCTGCCCTCGATCTGTCCCTCCACCAGCACGGGGTTGAGCGCGCGCCCGCAGTCGTGCGCCACCCATAGCCGCTCGACCTTCAGGTCGTAGGTTTCGGGATCGACGCGCACTTCGGCCACGCAAGCGGTGTAGCTGTAAGCTGGCGAGACGCCCACACCCGCGCCCTTGAACTTGCCGCCCAGCCTGGGCGGCTTGTAGCTGCCCACCGCGCTCAGCGTGCCATGGGCGGCCTCCGCGCGCTGCGCCGCCTCCACGAAGCTGATGCGGCGCGCGGGGTCGTCGGCGTCGCTGATCCAGCGATCCGCCGCGATGAGTCGCTCGGCGCGCGTCTCCAGCGAGGCGCTAGCAGCCTCGAAGAGCAGCGCCCGCAGCTTGCCCGCCGCCTCGCGCGCGGCGTTGCCCATCATGAAAGTGACGCGCGATGAATAGCTGCCCAGGTCCACTGGCGTCAGGCTGGTATCGCCGGTCAGCACATGCACATCCAGCGGCTCGACGCCCAGCTCCTCGGCCACCACCGTCGCCAGCAGCGTATCGGACCCCTGGCCGATATCGGATGAGCCGCAGAGCGCCGCGACGCCGCCGCCGCGGTCGATGGTGACGATCACGCCGGAATGCGGCATGTCGTTCCAGTAAATCGCCTTGCCCGCGCCCGTCACATACGAGCTGATGGCGATGCCGAGGCCGCTACCCACTGGCAAGCGCTGGCGGCGCTCCTGCCAGCCCGAGGCCACCACCACCTTGTCCACGCACTCGCGCAGGCCACAGCTCGTCACGCGCAGCCCGTTAACCGTCTCGCTGTACGGCTCGATGGCGATGCGCTGGCGATACTCCGCCGGATCGAGGCCGAGTTGCTCGGCGATCTTGTCGAGCTGGCATTCGAAGGCGTAGCGCGGCTGGGTCGAGCCGTGGCCGCGCTTGGGGCCGCAGGGGGGCTTGTTGGTGTAGAGCCGCATACCATCGAACTTGTAGGCTGGAACCTTGTACGTCACCGTCAGCAGCGCGCCTGTGTAGTAGACCGTCGCCAGCCCGTAGCTGGCATAGGCGCCGCCATCCAGAAAGGTCTGGAGGTGGACGGCGGTGATCGAGCCGTCGCTCCGCACGCCCGTCTTCAGCAGCATCTTGACCGGATGCCGCCCGCGATGGCAGTAGAAGACCTCCTCGCGGCTGAGGGTGAACTTGATGGGCCGCCCGTGGCGCAGCGCGAAGAGGCACGCCGCGAAGTCGTGCGCGAATGGCTCGCACTTGCCGCCGAAGCCGCCGCCGACCGGTGGCACGATCACGCGCAGTCGGCTCAGCGGGATACCCAGCACCTTGGCGACCTCGCGATGGACGTAGTGCGGCGTCTGCGTCGAGGTCCACAAGGTAATCTTGCCGTCGGCGTGGCAGTCGGCGACGCAGGCGTGTTCCTCCATCGGCGCGTGGGTCGTCCCCTCGAAGAAATAGATGTCATCGCGGATCAGATCAGCCGCCGCGAAGCCCGCCTCCATATCGCCGAATTCGAGATGGACTTCCTTCATGATGTTGCCGCGCGCCGTCTCCTCGTGGATGCGTTGCTCCGGGTGTGCCAGCGCCTCCTCGATGGAGGTCAGCGCGGGCAGCGGCTCGTATTCGACCTCGATCAGCGCCAGCGCCTCCTCGGCGGTCTCCTCATCTACCGCGCAGACGGCGGCGATAGGCTCGCCGACATAGCGCGCTTTCTCCAGTGCGAAGGGCGTCTCGTCCTGCGTGGTCGGCATGATGCCATAGGTGTGCGGCAGATCAGCCCCGGTGATGACATCCAGCACGCCGGGGTAGGCGCGGGCGCGCGTCACATCGAGCCGCCGGATTAGCGCGTGCGGGTGGGGGCTGCGCAGGATGCGCCCATAGGCCATGCGCGGCAGGCTGAGGTCGTCGGCGTATTTGGCCGCGCCCGTCACCTTGGTATAGCTATCTATCTTGGGGATAGACTGTCCGATCACGCGCATAGAAGACGCTCCAGTCTACGAAACCTCTCCCCTGTCCCCCTCCCCTTGCTGGGGGAAGGAAACCCTTGCCAATGGTTACGCGCGGGGCGAGGTAGATTATCTGCCGAATCCCAGTCCGCGCAGGCGGCAGGCGTAGCCGAGCTTCGCGGCGGCGTCAGCCGCCTCCCAGGCGCGCTTTCAACCGCCAGCTTCAGGCCGCATGCGTTCCGCCGCCAGCTCCACCGCCTCGATGATCTTGGTATAGCCGGTGCAGCGGCAGAGATTGCCCGCCAGCGCCGCCTTGATCTCCTCGCGGCTGGGGCGCGTGTTGTGCGCCAGCAACGCCGCCCCGCTGACCAGAAAGCCCGGCGTGCAATAGCCGCACTGCGCCGCGCCGCGCTCGGCGAACGCCTGTTGCAGCGGGTGCAGTGTGTTGTCGCGCGCCAACCCCTCCACCGTCGTGATCTCGGCGTCTTGCGCCTCCACCGCCAGCGCCAGGCACGACAATACCGGAGCGCCATCCACCAGCACGGTGCAGGCGCCGCAGTGCCCCAGCTCGCAGCCGTGCTTCGTGCCGGTCAAGTCCAGTTCCTCGCGCAGCGCCTCCAGCAGCGTATGGGTCGGCGAGACGGCCACCTGGCGTGTCTCACCGTTGACGTGGAACGTCATCAACTCTTTAGGCATCTCAGCGCGCTCCATCCGAGAGATTGCGACGGTCATCCACCCGACGCGCCTTCAGCTCGAAGCGTGGCAGCGAGCCGGGCGACGCCACGCGCACGGGCACGCGCAGGCTCAGCGCCTGCCGCAACGCTTGCTCTACCTGCGGCGCCAGCTCCTCCGGACACTCCGCCTCGACCTCGATTTCATCCAGCTCGCTCGCGCGCAGCAGGATGATCCTGAATTCATCGACCTGCGGGAACTGGCGCAGCGCCGCCTCGATGCTGGAGGGGAAGATGTTGACGCCGCGCACCACCACCATGTCGTCCACGCGCCCCAGCACACCGCCGGGCAGCGTCAGCAGGGTGCGGCCACAGGCGCAGCGCGTCGGCCCGCGAATGACGCGGTCGCCGGTGCGATAGCGCAGCGCGGGCCAGCCCCAGCGCCCCAGATTGGTCAACACCAACTCGCCCTGTTCGCCCTCGGCGACCGGCGCATCGGTCGCGGGGTCCAGTATCTCGGCGATGAACTCAGCCTCGTTGACATGCACGCTCCCCTGCTCCTCGCAGGTGAAGGCATAGGCGCCCATCTCGGTCATGCCGATGTGGTCGTAGGCGCGCGCCCTCCAGGCTTCTTCGATGCGCGCGCGCGTGCTGGGAATCGAGGCGCCCGGCTCGCCCGCGTGAATCGTCACGCGCACGGGCGAGCCGGCGATGTCGATGCCCTCCTCGCGTGCCACCTCCGCCAGCCGCAGCGCATAGGTAGGCGTGCAGACCAGCACAGTGGTGTGGGTCGCCAGCATGGCGCGCAGCCGCTGCTGCGTGGTCTGTCCGCCGCCCGGCACGACCAGCGCGCCGATACGCTTGGCCCCCTCATACGCCGACCAGAAGCCGATGAACGGGCCGAACGAGAACGCCAGATAGACGGTGTCATCGCGGCTGACCCCCGCCGCGCGAAAGACCGCCTCCCAGCACTCCGCCCACCAGTCCCAGCTCTCCGCCGTATCCAGAATGGTCAGCGGATGGCCGGTCGTGCCGGAGGTCTGGTGCAGGCGCACGTAGTCATGCATTGGGAACGACAGGTTGGCTCCATACGGCGGATGCTCGCGCTGGTCAGTGACGAATTCGCGCTTGTGGGTGAAGGGCAGCCGCGCCAGCGCATCCATCCCCGTCAGGCTGGCGAGGTCTGCATCGGCCAGCCTGGCGCGCAGGAAGGTGTTGCCACGCAGCGCGCGCTCCAGCCCGGCGCGCAGCTTGATGAACTGAAAGCGCGTCAGCGTCTCGCGGTCCGTCATCTGGAGCCATGGCCGCGTGTGGTCGCTGGCGATGGCCGTATCTGGGGGTGAAGGATTCATCACCGGCGTTCGTCCCTGCTCTTCCCGGCCGTGTATCTCGTGTTTCCAGTGATCAGAGTGGAGGCCGGAACCTCACCCCTAGCCCCCCTCTCCCGCGAGGAGAGGGGAGTTTCCGGATTCCCCCTCTCCTTGTGGGAGAGGGGGCAGGGGGTGAGGTTCACCAACGCATTACGGCGAGACGGCATCCAGCCGCTTGCCGCGCGTTCTGATGCCGAACTGGGCGATGATGGCCGCGACCACCAGGAACCCGCCGATCAGCAGGAACGCATAGAGCGCGCCGTTCTGCATCGAGCCAAGCTGTGGCAGTACGGTCGCGGTGATGAAGAGCAACCCCACGCCGCCGCCGACATGGCCGATGCCATCGACGATGCCGAAGCCCGTCGTGCGGGCGCGCGTCGGGAAGTTCTCCGTGGACCAGGCGTAGGTGATTGGCACCCACACATTGAAGCCGAAGAACAGGATGATCGAGCCGATGAACGCCAGGATCACCGTCGAGTCTACCGTCGCCGAGGTGGGCTTGCCCGCCACCGCGACCAGCACGCCGCCGATGATCGTCAGCACGGCGCCAATCGGCAGCCAGTACTTGCGCTCCAGCGTCTCGCCAAAGAAGTAGGCGAAGATGCCGCACAGGATGAACCCAATCGTGCCTACGGCGACGATCATGCCCGCCTCCGGCGGCGCGTAGCCCAGCGTATTCAGGATCACCGTCATGCCAGCGGCGATGGAGTAGACCGTGATGTAGGCGATAAACCACATCACGAACAGCAGCACGACACGCCCCAGATAGGTGGGGTTGCTGAAGATCGCGCCGAAGCCCGAAGCGGCCCCGCCCGACTGCACGGTGACTGGCTCGTCGTCGTCTGCGGCTGCGCTGAGTGGAACGCCACTGCTGGAGGCGTAGCTTTCCATCAGGCTGACGACCTTATCCGCCTCCGCCACTCGCCCGCGCGAGACGAGCCAGCGCGGCGACTCTGGCAACTGAATGCGCAGCACGATGCCGATCAGCGCCAGCACAGCGCCGACGATGTACATGATGCGCCAGCCATTGCCCAGGAAGACGCCATGATCGCTGACCTGCACCTGCGCGAACGACAGCCCCAGCGGGAAAGGCGCAGGCGGCGTGGTCAGGATCAGCCCCAGCCAGACGGCGGCGAACGCGCCCAGCGCCGACATGATGAAGATCAGCGAGGTGTATTTGGCGCGGCTGCGTCGTGGCGCCACCTCATTGATGTAGGTGTTCACAATCGCCAGATCAGCGCCGATGCCGATGCCAGTGATGGTGCGGGCGACGATGAACATGGTGTAGTCGTTGGTGAAGGCCGTGAAGAGCGACCCCAGCCCGGTAATGAGCAGCGTCACCAACAGCATGTCGCGCCGCCCGAAGCGATCGGCCAGCGGAGAGAGCAGCAGCGCGCCGATGACGTAGCCGATGAGATTCCACAGGACAGGCAGGCCGACCACCGCCGACGCCTCCACGAAGCCCGGCGGCAGGCTGGTTGCGCCTGGCGGTGGACCAGCGAGACACTTGGTGACGATCTGCGTGCATGTCTGGATGAACGACACGTTGATGTCGAAGATGTCATAGAACGTGAAGAGGAAACCGACCCCGATGACGAGGACGTAGATGTAGGGAAGTGACCAGACCTGGATGCGGTCCTGACGTGCCACCACGTCACTCGGATTGATCGTTCGCGGATCTGCCGACATTCGCCATTTTCCCTTCTGGAGTGACCGCAACGCCTGCGCGCGCCTGGCCTTGCCAGGCGCCCACGCCAACTCGCCGACGGTCATTCCACGACGCTATGACGCTTTCGCCCGCACAACACCGTGCGGCGCCGAGCGTCCAGCCGCGCTCATCTCGCTATGCGCCTCCAATCCATCCAATCCGTGCATCTGCTCGCGCGCGGCGAGGCGCGCGGCCAGCGTCGCCTGAACGCACGCGCGCTACCCATCGCGCGTGCGTTCAATATGGCGAACGCAACGTTCTTGTATAGGAACAAGTGTGCCTGGAACGACGCGATATGTCAAGGGTTCGGCGGGCAGCACGGGAGGATCGCGGCTCGACGCGGCTCTCGGCCTTTCCATGCCGCGAGTCCCATATCGCGCCTGCCCCCCTCGCGCCTTGACAGCGCGCCCATCTGCGGCTGATAGTTGTTCGTATGTCTGAACCACCCGTTCGCGATACAGAACCCAACGACGCCGGAGCGCCGCGCAGCCCTGCGCCCGCGCCGATGGTGGAGCGCGCCTTTCGCCTGCTCGATCTGCTGGCGGTCAGCGATGCGGGCTACAGCCTCTCGGAGCTGGCGCGGCTGCTAGGGATGAGCAAGGGTAGTGTCCACGGGCTGCTGAAGACGCTGGAGGCTGGCGGGGTGGTGGAGGTGGATAGCGAGCGACGCTACGCGCTCGGCCCGCGCATCTACAACCTCACGCAGTCTTACATTCGCCGCAGTGGGCTGCGCCGCTACGCCCTGCCCGCCATGCGCCGCCTGGCCGCGCTCACCGGCGAAACCGTTTTCCTGGGGCAGATGGAGCCAGATGGCGTGCGCATCCTGGAGCGAGTGGAAGAGCCTATCGCGCGCCGCTCGTTACGTGTCTCGGCGCGACGCGGGGCGCTCGTGCCGCTGCTGGCGGGCGCCATCGGGCGGGTGGCGCTGGCGAGCTGGCCGCCCGCCCGCCGCGAGGAATATCTGCGCGCACACACGCTGCCCGCCTTCACCACGCATGCCATCACCGACCGCACGGCTTATCTGGCCGCTGTAGAGCAGACCGCGCGCACAGGCGTCGGCATCGACCGCGAAGAATACCTCACCGG
>DATBTW010000389.1:0-2831 GCA_036559055.1 Ktedonobacterales bacterium
TGGCGGGGCGGTCATTCCCCATCGCGCCGCCGCTGGTGACGATTGGACGCGACGAGGCGAACGACATCGTCATCCGCGACGACCTGAAAGTCTCGCGTCTGCATGCGCGGCTGCGCTGGAAGGACGACCACTGGCGCATCGAGAACATCTCGCGCAGCAGCTTCATACAGGTGGATGGACAGCGCGAACAGGCGGCGGACCTTGCTGAGGGAGCCATCGCGCACCTGGGCGACGACAGCTCCTTCACGCTGCGCGCCCTGCCCGCCGCCGCAGACGATGGCCAGCCCACTGCTGCCGCGAACGCCGCCGATGCGGCCGCTGAGGAGGCTGAGGAGGCTGAGGCGGATGCGCCTGCGCCACCTGCCGAACCTGCGCGCGTCGGCCAGACGTGGCAGCGTCCGGCGGCGGGGCCGCGACGCCCCGCCGTGGCGACGGCCCCGCCACGCCCATCCACAGCCGAGCTTGCCGAGCTTGCCGATCTCGCCGCGCTGGCCGAGCCGCCCAGCGATCACACGCAGATCGCCTCGCCCTCGCTGATCGGCCTGCCACGGCTGGAGATCACCAGAAATACGCATGCTGAGCGGCGTGTCCAACTGCTCACCAGCTCGCAGATCGACATCGGGCGCGACCCCGGTAACAGTATCGTGATCGACGACCGCATCGTCTCTGGCCAGCACCTGCGCATCACGCGGCGCGGCGGCGTCTTCACGCTGGTTCATCCCCATCCGGCGCGGGCGAAGACGCTCAATGGCCTGCTCTATCAGGGGCGCAAGATTCAGGGCGACGAGGAGTTCATCCACACGCTGGCGAATGGCGATTTCGTGCGCATCGGCGATGAGCATGGCGCGCTGATCACGCTGACCTATCGAGATGGCCTCGACACGGCCGCGCCCCCGCTGCCCATGCCTGAGCCAATCGCGCTGGGCGCCGAGGAACTGACCATCGGGCGCGCGTCTGATAATAGCGTGACGCTCGATCATCCGCTGATCTCGGCGCATCACGCGCGGCTGACGCGCGACGGCGCGGCCCATCGCATCGCCGACCTGGGCAGCACGAACCACGTCTATGTGAATGGCGACGTCATCAGCGAGCGGACGCTGACCATTGGCGACGAGATTCGCATCGGGCCGTACCGCTTCGTCTATGAGGGACGCCAGCTCGCGCAGTACGACGAGAGCAGCTTCATCCGCATCGACGCGCTCAGCTTGAAGAAGGCGGGCGTGAACAATGTGACGCTGCTCGACGACATCTCGCTGGCCATCCCGCCGCGCACGTTTGTAGCGCTGGTGGGCGGCTCTGGCGCGGGCAAATCGACGCTGCTGGATGCGCTCAATGGCCTGCGTCCCGCCCAGCAGGGCACGGTACTCTACAATGGCCAGGATTACTACGCGCATCTGGCGGCCTTCAGCGCGCAGTTGGGCTATGTGCCGCAAGATGACATCGTGCATCGCGATCTGACGGTCGAGCGGGCGCTCTACTACGCCGCCAAACTGCGTCTGCCCAGCGACTTCACCGATGAGCAGATCGAGCGGCGTATCCGCGAGGCGCTGGAAGATGTCGATCTGTCGCATCGGCGCGAGCTGATGGTGCGCTCGCTCTCTGGCGGCCAGCGCAAGCGCGTCTCCATCGCGCTGGAGTTGCTGGCCAACCCCAGCGTCTTCTTTCTGGATGAGCCGACTTCCGGGCTGGACCCTGGCCTCGACCGCAGGATGATGTCGCTCTTGCGCAATCTGGCCGACCGTGGCCGCACCGTCGTGCTGGTGACGCATGCCACCAACAACATCAACGCCTGCGACTACGTCTGCTTCCTGTGCGCCGGCGGGCGGCTGGCCTATTTCGGGCCGCCGGAGCAGGCCAAAGTCTATTTCGACAAGTCCGACTTCGCCGAGATCTATAGCAGCCTGGAGCCGACCGAGCAAAATCCCGACATCCCCGCCGAGGCTGAGGCGCGTTTCCGCGCGTCGCCAGAGTATCAGCGCTATGTGGCGGAGCCGCTGAGTCAGTCGCACGCCAGGGCCGCCGCGCGACCCCAGGCCAGCGCCGCCGCGACGCCCGCACGGGCGGAGGCTGCGCGCCCGCGCACCCGCAGGCTGAGCAGGCTGAGCGCGGCGTGGTCGCAGTTTACGCTGCTCTCGCTGCGCTATATAGAGCTGCTGAAGAATGATCCGGTCAACCTGGCGATCCTGCTCTTGCAGGCGCCCATCATAGCGGTGTTGCTGATGCTGATGATGCGCTTCGAGATCGGCGCGGGCATCTTCAACGCCAACGCGGTGACGCAGTGCCGCACGCAGATCGCCACGGCGTCGGGCGTGGTGGCGCTGCCACAGGCGGCGCACGTGGCGCTGGTGGATTGCGGGCAGGCGCTGACCTTCCTGCGTACGGCGCCTGCCGGGCAGGCCTACGCCCACAGCCACGGCGGGGCGCTGCGGGCGCTGCAAGATTTCATGGCGCCGGGGCCGGGCGCCGATGCGCAGAAGGCGCTCTTCATTATGGCCTTTGCGACGATTCTATTTGGCTGCATCAACAGCACGCGCGAGTTCGTGAAGGAGGCGGCCATCTATCGACGCGAGCGGGCCGTGAATCTGGGCATCCTGCCGTATATGTTCTCGAAGATCGTCGTGCTGGGCGCGCTCTCGCTGGCGCAGAGCGCCGTGCTGATCCTGATCGTGCAAGTGGGCGAGCCGCTGCAGCAGGGCATCATCTGGGCGCCGACGCTGGAGGCCTACGTGACGCTGGCGCTCACCGCGCTGGCGGGGCTGCTGCTGGGGCTGGCCATTAGCGCCATCTCGCCGAACGCCGACCGCGCCATCAGCTTCGTGCCGCTGATTCTG
>DATBTW010000390.1:0-1991 GCA_036559055.1 Ktedonobacterales bacterium
TCAGGGCATCAGATGCGGGTGGGGGCGGTGAGCGCGGAGCCGAGTAGCATGATGCGTTGAGCGGCGACGGTATTGCGCTCGCGATCGCGTTTGCCCTTCACGCGCAGCAGGTCGCCCTCAGTGATGTGCGCCAGCGCCTGCTCCCAGGTCAGCTTCGCGCCATCGGCCATCTCGAACTGCGACGAGGACTGCATCATCACGGTCCAGACGCGGCCATTGCGCACGCTGGCGGCGGAGAGGACAGCCGGGCCGACGGCGACCACTTTCATCAGTCGGCCCTGCTTCTTGCGCGCCTTGCGCTGCTGCTTGTCCGCTGCGGCCGCGCCACTCGAACCGTTGGCATGCTGGGCGGCCTGCTCGTGGATGGCGACGAGGTGGCGTGGCAAGGCGTCCATCTGCGGCGCGCTCTGGAAGAGCTGGTAGTCGTAGGTGCGCGGCAGCAGCACGGTGATGCCCTGCGCCACCAACGTGAAGGCATAGACGATGCCCTCTTCGGTCATCTGAATCTTCTTCAGCGAGACGGAGCCGCCGTCGATCTCCAGCGGTAGCGGTGTGGCGGCGCGCACCACCACGCTGGAAGCGCGATAGTACTCGGCGCTGTGCATGCTGGGCCGCTGACGCAGCAGCAGCGAGCCGAATTGCAGCCCCGCGCTCAGCGCATCTGCCGCGGTGATGAGGCAGATGTCGAGCTGGCCGTCGTCGATGAAGGCGTCCGGTGTCATGCGGGTGAAGGAGCCGTAGCGGCGGGTATTGCCGACGACAATCTGCGAGACGCGCCCCTCCCACTCCGCATCGTTGAGCGACACCCGCACGGGGACGGCGCGGAACTTCGGCAGCGCTTGAACCGCCGCCAGCCCAATGGCGGCCGGCCCGATCATATTCTTCAGCGGCTTATTGACGCGGGCGATGGTCGCGCCGTCGAAGCCCAGCCCCGCCATCAGCATGAAATATTGCCCGTGCCGCTCGTTGACCGTGACATGGCCAACGTCGACCCGCCGACGCTCGGCGCTGGCGAGCTGGAGGGCGGCGACGCGCAGCCGTGACGAGATGCCGACCTCATGCGCCCACAGATTGGCCGTGCCGCCGGGCAGCGAACCGACGGCGACCTCGCTGCCCATCACTCCGTCGATGATCTCGCTGAAGGTGCCATCGCCGCCGCAGTTCACCACCACGTCGTAGCCATTGCGTACGGCCTCGCGCGCCAGCTCGGTCGCCTGGCCACCATGCATCTTGTGACGCACGCTGACGTCCCAGCCATGCGCCTGCAAGACCTGAAGCGGCTCCGTCAGATCGATGCCGCCGCGCCCGGAACGCGGATTGGTAATCAGACATGCGCGCACCACTCGATTTGCCATAGCTGACTCTCCGCTCCCCTCGTCCGCTGGTCGCCTGCTGGGCGTCTGCTGGGCGTCTGCTGGGCGTCACGCCGCGCCAGGGATGTGCGCCTGTCGCTCGCCGCCGCGCTGGCGGCGCTCACGGATGCGCGCCCAGGCCATTCCCAGCAGATGGAATACTACGATGCCCACCACCAGCATCAGCGCGCCGAGCAGATAGCTCGCCAGCACGTCGCTGGGCCAGTGTTCGCCCTCTAGAATACGCGAAGGCCCGATGAAGAGGATGAAGTACAGGCAGATGATGCGCGCCGCCCACCAGAGCGGTCGCGCTGCTGGCCACTTGCGACCGAAGATGACGCTGAGATAGAGCAGGAAGCCGTAGAACGCCAGCACATGCGTCACATGGCCGCTGGGATAGCTGTAAAGGCCCAGGTGTGCGACAGCGTGAATCCGGTTGCCGTAGGGGCGCGGGCGCTTGACGAGTCCGTTGAGCGTGACATTCATGAAGTCGGCGCCGAAGCTGCCCACGGCGGCGGCGATGGCCGCGCGAATCTGCCGCGCGAGCGCGAGCGCTACGATGACGACGATGGCGATGACGCCAGCGGGCTTCGGCCAGTTGGCGTCGCTGGCGAAGTTGATAATGCGCACGAGGATGGG
>DATBTW010000391.1:0-17234 GCA_036559055.1 Ktedonobacterales bacterium
GAATGGCAAACTCGCGGTCAGTACCAGAAAAGATGCGGCCGCCCACATCGGAATACTCGCCCTCAGTGTTCTCGCGCACCACGACGACGTCGATCGCGCCTGGGTTAGCGAGTGGACTTTGCACTCCTCGCAGCAGCCGCGTCGGGCGCAGGTTGACATACTGATCAAAGCCACGTCGCAGCGGAATCAGCAATTGCCAGAGCGAGAGCGCATCCTGAACATCTGGAGCGCCTACCGCGCCGAAATAGATCGCATCAAAGTCCTCGAGTTGTTGTAATCCATCGTCGGGCATATAGCGCCCATGTTCACGATAGTAGGCTGTGCCCCATGCGAAGGGCGTGTACTGAAGATCAAGATCGGGCTGCGAACGGGACAGCGCCTCCAGTACCTGTAGCCCCGCCGCGATGACCTCCACGCCGATCCCATCTCCCGCGATGACCGCGATGCGCTGTGTCATAGTTCCCTCGTTTCTGCGCCACTGGTGACGCCCATATGTCAGGCGCCGGGACATCAAACCCTGTCGAATTCTTACATCTCACCTCGTATTGATAGCCCATAAGCGGCGACGGGCGCATCACACTCGCCGAGCGTTGCGCGGCGAAGTTGGAAGCAGACGCTTGACAGGTTGTAATTTATAATTTATAAATTATTACATCTACCGAGAGCAAGGGGAGGACGGGGCAGCATGGCCGTACTAAATGGCACGCTTTCAAAGCAGGTGTACGGGCGAATCAAAGATCGCTTTCTGGGAGGCGAATACCTGCCGGGAGACCGGATCTTGGAGGAGGAACTGGCGAGGGAATACGGCGTCTCACTGACTCCTATCCGCGAGGCCATGCAGCGCTTCCAGGCGGAGGGGCTGGTGGTGCGGAAGGAGCATCGGGCGCTCTATGTGCGCTCGTTCACGCTGGAGGAGGCGCAAAACGTGTACGAGATGCGCGAACTCCTCGAGCCGTATGCGATCGAGTTGGCCACTCGACACTTCGATAGCCAGTGGCTCGATAAAGTCGAGGCGATCGAAGCCGAACAGCGAGCCGGCCTGAATGCCCAGGATTTTCCCAGCGTTCAGCGCACGAACTATTACCTGCATGTCGCCTTCGCAGAAGGCAGCCATAATCCCATCCTTGTCGAGATGATCGAGCGGCTGTGGGTGTTCGTTCCAGTCCTGCGCGCCGTAGCCTGGAGAAATAACGCCGCTGGCCCGCTGTTCAGCGCAGACGAGCACGCGGAGATCATCGCGCACCTGCGCAATCATTGCGCGGAAGAAGCCGTGGCGGCCGCCAGGCGTCACGTGCTGGGCAGTTGGGAGCGTGTTCGCAGAAAGTTGGAAGATGAATTGCCTCAGCTTGCCAGCAAGCCAGGGGCTAATGAAGGAGGGGTGAGGGCTTAACCGGCGGGACACGTCCAGACAGAGCGGTGGGCGCCACTACGCGCATCCTGTCTTTGCTTGTGTACATGTCCGTTCTCATCACCGGATATTCTCGATGAACTCAGGCTACCCAACTACGTAGCCATCGAACCCAGAGCTGGGCGGTCGGTGGCAGTCAGTTGTCAGCGAAGAGAAAAGGACCAGCCATGAGTATTGTCTTGAGAAGTAGCATTGCCCGACTGGGCATAGTGGTGGCGCTGGGCGCCTCGATGATCGTCGCGGGCTGCGGCACAGGCGGCGGCAGCAATTCAACCATCGGAGTCGGCCTCCAGGGGCCAATGACAGGCAGCCGAGCCGATATTGGGAAGGCCATGACGCAAGCCTCACAGATGGCCATCGACATCATCAATAAGAACGGCGGCGTGAACGGCCATCAGCTGAAGCTGTATGTCCAGGATGATGCAGGCGACCCGGTGGACGCTCTGCCGGCCATTCATACCCTCATCAACGTCGACAACGTCTCCACAGTCATTGGCCCCATCTCCTTGACGGAGGCCGCCATTCTCCCGGCCATCGACCAGGCCAATATCCCGAACATGATGTGGGGCGGTGGAAGCGCGTTTGACGCCGTCACCGATCCGCACTTCTTCCGCATGTCTCCCTCCGACACCGAGCAGGCGCAGGCGATGGTGTACTACGCCTACAAACAAGGGTGGACACACGTCGCGCTGGCCTTTGACTCCAGCGCAGGCTCGCAGTCTCTGGTGGCGCCCATTCAGCAGGCGGCACAACAACTGCACATGACCATCACCAACAATGTCAGCTTCACCCCTGGGCAATCCAACTACAACAGTGAAGTCCAGGCCATCTACAACGGACACCCGCAGGCCGTGCTCGGCGGCATGGATTCCGATACAGCTGGCGTCCTGTTCGGCGAGATCAAGCAGCAGGGGTTCAACACGACCCCCTTCGTCGCCACCAACATCTTCTACTCGACATCGTTCTTTCAGGCGCTCGGCGCGTCGATCGCCGCCGGTCCGCTCTACATCCTCAACTCCAGCCCAACCGGCGGCCAGGGAGCCACAGCCCTGCTTTCATCCATGAAGCAGTATTATGGCTACACCACCCCTCCCAACGGCTTTGAGTATACCTACGACGGGCTGATGACCTGGGCGATTGGAGCAGACGAGGCGGGTACGACAGACTGGCCGAAGGTCGAGCAGGGCATTCTTGCCGTGACGACGAACGCCAACAACACTCTCTGCACCGATTACGCCACCTGCGCCTCGGACATCAAAGCGGGCAAGGCGGTGAAATTCGAGGGTTCGGCCAGCTCCGTCACCTTCAACAAGTACCACAACGTGTACGGCCCATTCGCCGTGCTCCAGTTCAACGCTGACGGAACGACGAAGCAACTCGCTACCTACTCGGCTCACGACATCCAGGGCGCGTTCAATAGCGGTAGCTAGTTCGTCCTGTCGTCTGTCAACGCCTCTCCACACCAGCGGGTGGACGCCACGTCGCTTACACACGTGATGCCCTGTGGCGTACCCACCCACTCCATTCAGGTTGTGATCGCGCCCACCGGCGCAAATGATCCGCCTGCACCGCGCCACACCCAGGCGCCCTGTCACGTCGTCAGCCTACAGCGCGCATTGCGCCGAGAGGGTACGTCATGTTTGCCTCGACGTTATTAGAAGGCATCGGATTCGGACTGGTCGCCGCGGCTGTGATCGCCCTCGGAGCAGTCGGCTTGTCTCTCCAGCTCTCCGTGACGAATTACATCAACTTCGCCTTTGGCGATCTGATGTCACTGGGGGCGTATTTCGTCATCACCTTCAATCTCGGACTGCACATGAATTTCTACCTCGCCGCCTTGCTCGGCGCGGTCGCCCTTGGCATCGTCTTCGTGGTGATGAACATCTTCGTGCTGCGTCCCTTTGTCCGCAGCGGGGCCCGTGTGTTCACCCTGCTGGTGGTCACTATCGGCGTCTCCTTCATCGTTCAGAACGGGACACTCCTGATCTGGGGGCCAGGGGCCTATCAATATACCGTCAACGTCGGCGACGCCATGCACATCGGCCCCTTTGTTTTGACGCCCGGCGATTTGATCATCATCGTGATCGCGTTTGCGCTCCTCCTGGGCCTGCAACTGTTCTTGCAGTTCACCAAACTCGGTAAAGCGCTGCGCGCCACGTCGAACAACGTTGATCTGGCGATGGCATCGGGCATCAACACCGATCTCGTCGTCAACGTCACCTGGGCAATCTCCGGAATCTTTGCCGCAGTTGCGGGCGTGGCGCTGGCGGTCGAGCAGAACAACCTGCGCCCACTGCAAGGCTTCAACCAACTCCTCGTGATCTTTGCCGCCATCATCCTGGGTGGCATCGGGCGCCAGATGGGCGCGCTGCTCGGCGCCCTGGTCATTGGCATCGCCACGGCGGTAACCGGGTTGTTCTTGCCTTCCGGCTATGACTTCCTCGTCGGCTTCGTCATTCTGATCCTGGTGCTGCTCCTGCGGCCGCAAGGGATCCTGGCTGGAAGGGAGGTTGTGGACTAATGATCTACTTCCTGCTGGACCTGGCGGTGCTGGGTACCGTCACCGCCATCATGATGGTAGGGCTTGATCTGCAATACGGCACGACCGGCATGATCGACTTTACCTACTATTCGTTCGTCGCCATCGGCGCCTACATGACGGCTGTGACGACGATGGGGCATCCGCCCGCGGGGTTCAACGCCGGACCGCTCGCGGAGCAATACATCTTGCAGTGGTCATTGCCATGGCCCATTGGCATCCTCATCGGCGGCTTTACTGCGGCGGCTCTCGGACTGATCGTCGTGCTGGTAACGGTGCGGCGGCTGCGTAGCGACTATCTCGCCATCGTCACCATCGCGGTGGGCTACATTGTCTACACCATCGCCAACAACGTCATCCCGTTGTTTGATGGCGCGAACGGCCTGTTTGATGTTCCGCAGATCGCCCAGATGCCGACTGAGCCCTACGCGACACTCCTGACCGGTATCAGCCTGGTGGCGCTCGCAGCGTGCGTGTTTGTGTCCTACCGCATCGTTCATTCACCAGCGGGACGGGTGCTGCGCACGATTCGTGAGGACATCATCGTCGCGCGCACCTTTGGCAAGAACGTTCAGCTTGCACAGGTCGTCATCTTCGTCATCAGCTCGTTCATGGCGGGCATCGCCGGTGGTCTGCTGATCGTCTACGTGGGCGCCTGGAGTCCACTCGCATTCACGCCAACCGAGTCGTTCCTCCTCATCGCGGCGCTGGTGATTGGAGGCACGGGCAACTATTGGGGCGCGATCCTTGGCGCCTTCGTCATCCTCGAAGGTCTTGCCGAGTTTACCCGCCTGCTGCCTCAGTCCATCGCCGCCACCGCTGCTGGCCCACTGCGCGCCATGCTCATCGGCGCCGGGTTGATCCTCTTCCTGCGTTTCCGCCCGCAGGGGATTCTGCCCGAGACGCTACTCAAGTTCTATCCCAGACGGGCGGCCATGCCATCCTCAGAGCCGCCGGTCGGGGTGATTCCCGGCGACTCTCCCGGCGACTCTCCCGGCGCGGCTCCTTCAGCGAAGTCATAAGAGCAGGGGGCGCTACGCCAGGGCGCGCGACCTGTTTTCAGCGCCCTCTGGCCCGGCCAGCCAAACGAGTCCAAACGAGTCCAAACGAGTCCGGCGATGCGGTTGATCTGCCCAGAGTGGGCGTATGGGAAGCAGCGAACACCATGACCACTGAACGAGGTGACGTGACGCCGTCGGCCCCTGTCCAGGGCCAGAGCACGCACGATTTCGGCGTGTTGGGCTCCCTTGCCCACGTGCTCGACATTCAGGATGTGAAATTCAACTACGGCGGCGTGCAGGCGCTCGATGGCGTCACCGTCAAAATGCCGAAGGGCAAGGTGACAGGGCTGATCGGCCCCAACGGCGCGGGCAAGTCCACTCTGGTCGAGATGATCGCGGGTGGGCGGAGACCGACGTCAGGCCACATCTTCTACGAGGGCACGGACATCGCAGGCCAGCCGCGCGAAGACATCTTCAAGCTGGGGATCGCGCGCACATTCCAGCAACCGCGCCTCTTGCCGCGCCTCTCCGTACTGGAGAACGTGATGGTGGCGGCCCCGCGCCAGGCAGGCGAAAACCTGCTCAGCGCGATGTTCACTCCTGCCCGATGGCGCGGCCAGGAACAAGGCCTGATTGACCGGGCGGAGCAACTCCTCGACTGGCTGCAGCTCACCCGTCTACGCGATCAGCCTGCCCGCGTCCTCTCTGGCGGGCAGCGGCGCCTGCTCGAAATCGCACGCGCGCTGATGGCCGAGCCAAGCCTGCTCCTGCTCGATGAGCCAGGATCGGGTGTGTACCCCGCTCTCATGCGCCTGATCGGCGAGCGCATTCGCGAGATCGTATCTGATCGGGTCAGCGTGCTGCTCGTGGCGCACAATATGGCGTTCGTCTCGTTGGTCTGTGACTACGTCGTCGTCATGGATCAAGGACGGGTGCTGACGGCTGGCCAACTGGATGAGGTACGGGCGAACAGGAGCGTCGTCGAAGCCTATCTGGGCTTCTAGCGGCTGGGAAACACGAACATGGGTAAGGTACTGCGAGCCGAGAACCTCACCGGCGGCTACGATGGCCCGCCGATCATCCACGGCATCACCCTGGAGGCGCAGCCGGGCCAGATTACGATCATTCTGGGGCCCAATGGCGCGGGGAAGTCAACCTGCGCGAAGGCCATGGTTGGCCTGCTGCCCTCGATTAGCGGCCGTGTCTCCATCGGTGGCGAGGACGTTACACGGCTCAAACCCTATCAATTGATTCATCGCGGCGTTGGCTATCTGCCACAGCTCGCGAATGTCTTCGACGTCATGAGCGTGCTCGAAAACCTGCAAATGGGCGGCTACACGGTCAAGAGCGGACTGAGCGCGCGGATCAGCGAGGTGCTGGAGCTGTTCCCGGATCTCCACAATGTGCTCGACCGCAAAGCGGGCGAGCTCTCTGGTGGGCAGCAGCGCATGGTAGCGATGGCGCGGGCGATGATGACGCAGCCCGAGGCGATGATCCTGGATGAGCCGACCGCTGGTCTCTCGCCGCTCTACACGAATAAGGTATGGGATCGCATCTCACAAATCAAAACCACTGGTGTCACGTTGCTGGTCATCGAGCAGAACGCGCGAACCGCGCTGGAGCATGCCGATGTCGCGCTCGTGATTACCGACGGCACGGTGACGCAGTCCGGCGCCGCAGCGGAGCTCATGGAGTCGGAATCGGTGAAGGCGGCGCTCGCCGGCCTCTAGCGACCTCGACCGTGACGTACATGAAGGAGTAGATGTGTGATGACAGACACAAACGAATCGGCTGATGTAACCACAGAAGTAGTGGACTTTGTCCTGGGGCTGAAGTGGGAGGATATCCCGGCTGGGACACTGAGCATAGCCAAAGAACACATTCTCGATACGTTCGGCGTGACGCTGGCTGGGAGCGGCGAAACGTGCGCCAAGATCGTGCGCGAGACACTGGTCACTGGCGATGGCAGAGCAAGCGTCATCGGCACAGCGCAACGCCGCCCGCCCTACCTGGCCGCGCTCGCCAATGGTGTCGCCAGCCACGCGCTCGACTACGACGATACGCAGCTTTCCACCTCGCCCGAGGCGGTCTACGGTCTGCTCACGCATCCCTCCACGCCGGTGCTCTCCGCCGCTATCGCCGTCGCGGAAGACACGAACGCGAGCGGCGAGCAATTGCTGATGGCGTATTGCGCAGGGGTGGAGGTCGCCTGTCGTGTGGCCGACGCCATCAATCCGCGCCACTATCAGGCGGGATTCCACACGACCGGGACGGTGGGAACACTCGGCGCAGCGGTCGCGGCGGGGCGCCTGCTCGGCCTCGACCGGAGCCATCTGGCGACAGCCCTGGGTATCGCGGCCAGCATGGCGTCTGGCCTGCGCGAGAACTTCGGCACGATGACCAAGCCGCTGCATGGGGGCCGAGCGGCCAGCAACGGCGTGGCGGCGGCGTATCTGGCGCGCAATGGCTACACCGCTAGCCAGCACATTCTGGAAGCACGGCGTGGCTTCTTCAATGCGGCGGGCGGCGGCTTTGACCCATCGAAGATCGTCGGAAGCCTGGGGAAACCGTTCTTTCTGGAATCGCCGGGTGTGTCGATCAAGCCCTATCCGTCTGGCTCACTCTCGCATCCAGGCCAGGATCTCATTCTTGACATCGTGCGCGCACACGACATCAAGCCAGATGATATCGAGCGTGTCGAAGTTGGCACGAACTCCAATGTGTTGAACGCGCTGATCTATCCGCGGCCCACCACCGACCTGGAGGGCAAGTTCAGCATGGAATATTGCATGGCTGCGGGCATCGTCTATCGGAAAGCGGGCCTCAACGAGTTTACTGACCGGGCGGTAAATGACCCTCGCATCCATGACATGCTTCCGCGAATACTCGTGCGCGTCGATCCGGAACTAGAGAAGATGGGCTACCAGCATGTACGCACCCGCGTGAGGGTGATGACGCGCGACGGGCGGGAGTTCAGCGGTGAGGCGGAATGGGCGAAGGGCTATCCGCAGAAGCCGCTGCCGCGTGAGGAGCTGGAGGGCAAATTCCTGGAGTGCGCGCAGACGGTTTTCTCAGAACAGCAGGCGCACGCAGCGTTGGCGGCCATCGAGTCGCTGGAAAGCGCGCAGTCGGTCGAGCAGACGCTGGCGACGATGCGTATCTCCGCCGCGACGCGGGCCTGAGCAGGTAAGTGAATCAAACATCATGTGGAGTCGACGGAGTCGTTGGCGACCAGGGAGGCGCTGAAGATGTATCAACTCGCGCGCACAGCCAGTAACATTGTGAACCAGGTGTTGGCCGTACAACCCGGAGAGACTGTCACCATCGCGTGTGATACGGAGTCGTCGGAAGGCGTGACCGAGGCGCTTGCCGCCATGGTGGTCGCAGCGGGCGCGCGGCCCGTGGTGGTGCGCGACCTCGCACGCGAGATCGGTGGCCAGGAGCCATCGCAGCCCCTGGCGGCAGCGCTCTTACACTCGCAGGTGGCCATCCTTCAGAGCAAGTATGCGCTGGTGCATACCAATGCGTTTCGCGCCGCGTTTGAGGCGGGCGTGCGCATGGTCGAGCTGTGGGGCGTCACGGATGAGATGATGGTCGCAGGTGGCCTGATCGGCGACTTCGATGAGATCGAGCGCGTGACGCAGTCCCTGGCGACCCTGCTGAAGGACGCGCGAACAGCGACATTCACGACCCCCAGCGGAACGTCGCTCAGCGTGAAGGTGGCGGGTCGCCCGGTGGTCGATCTGGGCGCTGCGCAGGTGCGCGCGGGGACATTCACCTCGCTGCCGGGCGGAGAAGTCGCCATCTCTCCGGTGGAGGGAAGCGCCGAAGGCGTGCTGGTCGACCCGTTCGTGTTGGAGCGTGTGGAGTTGGGCTATCGCAAGGAGCCGCTGCGCATCGAGATTCAGGGGGGCAAGGCCACGCGCATCACAGGTGGTCGAGAAGCTGTGGCGCTGGAGGCGCTGCTGGAACGCATGGGTGAGACGGCCCGGAACATCGCGGAGTTTGCGATCGGTACGAATGCCTGGTGCCGACCCTACGTGAGCCTGCGCGAGGCAAAGAAAACACTGGGCACGGCGCATGTCGCACTTGGCGACAACAAATCGCTGGGTGGCCAGGTCGATAGCCCGATGCATATGGACATGATCTTCGAGCGGCCTACTGTCAGGTTCGACGACAGGCTGGTCATGGACGATGGCAAGCTGGTATTGCCAAGCTGAGGCGCCTGCCAGAATCCGAACTACCGAGCGCCGCGCATCTCGATCAGGCTCACCTCCAGATGATCGAGATGCGCGGCGCTCTCTGCGCGGACTGGGCGGCGCTGCGGCGCTCAGAGGTACTGTAGCGTCGTGATTGGCCCAGACCCACTGTTTCGTGGCGCCTCTACGCTTTCACCTGCATTTTGCCAGCCCTTCGGCCACGTTCTCCTCCTTCACCATCACTTTCTGCATCTCTGTCATTCTCCATCACCTTCACCATCACCTTCTCCACTACCTTTTCCATCATCGGACCCCTCGATCGACCACCTGGCGCCACTTAGCGAGCATACGATTATATACTATTATGTGCATTTCAATTATTATGCGCAAATGGTGCTTTGTATATAATCGACATAATAAATACAAACAAGCGAAGGGTGTTTGTTGCACAATATCATCTGTTTCCTAAATGAAACATTTGCGTGTCGAAGTGATAGTTGAGGGCAAGTTGCTTTCGATGCATCGGATGAATCCGCCTGAGCGGCCTGACGGGGTAGTGGGGTTCGGCCAGCATTGTGCTGAGATGACGCTCGCGACGCGCGCATCTGACTTGCGCAGCGTCCACCTATCAATCACACACCTGCTCGATCATCCATGGAGGTCACATGAGCCAGCACGTCCAGGGGCGCCCTGCCGAAGCCAGCGGCTCCCTGACCCTCGGCGGCGATCTCAGCGTCTATCGGCTCGGCTTCGGCGCCATGCGTATCACGGGGCCGGGCATCTGGGGAGCGCCCGCCGATCACGACGGCGCCATCGCTGTGCTGCGCAAGGCGCTCGATCTCGGCGTCAATCTGATCGACACTGCTGACTCCTACGGCCCGGATGTCAGCGAGCAGCTCATCGCCGAGGCGCTCTATCCCTATCCCGCGCAGCTCGTCATCGCCACCAAGGGTGGGCTGACTCGCAGCGGCCCCGGCCAGTGGCCGCAGGACGGGCGGCCTGAGCATCTGCGCGCCGCACTCGACGGCAGCCTCAAGCGCCTGCGGCTGGAGCGCATCGACATCTACCAGTTCCATCGTCCCGATCCGCGCGTGCCGTTCGAGGACTCCGTGGGCGCGCTGGCAGAGATGCAGAAAGCAGGCAAGATACGACATATCGGCCTCTCCAATGTCACGCTGGAGGAGTTGAAGCGCGCCCAGCGCATCGCGCCGATAGTGACCGTGCAGAATCACTACAATCTCGCCGATCGCTCCTCGGAGCGCATGGATCGCCGCCAGAGCGAGCGCATGATCGACTTCTGCGCGCAGCAGGGCATCGGCTTCATCCCCTGGGCGCCGCTGGCGGGTGGGCAGCATGACGCATCGGGCAATGCGCTCGCTGAGGTCGCCAAACAGCATAGCGTGCGCCCCAGCCAGGTTGCCATCGCCTGGCTGCTGATGCGCTCGCCCACGATGCTGCCGATCCCCGGTACCGCCTCGATTGCGCATCTCGAAGAGAATGTCCAGGGCGCCACGTTGCGCCTGAGCCGCGAAGAATACGAGTTGATCGACCAGCAGAGCCACACATGATGCGGCGGCACGCCGGAGAGGACAGTATAGCATGGGATTCGACCAGTACCACGAACCAGCCAATGAGTTGAGCGCTGAGACACGCACCTTCGCGCGCATCATCGTCTCGCTAACGGAGGAAGCAGAAGCCATCAACTGGTATGAGCAGCGCATCTCTGTTGAGAAGAATAGCGAGGCGCGCGAGATCATGCAGAACTCGCAGGAGGAGGAGTTCAAGCACTTCGGGATGGATCTGGAGTTTCTGCTGCGCCAGAAGCCCATCTGGCGCGCGACGCTCCAGCGTATCCTCTTCACGTCAGGCAGCATCGTCGCGCTTGGCGAGAAGGGCGAGCAGGCAGGCGAAGCGGAGGAGGAAAAGGAGACGAAGCAGGACAAGCGCTAGGATGGTCGGAACGCGCATGCTCAGCGTCCAGCGGCGCTCTCCAGCGGCGCAGGCGCGGCTGGCTCGCCGCTACCACCGCCGCTCGCCGCGTGACGCAGGCTCGCTGCGGCGGCGCGCTCGCGGATCAACGCGCGTAGCTCGGCGGGTTGTAGCGCTTCGACTGCGCCGCCCAGACCGAGCAGGCAGAAACATGCCTCCCTCGCGCTCTCGAACGTGATCTCCAGCGTGAGCCATCCGCTATCGTCGGGCTGGCTGATGGAGTCGAAGCGCGTGTAGCGCCACATCGCCCGCGCCCAGTCCAGCAGATCAGCGCGCAGTCGCGCCACGACGGGGTAGCGTGGCAGCGAGGCGGTGAACTGTGCCTGCGTCGCATCCCAGTAGGCAGCCAGATCGAAGCCCGCAGGGCGTGTGACTGGCGCATCCAGCAGGCTCGCGGAATGGATGCGGCTGGCGCGATAGGTGCGCATCTCGCCATCGACCCGCGCCACCACATACCAGATGCGCCCCTTCGCTACCAGCCCCAGCGGCTCCACGACGCGCTCGACCACCTCGCCATCGCTACGCTGATACTCGATGCGCGCCTGCATGTCGCGCCAGACCGCCTCCTGCATCACCGCGAACATCGGCGCGGACTCGTCGGTGGCGCGCCAGCCCGCCGCATCCACATAGACGCGCTGACGCAGCTCCTCCGCCGTGCGGCGCTGCGCATCGGGTAGCCCGGAGAGTAGCTTGACCAGCCCCGTCGCGGACGCCTGACGCAGACCGAGATCGTCGAGCAGCCGAGCGGGAGCTTGCAGCGTCAGCGAATGAATCTCTGTCGGCGAGAGGCCGGAGAGGTCGGTATGGTAGCCCTCCAATAGCGACCAGCCGCCCTTCGAGCCGCGCTCGGCGTAGACCGGCGCGCCCGCCACGCTCAGCGCCAGCATATCGCGCTGCACCGTGCGCAACGAGACGCCCAGCCGCTCGGCCACCTCGCCAGCCGTCAGGCGGCGATGCGATTGCAGCAGTAGCAGGATGGCGAGCAGGCGATCAGCGCGCATGGGTGCTTTCTCCTTATACTCGCGATTCTTGTACACGCGCCCGGATGTGGAATCATCCGCCGCTACGTGCAGGCGCATCATGCTGGCTCTACTTCGAGGATGGCGGGCCGCGCGACGGGGCCAGCGTCCGCCTCGATGGTCAGCATGGGCCAGCCGTCAATCGTCGTGATGATCTCGGGGCCAGCCTCGGTCAGCAGCAGCGTATCCTCCGATTTGGCGCCACGCAGCGAGGGATTCCATGCGAACGCCTGCCCGATGACAACGCGCGTCAGCGAGCCGGGTCGCGCGAACGTCTCGCGGGCGAGATAGGCGATGGTTCCCCCTTGATGGTGCTCCTCGATGGCGTTCGGCTGACCCTCAGCCGTATACGCGGCGCGCAAGACCTCGAACAGCTCGCCAAGCGTGCGGCCCACGCGGGTCGCGGCGATGACCTGCGTGTCCACCCGCGCCACCGCCGCGCTGAGGCTCTGCAACGTAGCGGGCGCCTCGCCGAAGTACACCGTGCGCGTCAGGGCGCTGACCAGGCCGCGATGGCGCAGGCAGAGCACCAGCATCACCTGCCGCTCGATGCCCTTGGCCGTCGCCAGCGGATGACGGAAGCGCGCGATGCGCTCGTCGCTGGCCACCAGCGTCACCGTCGCCGTTCCGCCGCGTCGCCGACTGGCCTCTGCCAGCAGCCCGGCCGCTGCCAGCTCCGTCATGCCGGGTCGCACAGCGCGCGCCACCTCATCCATCGCGTCGGCGGCGAGGCGGGCGCCCACGCGCAGCCGCGCCTGCTCGCCCGCGACCAGTTGCGACCGCAGCGCGACCAATTCGCCGTTCAGGTTGACCGATGGCGCGCCCGCCGACGCTGCCACGTCAGCGGCCAGCCGTTGCCCGGCGACAAGCGTGCGTAGCGCCTGCCCGCGCGCGTGCCACGGCTCGACCACCAGATCGAATCCCAGCGCATCCAGCCGCTCTTCAGCGCGCAGGCGCGGCTCCTCGATGGGATCAGTCAGCGCGCGGGCGTGATCGCGCGTCACCAGCAGCGCGCAGGCCGCCGTTTCGATGGATTCATCCACATAGGTCGCGGCGCCAGCCGTCAGCCAGGCGGTATTGGCGATGGAGGTGAGATACAGCGCGTCCACACCGCGTGCCCGCATGAGCGTGCGCAGCAGATCGAGCTTGGCGGCCACTTCGTCGCGGCGCTGGGACAGTTCAGCGGCGTCATCAGCAATCATGCTTCCTCCCGCTGCGAGAAGTCGGACAGCGCGTGCATCGTAGGAGCCAGTGCGCCGTAGAGCGCATGATACTGCGCATAGAGCGCATCGTAGCGCTGCGCATCCGCCGCGTTGGCAGTCGTCACGCCCGTCACGCCTAAGCCACTCGTCGCCGCTTCCACATTGGGCCATGCGCCCGCGCCGACGCCCGCCAGCAGCGCCGCGCCATACGCCGCGCCCTCGGTCGTCTCTGGCGTCTCCAACTCGATGCGCAGCGCGCTGGCGACTATCTCGCGCCACAGCGCACCGCGCGCTCCACCGCCGGAGACACGGGCGCGGTCGGGCAGTGTCATGCCGCAGTCACGCATGAGCGCCAGCATATCGCGCAGCCCGAAGGCGACCCCTTCGAGCATCGCGCGGATCATGTGGGCGCGGGTATGGCGCGCGGTCAGCCCGACCCACGCTCCGCGTGCCAGTGGGTCAGGATAGGGGGTGCGCTCGCCAGTCAGATAGGGCAGGAAGAGCAGCCCATCGCTGCCAGCGGGCGCGGTCGCCGCCTCGGCCACCAGGTCGTCGAAGCGCTCGTTCGGCGCGAGCGTGTCGCGCAGCCACTGGAAGCTGCCGGCCGCGCTCAGCATGACGCCCATCAGATGCCAGCGGCCCGGCGCAGCGTGGCAGAAGGCGTGCAGGCGACCTTCTGGCTCGATGACGGGCGTCTCGGTCGTGGCGAAGAGCACGCCAGATGTGCCCAGCGTGAGGGCCAGTACGCCAGGAACGACCGCGCCCACGCCCACCGCCTGCGCCGCCTGATCGCCACCACCCGCCACGACAGGCGTTCCGGCGCGCAGTCCCGTCGCCTGCGCCGCCGCCGCGCTGACTCCGCCTGTGGTCTGCGGCCCCTCGTAGGTCGGCGGCAGCCACTCGGTGGGAATCTCCAGCGCGCTGAGCAGCTCGGGCGACCAGTCGCGCCGCGCCAGATCGAAGAGCAGCGTCCCTGAGCCATCGGCTTTATCCATCGCATAGTCGCCGGTCAGCCAGTAGCGCAGGTAGTCCTTCGGCAGCAGGATGTGGCGGATGCGCGCGTAATTCTGCGGCTCGTGACGGCGCGTCCAGAGGATCTTGGGTGCGGTAAAGCCGGTCAACGCGTCGTTGCCGCTGATGGCGATCAGCCGCGCGCGCCCCACGCGGTCGCGAATCTCGTCGCACTCAGCGGCGGTGCGCTGGTCGTTCCAGAGGATGGCGGGGCGCACGACGGCGCCGTCGGCGTCCAGCGCCACCATGCCGTGCATCTGCCCCGTCAGCCCGATGGCCGCGACGCGCTCGCCTGCCGCGTCTGCCACGCCCAGCGCGGCGCGAATGGCGCCAACGGCGCCGCTGATCCAGTCCTGCGGCGCCTGCTCGGACCACAACGGCTGCGGCGCGGAGGACGCATGTGGCTGGCTGGCGCTGGCGACCACACGCCTCTGCGCGTTTACCAGCAGCGCCTTCACGCCCGTCGTCGAGACATCGACGCCCAGGTAGAGCGCATCATCAGCCACCAGGCGCCATCCTTCCCGCTCTTCGCCGCATCGTCGTCTAGCGCGTTCCCAGCAGCGTCTCGATGGTCAACTGATCGAGGCGCTCATAGGCATAGCCGCGCGCGCCCAGCGCCTTGCGGTCGAAGGTGGCCGCTTTGAGCGCCGCCGCGCGCTCTGCGCTGTACGGCCCCAGATACGGCGCCACTGAGTCATCGACCGCGTTCAACTCTGCCAGCAACGCCTGAATCTCCGCGTCGGCATTGAATCGCTGCGCCTTCTCCTTGAGGATGAGATAGGTGCGCATGCAGCCGCGCGCGAAGTCCTTGACGCCCTCCATATCCTCGGTGCGGTAGGCGTGCGCGTCGAAGTGGCGGCTGCTGTCGTAGCCGACGTCCTCCAGGTATTTGACCAGGAAGAAGGCGCTCTTGATATTGTGCGAACCGAAGCGCAGATCCTGATCGTAGCGTCCGATGACCTGATCGTTGAGGTCGATATGGAAGAGCTTGCCCGCCTCCCACGCCTGCGCCACGGCATGCAGGAAGTTGAGACCGGCCATGTGCTCGTGGGCCATCTCCGGATTGACGCCCACCATCTCTGGATGCTCCAGCGTCGCGATGAAGCCCAGCATCGCGCCAACCGTGGCGAAGTAGAGGTCGCCGCGTGGCTCATTTGGCTTCGGTTCCAAGGCGAAGCGCAGGTCGTAGCGCTGCTCGCGCACATAGTTCGCGAGGAAGTTCAGCGCGTCGCGGAAGCGTTTGATGCTATCCGATGGCGACTTGGCGGCGTCCGTCTCGACGCCCTCACGACCACCCCAGAAGACGTAGGTGCTGGCGCCCAACTCGACCCCCAGATCAATCGCGCGCATCGTCTTTTGCAGCGCGTAGGCGCGCACGCGCGCATCGTTCGAGGTGAAGGCGCCATCCTTGAAGGCTGGATCAGTGAAGAGATTTGTGGTGGCCATCGGCACGACCAGCCCCGTCGCATCCAGCGCCGCGCGGAAGCCGCGCACGATGCGGTCGCGCTCAGCGGCGCTCGCGTCGATGGGTACGAGGTCGTTGTCGTGAAAATTCACGCCCCAGGCCCCGACATCCGCTAGCAGATGCACGATCTCGACAGGTGAAAGGACGGGGCGCACCGGCTCGCCAAAGGGATCGCGCCCGATATTGCCAACGGTCCACAGCCCAAAGGTGAATTTATGCGCGGGAGACGGTTCGTACATGGCGCCACTCCATCCAGAGGACAGGCGTCCGCCCGTCCAGCCTCGTGCGCGGGAGCGCAAAGCATGCTCGCAACCGCAGGATACCACTGTTGTGGGCATTTCGGCCTGTCCGCCACTTGTCCGCCGCCTGCCCGCAAACTGCCCGTCGCGTGTGCGCAGGCGTGGGCCGCGCAGGCGGGAGTGGAGCGTGATACGCTATGCTCTGGGGCAGGCCAGGAACGGTCCTGGGCTGATGTCGAAACTGCGGAGAGCGCGAGGGAGTTTCAATGGCGAAAGTGACCACTGGCGGCGGCGACACGGGCTACACCAGTCTTCTCGGCGATCAGCGCGTGCCAAAATATGATGCGCGCCCCGAAGCGTTCGGCACGGTCGATGAAGCGACCTCTGCGCTCGGTCTGGCGCGCGCCAGCACAGCCGACCCCAAAGTGAAGGACATCATCCTCCAGGCGCAGCAGGATCTGTATATGTTGATGGGCGAGTTGGCCACCCCGCCAGAGAATCGCGCCAAAGTCGGTGTACGCATCGTTGATGAGCGCGTGCGCTGGCTGGAGGACATCGAGAACGAACTGAAGGCCGAAGTGAGCATCCCCAATAAGTTCATCATCCCGGGCGATAGCGTGGATGGCGCCGCGCTCGATCTGGCGCGCACCATCATCCGGCGCGCCGAGCGGCTGACCGCGCGCTTGAGCCACGATGGCGCGCTGGGCGAGCCAGGCGAGAGCCACGCCCTGCGCTACCTCAATCGCCTCTCAGACATGATCTTTATTCTGGCGCGCTACCTGGAGGCCAAGCAAGGTGGCAGCACGCGCGCCAGTCGCCACTGAGCAGGCGAATGGCGAGTGCGTTTATTTGACATAAACACACTCGCGGCCATGACGATTAGCGCTGACCGGAAGCTAATGGTAGACACGCTTCGTCTACACTGGTGGATACCCTGCATAGGCGCATCGTGATGTGCGAGCAGCGCCAGCAGGTGGCGATTTGGCGAAGGTCGTGGAAGATGGCAAGCGGAGATGCGCCCATTCTGGCGGTGGACGACAGCGCCCCGATCCGTGAGATGATTACTTCGGTGCTGCGGGCCAGAGGGTATCAGGTGACGCCAGCCGCTGATGGACGCGAGGCGCTGCAACGGCTGCGCGCCGCGACCGAGCCATACATCGTC
>DATBTW010000392.1:0-20210 GCA_036559055.1 Ktedonobacterales bacterium
GAGGAAGCGCTTCCTGTCGAGTAGCTACTGAACAACGCTATACTGCGCATCCTGGCGCAAGCGGAAGTCACACCCCTGTGATGGCTGCGAAATGCGCAAGATATGGCTGATGGCTGCGTAGAGGGCTAACGAGCCGACGCCCGCAGCGGAGGAAGGAAGCTGTCCCGCCAGGGAGCCGATGCCACGACCCAGCAGCGATAGCAGGCCGACCGGGGATGGCCGACCGCCAGCTCACTGTTCGCCTCGCAGCCAGCGATCAACCGTCTCGTCCGGCCCAGCGTAGCACACGGAGGGCGCGCAGCGTGATCCATCGGCTCGCCTCGCCCTCGCGCTCACCGAGATCGACCAGCAGCTCGTCGTGCTGGGCGTGACCGAGAGGCCATCGGCCGTCGGCGCCGCGCCTGGACTCTACGACGCCAACCGCCTCGGCGACCCGCTCATCCGCCGCGACGCCAGCATCCCGCAGGTAGTCCAGCCCCCGCAGAAGGTCGTAATGCCAGCCGTTGGGGAACGAGAACTGCAGCCAGTCACCTGCGCTGGGGGCGATCACCGCGCCATTCGACAGCCGACGCAACAGCCGTCGCTCCAGCATATACTCCTGGCCGCGCATGCGGGCGGCCGCCACGGAGGCATCGCCAACCGTGAAGCGCTCGTACTCCAGCAGGCCCTCGAGCACGTTGATCGTCGTGTCGAACGATCCCCGCGTCGAGCCATTCTCCTGCTCGCAATTCCAGCCGCCGTCGTCCATCTGCTCCGTCAGCAGCCGATCGACGATACTGCGAACATCCTCGCCGAAGTAAGCGCCGATGGCGACGGCCTGGCCGTTGATGCATGGCTCGGTCTCGCCCTCGAAGTACGGTTCTTGCGCGTGCTCCCAGCGACCGTTGGCGCGAACACGGGCGATGGCGCGCCGCACCGCGTCTGTGGTGGGATCGACGCCGAACTGGCGGAGGAGCTGGAGAGTGGGCGTCGTCGATGTCCATTCGGGGACATACGCGCCGCCGCTCCATTGGCCGTCGGCGCCCTGGGCGGCAAGCAGTTGCGCGCCCCAGCCCTCACGCGCGACGCGGGCACGCTCCGCCGCGACCTCCTCGGCGGGCGCATTGGTCAGGTCGCGCATTGCCTGCCAGCGAATGGCAGGATCCGAATCGAGCAGCCACTCCAGGGCCGTCATAGTGTCCTCCTCTTCGATTCCTGCTGACTAGCTCAGGGGCCACCGTAGCATCTCTCTGGCCCGCCCCGCAAGCGTGAATCGGCACAATGGCGTATACTGGCGCCAGTCTAGCATAGAGATCGCACAGGAGTGAGCAGACGAGAAGGCAGGACATGGGTACACCCACCCCGGAGAAACCACTCGATACGACCGTGCGCATGCGCGCCATCCCCGCCAGGTCAGCCAGTTCGGCCAGGCCAGCCACACCAGCGCCGAGCGCCCTGCGCTATGCCGCCATGAAGGTACCAGAGGTCACGGTCCTCTTCTGGGTGGTCAAGCTGCTGACCACGGCGATGGGTGAATCGACCTCAGACTATCTGGTCTACCATATCAATCCCTATTTCGCGGTGGAGATGGGCGCGGTGGGGCTGGCGGTCGCGCTGGCGCTGCAACTCTTCGTGCGGCGCTACATCGCGTGGGTCTACTGGCTGGCGGTGCTGATGGTCGCCATCTTCGGCACGATGGCCGCCGATGTCCTGCACATCGTGCTGGGTGTCTCGTATCTGCACTCATCCATCTTCTTCGCGTCGGCGCTGGCCGTCATCTTCGTAAGCTGGTACGCCGTCGAGAAAACGCTGTCGATCCACAGTATCTACACACTGCGGCGCGAGCTATTCTACTGGGCTACCGTCATGGCGACCTTCGCCCTCGGCACCGCGCTGGGCGACTTGATGGCGATGACCGCCCGCCTGGGCTATCTGGGCGCGGGCATCCTCTTCATCGTCCTCTTCGCCATGCCTGCGCTGGCCTATAAGCTGCTCGGCCTCAATGCGATCGCCGCCTTCTGGTGGGCCTATATCCTCACGCGCCCCCTTGGCGCCTCATTCGCCGACTGGTTTGGCAAGCCAACCTCCATCACCGGGCTGGGGTTTGGTGACGGGCCTGTCTGTCTCGTTCTCGCCATCCTGATCGTCGGGTTCGTCGCCTATCTGGCCATCACGCGCATCGATGTGCAGAAGGCGACGAATTGATCGCGACGCCGCAGGTGAGGAGCGACGCAGGAGCGGAAGTAGGAGCCTCGGCGCGCTTCCGCCGCCCTCGGCGCACATCTATGCGAAAATGAGACGACGAGTTGTCTGCCCCTGTGCGCCGGATGGCGCGCGGCGTGGCAGTGCCGCCTGGCGAGTGAGCGAAAAAAACTCAACGCTTTTGCGTCATACACCTACCGGCTTGTGGAATCATCGTGGATGCATTCTGGAATCTGCGCACAGATTCTCGGCGCCGCCGTGGCTTACCCCACCGCGCCAGAAGCATGCGCACAACGCGATAGAGCGCCTGCCATCATAAGGAGGACCCACCTATGCGTCTGGAAACGACGCGCCAGCAGCAGACCTCGCGCAGTGGCGCGCCTGGGAGTCCGGCCCCACAGGGGGGACGCGGCGCGAATCCCTGGCGCGGTAGCCGGGCGAGCGTCTTTTCCTCGATACGGCTGGCGCTCCTGCGACTGACGCATGGGCGGGCGCTGCTGGCAGCGGTGGCGCTGGGGATGCTGGTAGCGGTCACGCTGATCTGCACCGTGCCGCTCTTCAACTCCCTGATCGTCGATACGCAACTCCAGCAGGACATCAACACCAAGGATCCGGCTGAGCGCAATGTGCAGGCGATGGTCACGACGAACAACGTGACCGAGCAGATGCGCAACCAGACCGACACCCTCGTCCCAAAGCTCGGGCAGCAGTATCTCGGCAGCTTCGTCGCGCCAGAGGTGACCAACTTCTCCGTCTCCGATGCGATGATCCTGCACTCGGCAGGCGACAACACCTATGATCCCGTCAAAGGCCCGCAGGCGCGGCTCCAGGGATGGGACTTCTCGCAGGCGGTCGCGCATATGGACTTGCTGGCGGGCAAGACGCCGCAGAGCACGGCCAAGGGTGACGCCATCCAGGTACTCGTGACCAAAGAGATGGCGACGGACGCTGGTCTGAAGGTAGGCAGCCAGATCGCATTGTGGGAATATGGCTCGCACCAGAACCAGATCAACGGGCAGGTGGTGGGCATCTGGCAGCCCAAAGATGTCACCGACCCCTACTGGAACGATCAACTCTTCAACGCCGGTGGCTCCGTCACCACGCCAAAGGTCTATCCTGTCCTCATCACCAGTGATGATTTCTTTCGCACACTGAGCGCCTTCACTGGCGTCGGGGTGTCGCAGAACTGGATCTTCCGCACCAATCCAGCCACGATCAACGCCGCCAATATGGATGCCGTGCGCAACGATATGGCGCTCTTCCGCTCGCGGCTCAGCGGCAACGCGCAGCCTATCTCTGGCGTGAGCGGCGTTGGCATCATCAGCAACCTCGACAAGATCATCAATGGGCTGGAGCAGCAAGAGACACTGCTCGCGCTACCGCTCTATGTTGTGGTGGCGCAGGTGGTCGGGCTGGCGCTGCTCTTCGTCGTGGCCATGGCTGGCCTCTTGATCGAAGGGCAATCGGGCGAGATCGCCACCCTCAAGAGCCGCGGCGGAAGCGGAACCCAACTGCTGGGTGTCTTCATCACCCAGGGCGTCATCCTGGGGCTGCTCTCGGCGGTGGTGGGCGCTTTCCTCGCGGCGCTGCTGGCCATCGCGCTGATCCAGGCGTTCATCCCCAGCAGCGCGCTCGCCGGGCTGCCGATCGGTTCGGTCTATCTGGCGCGACTGGCCTCGCCGGGCGCGGTGATCGGCCCGGCCCTGCTGGGCGCGCTGCTGGGCGTGGGGGCCATCACCTTCTCCGCCTTCCAGACCGCGCGGATGGATGTGCTGGCCTTCCGCCGCGAGCAGGGTCGCCAGAGCCAACCGCCCTTCTGGGCGCGCTACTATCTCGATCTGGCGCTGGCGGCGCTGTGCATCGTGGGCTACCTGGAGCTGGGCCAGTTCGGCGACACCAGCGTGCGCGCGGCGCTGCCGGGCGGGTCATCGAGTCCGCTGCTGCTCATCACTCCGGCGCTGCTGCTGCTGGCGGGCGCGCTGCTCACGCTGCGCCTGGCTCCGCTGGCGGCCGGGCTGGGCGAGCGGCTGGCGGCGCGCGGGCGCGGCTTCAGCACGATGCTGGCGCTGGCGCAGGTCGAGCGCACACCCGCCAAATACATGCGCATGACGCTGCTGCTGACGCTGGCGGTGGGGCTGGGCATCTTCGCCATCTCCTACAATGCCTCGCTCCAGCAGAACGTGCAGGACAACGCCACCTACACAGTCGGCTCCTCGCTACGACTGACACAGCATTTCACCGAGGCGGACAAGTTTTCGTCGATTATCGAGAAGGATTATCGGGCGCAGCCAGGCGTGAAGGTGATCTCGCCAGTTTACCGCACCGTCGCCTCGACGACCGCCGATCAAGGCTCATTCGCGCTCTCGCTGCTGGCAGTGGATCCGACGAGCTTCACGCAGGTGGTCAACCCGGTCTCGTGGCGCTCGGACTACGCCAGCCAGAGCTTGCCGCAGTTGATGCAGGGCATCACGAGCAACACCACGGCGCAGTCGGGCATCTCGCAGCCGATCTGGGCCATCGTCAGCCAGAACTTCGCCGCGCAAAATCAACTGCATTCCGGCGACCGCTTCGCCCTGACGCTCAACGAAAATGTCTTTGGTTCGACCAACTTCGTCGTGGGGGCGATTGTCACAGACTTTCCCACGCTCTACCCGAACCAGTATCCCGCTGGCTTCGTCGTCGTCGGCCAGAACGCATTCGACCAGGCGGTGAAGACGGGCAATCCGGGCGCGGGGATTGTGCTGGGGCCAAACGAATACTGGGCGCTGACCGATAGCAATGCCGCCCATGAGGCCGCATTCACCCACTACGTCTCCGAGCATCCAGAGCTGGATACCGATACCGTGATGAGCGTGCGCGATGAGCTGGCCACGGGGCAATCCAATCCCGTCAGTTCGGGCATGCGCGGGCTGCTGCTGATCGGCGCGTTCATGGCGGCGCTGCTGGCGGTGCTGGGCGCCATCATCCAGTCGGCGCTGGCGGCGCGCCAACGCGCCACGCAGTTCGCCGTGCTGCGCACACTGGGCGTGGGCAATCGCGAGTTGACGCAGATTCTGCTGAGCGAGCAGAGTGTCGTCTATCTCTTTGGGTTGATCGGCGGCACCGTGCTGGGCGCGCTGCTGGTGACGGCCACGCTGCCCTTCTTGCAGTTCAGCAATAGCACCGTGAACACCGCCTTGCTCGGCACGCCGCCCTATGTACTGGTCACCGACCCGCGCGCGCTGGGCATCTTCTATCTGGCGCTCGTGCTGGCGTTCGTGGTGGCGCTGCTGATCGCGGCGCGCTATGCGGCGACGGTAGGCCTGGGCCGCGCACTGCGGCTGGGCGAGGACTAAGCGAGAATCTGGCGAGAACCTGGCGAGAACTTAGGCGCCTCTCACTCCTGCCGTCCGCGCGATCGGCGCCGCGAGCAGCAGGGGTGAGGGCGCGCACGACGAGATACACAGAGAGGATCGCGCAGTGGCAGACGTGTTAGTCGAGAGTCACAACCTGGTCAAAATCTACCGCAGCCACGATCTGGAGGTCGTCGCGCTGCAAGGGCTGGATCTGCGTGTGCCACAGGGCGAGATGCTGGCGCTGGTGGGGCCATCGGGCGCGGGCAAGAGCACGCTGCTCAACATCCTCGGTGGGCTGGATGACCCCAGCGCGGGGCGCTGCGAGGTGGCAGGCGTGGACCTCACGCACCTGAGCCGCCGCGAGCGGCTGCTCTACCGGCGGCGCATCGTCGGGCATGTCTGGCAGCAGACCAGTCGCAATCTGCTGAGCGATCTGACGCTGCTCGACAACGTGATGACGCCGATGCTGCTGGCGGGCTATCCCGCCAATCGTCGCCGCTCGCGCGCGACGGAGCTGCTGCGGCTGGTGGGGCTGGGCGACCGCCTCGACCACAAGCCCGAACGGCTCTCTGGCGGCGAGCAACAGCGTGGCGCGTTGGCGGTCGCGCTGGCCAACGAGCCGCCGCTGCTGCTGGCCGACGAGCCAACCGGCGAGCTGGATAGCGCCACCGCAGCCGAGGCGCTGAAGTTGCTGCGCAGCCTGAACGCCGAGCTGGGCCTGACCACCATCGTCGTGACGCACGATCCGCAGGTCGCCGAGGTGATGGATCGCTCGGTCGCGATCCGCGATGGCCGCACCAGCACCGAGGTGGTGCACGACGAGGCCGCCGAGGAGACCGTCATCATCGACGGCGTGGGCCGCTTGCAGATTCCACGCCCCGCGCTCGACGCAATCAACTTCGGCGGACGCGCGCGCGTGCATCTGGCCGGCGACCATGTCGAACTGTGGCCCGCTGGCGCGAACGCCGAGCGCGGCGAGGCCAGCCAGCGCCGCCGGTAGCGCCGATACTTCACATTCGCTGAGTCTGCGGACGAGATGTTTGACGCGAGCGGGCGAGTATGGCATTGTCGTAGGTGAGCGGCTGGCAGGCGTCCCTGCGCCCGCCAGCCCTTGCCACGACATACCTGCTCCCTACGTTCTCGAAAGACAGGCCGCTGCTATGCGTTTTGTGCGACTCCCGCACGTCTTGATCGCCGTTTCGACGCTCTCGCTGCTCGCCATTGCGCTCTCTGGCTGTGGCGCGCTCCAGTCCATCGGCGCCTCGAACACCGAGTATCTGCCAACCAATCTGGCGCGCGCGACGCCCAGCGTCGCCACCTTTCAGGGCTGCCCGCCAGCGGGGCAGGGCGGCGACCCCGCGCTCAACGCCCTCTATAATCGCCAGGACGACAACCCACCCGGCGGATACCGTGTGACCGACATCGCCACCGTCATGGCGGTCCCCACCACGCCCCAGGTGAGCGGCAAGGATCGCAGTGTATGGCCCAGCGCCGACGCCAAGCGTGTCGCACTGTACGAGGGGGCGGCGATCCGCACGACAGGCTGGGTGGTGGCGGCGCGCAAGGGCGGTCCCTCGCCCGCTAACTGCAACTCCGATACCAATCGCGACTGGTATCTGTGGATCGGCGCGGGCGCAGGCGACGCGCTGGATACGACGCTGATGGTGGTGGTGACGCCGCGTGTGCAGGCGTCGCGCCCCGGCTGGACCGACTACACCATGCGGCGTCTGGTGGGGCAGGTGGTGCGCGTGAGCGGCTATCTGGTCTACGATCAGGAACCGCCGCAGTTCACCGTCGATCAGCGCGCCACGGCGTGGGAGCTACAGCCGGTCATGCATCTGGAGACACTGTACCAGAACCAGTGGATCAACCTCGATCTGTTCCCCTTCGGCACGCGCGTCGCTGGCACGCCCTCCGTGCCGGCTACGATTCCCACCGCGACCACCGCGCCGTAATCCGCCTGCCGTGCGCGCACAAAAAAGCGGCGGCCATTTCCACTGGATGGCCGCCGCTTGTGCGTCTTGGGTGCCAAGGGGCGGGATCGAACCGCCGACGCCAGCATTTTCAGTGCTGTGCTCTACCGACTGAGCTACCTTGGCGCGCCTGCCCGTTCAGGGTCAGCGGGAAGTAGTGTACCATTGCGGATGCGGGCCTGTCAACGCGCGCGCCGCTCGGAAGCAAGACGCTCTCGGGCATAAATGGCCGGAGCACGCCAGACACGGCCTGAAGGACGACCAAGCGCAAGCTTTCCATGCGCAGAACGAGAGGGCATTTATGCCCGCGTGCGCGTGCGTCGGCCATTCATGGTCGCAACCGTTCCCATAGCATCAACAGCGTCAGGAGACTGCGCGATGGATGACACTACACCCGTGGAAGGGCTGCCGCTCGTCCACCTCGTCCGCCAGCCGTTGACAGAGCCAGCTCCGGGCGCGCGGGCGCCGCTGCTGGCTCTGGCCCACGGCCTGAATAGCAACGAACACGACCTCTTCAGCCTAGCCGATACGTTGGCGCCGCGCTGTGTCATCGTCAGCGTGCGCGCGCCACTGACCAACGCGCCGGGAGCCTACGCCTGGTTCGATGTCCAGTATTCGACCCACGGAACACAGGTCAACGCCGAGCAACTCGACGCCAGCCGCAGGCGCTACGCCGACTTCCTGGGCGCGGCGGTGATGGCCTATGGCGCCGACCCGGCGCAGGTCTACACGCTGGGGTTCAGCCAGGGCGCCATCATCTCGCTGGTCACCGCGCTCAGCCAGCCGAAGCGCTTCGCGGGCGTCGTCGCGCTCTCCGGGCGCATCCCACCAGAAGGGGAGCAGTGGTTCGCCGCGCCCGATGAGACGGCGGGGCTGCCGGTCTTCATGGCGCACGGCACGCAGGATACGACCATCGCCATCGCGCAGGCGCGCGCCGCCCGCGATCTGCTGGAGCGCCAGCGCGTCGATCTCACCTACCGCGAATATCCCATCGGCCACGGCATCTCGCCAGCCGTGCAGGCCGATATGAGCGACTGGCTCGCCCAGCGCCTCGCCTGAGGGGCAAGCGCCGGTCTATGCTATAATCCCCTACAAAGAGCGCCAGCTTGCATCGCGCGAAACCTCTCCCCCTGGCCCCCTCCCCTGCGAGGGGAGGGGGGACTCTGTGGCAGGCGTTCCTCGCGGGGCGCGCGACGCCTGGCCATCGCACGAACCGGAGATGCGCGCAGGAGGGCATCATGCGCAAGGCCATCAGCCTGATTCTGCTCATCCTCTCGCGGCTGCTCATCGTCGGCGCCGTCGTCGCGGGGCTGGGCGCGGGCTTCATCCAGGCGTGGTTCGGCGCTGGATTCGTCTGCTTCGACACCTGCCCCGAACCGATCTCCTTCTTCCCCTCCGAAGGCCCCAGGACGATCCAGATGATGACGCCCTGCGTCGCGATTGAGCTGGCGGCGCTGGTGATCTTCATCCTCTACTGTCTCGTCACGCGCCAGCCGCGCCGCGCTGTCAAGCAGGCGGTCGCGCTGGTGGGCATCGGCGTGGTGGGCGTCGTCGCGCTCAATCTCATCCTGGCGTTTGGCCAGGCGCATGTCGCGCTCAAATCGGATGGCGTGGATACGTATTTCGACGAATCCTCATTGGTGAAATGGGAGAGCCTGTGGGGGCTGGCGCTGATGACCATCGTCGGCGCGTGGTCCATCATCCTCGCGCGCCTGCAATGGTCCCGCTGACGCGCACAGATCGAGGATGCGCTGCCGGATGGCGGCGTTGACGGCGGCAAAGTGTTGCTCCAGAAAGCCGATCAGCGCCAGCGCATGGCCGCTCTGCGCCAGCGAGGCGCCGATGGCGTCGAGCTAGTCGAGCAGGTGTATGTGTGCGTTGGTGGCTCCCTCGGTAGCTCCATCTGTCACATGCTCTGGCCGATGAAGAAGCGCCACATCCAGAAGAGCAGCAGAGCCAGCGTTGCGCCCAGCGTCAGCGCCTGGGTCGCCAGCGCCGCCATGCTGGATTGATAGATGGGGCTGGCGTGGGCGATGGGGCGCAGGTTGCGCAGCAGCAGATGCAGCGCCTCGTCATCGGGCGTGCGCGCGCTCAGGCGTTCGATCTCTGCCCGCGCTTGCTCGGCCAGCGTGGCGATCTCTGGCACGTCGCGCAGGGCAGGGAGGGTTCCCGGCTGAGTGAGATACCAGCCCGTATAGACGGGATTGCTCGCATGCGCCCGCATGACCAGCGCTGCGGCGGCGGTCGCGTTGACCAGCGCTGCGGCCTCTTCCAGCGTGGCGATGGCGGCCAGTGGTGGCGCGCCCCGCACGAGTCGGCGCAGGCGGGCGAGTGTGGCGGCGCTTTGGCGCTGGAGTCCCAGCGCACGCTGGGCGCGGCAGAGCGCGCTGAGGCAGGCGGCGTGATGCTCGCGGCGCACGTAGGGGGCCAGCGCCTGGATGTCGGCCAGGCTCACGCCCGCCAGCGCCTCGGCCTCGGCGGGCAGGCCATTCGCCAGCATCGCCTCGGCCAGCGTCGCGTTGGCCCGCACCGAGCGCTCCTGCGTGAGTTGACTCACGAGCCGCGCCGTCTCGACGGCCAGCGGATAGCGATTCATCCGCAGCAGCGCCACCGAACAATTCGCGATAGTCTGCGGGTCGGGCGAGGCTTCCATCGCCATGATGGAAGCCGCCAGCGCCTCGTCATAGCGACCCAGCCCCAACAGCGCCGTCACCCGGCGGTTGAGCCAGACCAGCCGCCGCCGACCCACCCACGCGCCGCTCCCGGTGACGCCCAGCGATTCATCGCACATCGCCAGCGCCTCGGCATAGCGCCCCTGGCGGGCCAGCGCATCGGCGCGAGTGGCGGGCGAGAGCCAGCGCGCCACCCGCAGGAACACCAGCCACACCACCACGCCAATCAGCGGCGCGCCATTGAGTGGGTCGTCGAGCGCGATGGAGATGAGCAGCGGCGCCAGCACCAACCCCGCCCAGGCGAGCGCCGCCACCGTGATGAAGAGGCTGCTGCCATCGGTGACGACCAGCCGCGCGGCGGGCGAGGTCACGCGAGCGCCGCGCGCAGGCGCGCCACTGGCCCGCCCTGCGTGGGCGCCGGTCGCAGCATCTCCCTCGAACGGGCGAGCCATGAGCGTCGCCTCCACTCCATCTCAATAGGTCAATCTGCGTCAGGCCGCGATTCAGGCGTGGTCTGGCGCTGGCGTCTGCTCTGGCGTCTCTGGCGCCACATCCGCCGGACGGCGGGCGGGCGCCTCGCGCGTGGCTCCGATCGTCGCTGTAGTCGCGCCACGCCGACGCAAGGGTTCAGCGCTCAGGATAGCGCGCAACGTGAAAGAGAGCAAGAGGAGGTTTCGGATGGCCACGACCGGCATGAACGCCACATCGTACGTCACCGTCTGAATCGGATTGCGAACGCCATAGAGATACGGGAAGATCAGCGTCGTCAGGCCGCAGATCAGCAGCCAGAGCGCATCGAAGCCGAAGACCTCCGCGACGAAGGGCGTGAGCCAGATGAGGTATTGCGGGCTGAAGATCTTGTTGGCGACCACCACTACGCACAGCACGGCCAGAAACGCCTGCGCCAGCGTCAGCCGTCCACGCGCGAACCGCCAGTAGACCCACACGCAGCCAGCGGCCAGCGCCAGCGTGGAGAGCGGCTTGAGTGCGACATCGAGCGGGCCGACGTAGTTGAGCGAGACGAACGAGAAGTCTGGATGGGCGGGAATGCCAACCAGCGTGCCGAGCCATAGAAACGTCGCGGGGGTGGATTCAACCTGCAACGGACGCGCGCTGGCATACGTGAACTCCGTCAGCGCGCCAGAGGGATTGAGAATGAAGGCCAGCGCGAACCCCAACCCCACCGCGCCCAGGAAGATGGCGGCGCCCTCCACCACGCGCCAGGTCGCTGGCGAGCGCAGCGTGGCGCGCAGCCAGCCGACGAGCTGGCGCGGCGACCACACGCGCCGCTGCTGCCCATCCGCCAGCGCGCCAGCGGGAGCTGCGCCGACCAGGCCCGCCGCACGCGCCGTGGTGTGCAGCGCCTGCCACTGCGCGATCAGCGGCAGCGGCAACAGGAAGACGGGATAGAGCTTGAGCAGCACGCCCAGCGCCAGCAGCAGATAGGCTCCGGCATAGTGGCGGCGTTGCAGCGCCCACAGCGCCGCCAGCGTCACCAGCGCAGGGAAGATGTCGAAGCGCGCCACCAGCGTGCCAGCCGAGCCGATCACCAGATAGACGAAGTAGGCTAGCGCGCGTCGGCGGTCGGAGAAGCGCAGAAAGCCGAGATAGCCCACGATCACAGCCGCAGCCGCCCACCAGCTAAAGACCGATTGATAATCGCTCAGCGGCGGTAGCAGGGTGAAGGAGAAGGGCAGAATCGCCAGCGGAGGATATTCGGTGGGCAGCGCGGTGAAGATGGGATGACCCGTCCAGAAGTTCAGCGCGTAGGAGTAGTATTCGGCGACATCGCCATTGGGCAGGCGCGCGGTGGCCACCATGATGCTGCGCATCGCCACGATGCCCAGCGCCAGCAGCGCGACCTCGGCGAGCAGGGCCAGCCAGCGCATCTGGGGGCTGGGGCGCACACGACGCAGCCGCTCGCGCGCTTCCTCGCTGGCTTGCATCGCTCTCCCCCGCATCGCGACCGATCGTGTTTGGCCAATCGCCGCTCTGTCTCCTCTCGGTCGCCAAATGCCAGTGTATCACGGCGCGCGCCCTCGCCCCAGCCCTCTCCCACGGGGAGAGGGAGCCGGAGGGGTGGCGTGCGGCTAGCCCCCTGCGGTTGAAACCGCGTCTGAAGGCGACTGCGGTTGCCACAAGACCCGCCTGCGCGGGTCCACGTCCGTTCCTGCGTCCGCGCAGGCGGACGTTGTGGGCCGCAGGCTCTTCAGACGCGAATTCATTCGCCGCCTGCCGCGCGAGGCGCCTGATTCCCGTTTTCTGATGGAACCCTCGCTTGACGCGATGCGCGCGCCAGTCGTAGGCTCAGAGTATGCGACTGAGCTTTTCAACGGGAACGTTCTACTATCGCTCCCTGGACTACAGCCTGCGGCTGGCGCGCGACCTTGGCTTCGATGGCGTCGAACTGGCCATGGGGCCAGAGGCGCTCTATCTGGGCGTCGCGCCGTTGCTGCGCGCCATCGACCGCGTCGGCGTGCCCGTGTTGAGCGTTCATCCGCCGCTCGTCCGCATGCCCGGCTGGCCGCGCTGGTCCATCCATCGCATTCCGCGCGTCATGCGGCTGGCGCGCGACCTCGGCGCCGAGCTGGGCGTGACGCATACCATGCACTTCCGCGACCCCGATTCGCCGCGCAACGCCCACTTCAGCCAGGCGATCCGCCTGGGGCTGGAGGCAGGCGGCGGGCAGGCCGCACTGACCATCGAGAATAGCCAGCATACCCGACGCAAGCGGCTGGCCTATCTCGACCATATCCAGCGCCTCGTCAACTACGCCCGCACCCGCGACTGCGGCGTCACCTACGACACCTGCCACGCGGGCGCTAGCCGCGAGAACATCCTGAGCGGCTACGACATCGTCCGCCCACTCCTGCGCAATATCCACCTGAGCGATGTCATCTGGCGCGATGGCCAGCCGCGCACGCACGTCATCCCCGGAGATGGCGTGCTGCCGCTGCGCGCGTTCATGGAGCGGCTGGCGCAGGACGACTATGCCGGGCTGGTGACGCTCGAACTGCACCCGCGCGAGCTGGGGCTGCCGGGCCGCGCCAACGCCGAGCGCGTGCTGGGTCGCTCGCTCGAATTCATGCGCTCCACCGTCGCCCAGGCCAGCGCCACCACGGCCATCGAGCAGAGCTAAGGCTCCGCGCCTCTACAGCGGGTTGCGCTCGGCGTACTCGCGCGCCACGGCGTCCATGCGGGCAAAGGTCGCGCCCAGCCCTTGCAATCCCTCGATCAGCCGCTCCAGCGCGAGCATGCGGTGGCCGCGCCCAATTACCTGTGGATGGAACGTGTAGGTGATGACGCCCCACTCCTGCGAGCGCGCCAGGTAGCGGAAGTCGTCGAGCCAGTTGGCCAGCACATCATCGGCGCGGTTGAGTCCCTGCTGCAAGTGCGTCGCCGTCCAGAGGTACTCGAAGTGCGGGAAGTCGTCCAGCGTCCAGCTCACGGGCAGCTCGATCAGGCGCGTCGTCTCGCCGAACTGCGCCGGCTGATCGGGCGCGATCACATCGCCACGCCGCGCGCGATAGGGCGTGTAATCATTCGCCATCATGCTGCTGTCGTAGGTGAAGCCGTGCGCCAGCAGCAGATCGACGGAATGTTGGCTGAGATCCCAGGCCGGCGAGCGATAGCCGGATGCCGTGGCGCCCGTCAGGCGGCGAATCGCCTCATTGCCACGCGCCAGCACGGCCTCCTCCGCCTCGCGGCTGAGGCCCACAGGCGGCTCGTGCGCGTAGCCATGGTGCGCGATCTCGTGGCCTGCGGCGTGGATGCGCTCGCACAGCGCGGGATACGTCTCGATGGTGTGGCCGGGGATGAACCATGTCGCGGCAATGCGATGCGCCGCGAGCAGCGTCAGGATGCGCTCGGCGCCCACCGCCCCGAATTCGCCCTGCGAGATCGGCGTCGGCGAGGTCATCCCGCGGGCGATCCAGAGCGAGAGCGCGTCAAAGTCGAACGTCAGGCAGACCAGATGGCGTGGCATCAGCAGACCTCCTCGCGAGGATATTGCGCCGTCGCGGCATCATCAGCGCTCGTTCTGGATGCGCTCAGGCCAGGTGTAGACATTGCAGCCCTCGCCGCGCAGGAATCCCATTAGCGTGACGCCACCTGAGCGCGCCAGATCGATCGCCAGGCTGGATGGCGCCGAGACGGCGGCCACGATGGGTACGCGCGCCACCAGCGCCTTCAACACGATCTCGAATGACAGCCGCCCGCTCACTAGCAAGACCCGCTCGCTCAGCGGCGTCTCGCCCGCCAGCAGCGCGCGCCCCACCAGCTTATCCACGGCGTTGTGCCGCCCGACATCCTCGCGCGCGGCGATCAGTTGGCCCGCGCCGTCGAAGAGCGCCGCGCCGTGCAGTCCTCCCGTCGCGCCAAAGACGCGCTGCTGCGCCCGTAACTGATCGGGCAGACCGTAGAGCATGGCGGGCGCGACATGGAAGTCGCCCAGCGGAACGGGCGGCAGCAGCGCGCAGGCCGCCTCCACGGTGTTCTTGCCACAGACGCCGCAACTCGCGTTGACCGCGAACTGGCGCGAATAGCCCGCCTCGCGCATGCGCTGGCTCAGGTCAACGCCTGCCGCGCCGCGCGCCTCGATGACGTTGGGTGAGGGCAGGCCGTCCGCGTCGAGTCCGGGCAGCAGCGCGGCGATCTCATCGGCCCGCGCGATCAGTCCTTCGCTCAGGAGAAAGCCCATCGCCAGCTCGTCATCCTGGCCGGGCGTGCGCATGATGACGGCGATGGTCGCTGGCTCACTCGCCGCATGGTCGTCGTCGGGCGCACGCGCGCGCAGCTCCAGCGGCTCCTCGGCGACCAGCTCATCGGTGGCCTCAGCGCTGACCGCGCCGTGCCAGCGCACCACGCCGCTCGTCACCTGCCGCAATGGGTCATCGGCGGAGCGGGTGGGAATGGAGCCATTCATGATGCGCCTCCCTTCTCATCGCATGTGTGGCCATTGGCGACAGGAGCCTGGTTGGCGGGCGCCTGCTGCGACCCACGCGCCAGCGCCTCAGGCGGGTAGAGCGCGCGCTCGATCAGCGCCGTCACCGCGTTGATGACACGCTCGTCGGGCAGGTCGTCGTCGCGTCGCGCGCTGAGATTATCCAGCATGGCCAGCAGCGCCAGCGCGGTCGCCTCGATGTCCAGATCGGGCCAGACGCCGCCCACCACGTCGCGCGCTTCACGCAGGCGCTCGGCGATCAGGTTGAGCGCATAGCGGCGCACGGTGGCCTGATATGGCGCCAGCTCCGGCTCCAGCGACATCAGTTGCTGCCAGACCTCACGCAGCCCAGGGCGCTGCTCGCCCGCCAGCACGGCGGTCATGGCGGCATGGATGGCGGCGTGGTGATCGCCATGCGCCAGATCGAGTTGCGCCAGGCGCAGGTGCGCGAAGATGTCGGTGAGTCGCAG
Organism: Ktedonobacterales bacterium; assembly: GCA_036559055.1. GTDB lineage: Bacteria > Chloroflexota > Ktedonobacteria > Ktedonobacterales > JADMIN01 > JAKAIY01. The sequence continues at coordinate 15,574 of DATBTW010000392.1, forward strand.
CAGGGTCAGCGCCAGCAGAATCTGCCGCTTGTTGCGGAAGTAGTTGTAGAACGTGCCGACGCTGACGCCCGCCGCGATGGCGATATCATCGGCGGTGGTCGCGGCGTATCCGCGCTCCACGAACAGCTTCTCCGCCCAGCGCAGCAGCTCGGCGCGCTTCTCGCGGCTGCGCGCCTGCACAGGCGTCCGTGGCAACTCCTCCAGCGCGGGATGCAACGCGGCCCGCAGCGCGCTCAGGTCGAGCGCATCATCGAGGTCGTGGACGAAGGCGCTGGCTGGCTCCGCCGCAGCGTTGGCGCGATCATCCTTGCTGTCGTTGCTGGCAGTTGCGGCGTCTGAATGGCGCCGCGATGACGAAGAAGTCATATGCGCAAAACTCCAGACTGGACAGTGTGAGGCTTCGAGTCATTGAGGAGATATTCGATACGCGACCGTCTCAAGGCATAGCCCGCAGGGGCATCGCTTCCATGATATGACGCAAACCCACCAGCCGCCACTGTCGCGCCCGCATGTAGCGGCGCACAGAAGGGCATAAATGTGTCCCATCCGTCCCATCCGTCCCATCCGTCCTATCCGTCCCATCCGTCGGCCCTTGATGGCCGCGACGCTGCTCCTGCTGCGACTGCTCCTGGTCGCCTCTATCCAGCCATCGGTGTGGCTGGCGTGGCTGGAGCGGCATCCTGGCTCAGCGGCATCGGCGCCTGTGGCGTCGGCGGCGCAGGGTCGGGCGTGGCGGCGGGCAGCAGCAGGCTGAAGACGCTGCCTTTGCCCGGCTCGCTCTCCACCGCGACCGCGCCGCCCATCGCCTCGATCACCTCTTTGACGAGCGCCAACCCCAGCCCGGAGCCGCCACCGCTGGCGTCGCTGGCGTCGCTGGCGCGGGCACTGTCGCCGCGATAGAAGCGCTCCCAGATGTGCGACAGGTCGGCGGCGGCGATACCCTCGCCTGTGTCGCGCACACGCAGGGCTAGCTGGTCGCCCGCGCGCTCCGCCGCCACTACGATGATGCCGCCCGGCGGGGTGTGGCGCAGCGCATTACGCAGCAGATTGTGCAGCGCCTGCTCGACGCGGGCGCTGTCAATCTGGGCGTCGGCCAGCCCCGGCGCGACCCGCGCCACCACCTCCACGCGCGCATCGCGCCAGGCCAGCGGCGCTACCGTCTCCACCGCCGTGCGCGCCAGCGCGCCGATGTCGGCTGGCTCGCAGCGCAGGTCGAGCCGACCCACCTCAGCCCGCGCCAGCGTGAAGAGATCGTCGATCAGCCCTTGCAGGCGGCGCGTCTCAGACAGCATCACCTCCACATCGTGGCGTAGCGCGTCGGGCGTGGCATTGTCGTTCCAGCGCATCGTCGCCGATTCTAGATAGCCGCGCAGGGTCGCCACCGGCGTGCGCAGCTCGTGCGAGACGCTGGCGATCAGCTCGCGGCGCTGGGCGAGCAGCGTCGCCACCTGGTCGCGTTCGGCGCGCAGATCCTGCACACCACGCTCCAGATCGGCGGCCATCGCGTTGAAGTTCGCCTGGAGCTGCGCCACCTCATCCTCACCCTGCACGGGCGAGCGCGCCGCATAGTCGCCAGAGCGCAGTAGTTCGGTGGCGTGGGCCAGCGCCAGAATGCGGCGCGAGGCGCTGCGCGCGAAGACAAAGGAGAAGAGCGCCACGGGCGGCAGCGCCACCGCGATGCCGATGAGAATGAGAATGGAGACAAAGACCAGCGCCGTGATCCACTGGAAGAGCGGCGCGCTGGGCCGCGATAAGATCAGCAGCAGCGCGATCAACGCGACGCCGACGATGACAGCCCCGCTGGCGGCGACCGTCAGCAGCGCATGGGTCAGCGCCCAGCGCAGATTGCGCCGACGCAGCGCATCCCACCAGAACCACAACCGGATGCAGATGCGATACGCGATGAAGGCGATGGCAAAGAGCAGCGAGATGGTGATGACCGCCCCGACATACTGCGGCATACGCTGGGGCGCGCTCTGCATGTACGGACGGATCAACATAATCAGCGTGAACGATGGCGCCACTGCCAGTAGCACGCCCAGCGGCGCCTCGGTCAGCAGCGTGCGCCACCACGGCCCCGACGCGATGCGCAGGCGCAGCGCCAGCCACAGCGCGCAGCCCGCCGGGCCGATCAGCAGCATGAAGGCCAGCAGCAGGTTCAGCTCGGTATTCTGCCCCGGATAGAGCGGCAGCATCGCGGCGATGAGTCCGGCCAGCGCCACCGTCTCCACCAGCGCGCGCGGCCATGGCGCCACCGCCAGAAAGCGCCGGGAGCGTGGCGTCTTCGGCGCGCTCATCTCCGCAGTCTCCACCTGCTCCTGCGTTTCCATAGCGTCACGCCTCCCCGGCGCGCAGTCGATAGCCCACGCCCCAGACCGTCTCGATTGCCTCTCCCAGCGGATCGATCTTCTTGCGCAGGCGCAGAATAGCATTGTCCACTGAGCGGTCGCCGCCGACGTAGTCCTCGGCCCAGACCGTCTCCAACAGATACGCGCGGCTGAAGGCTCGCCCCGGGCTGCGCAGCAGCAGTTGCAGCAAAGCGAACTCCGTCGCGCTGATGTCGATGGGCGCGCCGTCAATTGTCACCAGCCGCGCGCCCGGATCGAGCAGCAGCGGCCCGTAGCGCAGCGGCGACTCGCTCGGCTCGCGGTCGGCGATGACCGTCTGCCGGATCAGCTCCACACGCCGCAACAGCGCCCGCACGCGCGCCAGCAGTTCACGCATGCTGAATGGCTTGGTGAGATAGTCGTCCGCGCCGACCTCCAGGCCGATCACGCGGTCGGCCTCCTCGCTGCGCGCGGTGAGCATCAGCACGGGGGTCGCCGCCGTCTCGCGCATGCGCCGCAGCACGGCCAGACCATCCAGCCCTGGCAGCATCCAATCGAGGATGACCAGATCAGGATGCTCGCGGGCATGCAGGTCAAGCGCGACTGCCCCATCGCCCACGTGCGTGACACGATAGCCTGCCGCCTCCAGCTCGCGGGCGACGACACGCGCTAGCTCTTGCGCGTCCTCCACTAGCAAAATGCTCGCCATGCGCTCGCGACCTCACCCCTAACCCTTCTCCCGCGAGGAGAGGGGGTGCAGGAACTCCTCTGCCCGTACAGTATACCCGCCTCGACAGAAGATGTACGCTGTTGCGACAGAGTTGCGACAACCACACGATACACGCGCGACATGCGAGCCGTATCCTGATGGACGAAGCGCACGCACGCCGCGCATCGGACCGCGGCGACGGAGCAGCACGTAGAGGAGAGAAGGACAGCGCATATGGCAACTGAGACGACAACGCAGGCCCGCGCCACACGCACGGCGAGCGCCCCAGTGGCGCTGCGGCTGAGCGGCCTGACCAAGCGGTACGGCCAGCGACTGGCGGTCGATCATCTCGACCTGGAGGTCAAGCAGGGCGAAGTCTTTGGCTTCCTCGGCCCCAATGGCGCGGGCAAGACGACCACCATTCGCATGGCGCTGGGGCTGATTCGCCCGACCGATGGCGATGTGCAGATACTGGGACACCCTCTCGCCACCGACCGCGCCGAGATTCTGCCACGGGTGGGCGCGCTGGTGGAGCAGCCCGCGCTCTACAACTACCTCTCTGGCCGCGACAACTTGCGCGCCATCGCCGACACCCTGGGCGGCGTCTCGGAGCAGCGCATCGACGACGTGCTGGAGCTGGTGGTGCTGAAGGGCCGCGACGGCGACCGCGTGAAGACCTATTCGCTGGGCATGAAGCAGCGGCTGGGCGTGGCGATGGCGCTGCTGCAAGACCCCGACCTGCTGGTACTGGATGAGCCGGCCAATGGCCTCGATCCGGCGGGCATCGTGGAGATGCGCGATCTGCTGCGCCAACTCGCCGCGCAGGGCAAGACGGTCTTCATCTCCAGCCATGTGCTGACCGAGGTGCGCCAGATCTGCGACCGCGTGGCGATCCTGAGCAAAGGCAAGCTGGTCACGGTCGCCGACATCGACTCGCTGGTCGGCTCACACGGCGCCTTCCGCGTCACCTTCGAGCCAGGGCGCGCGGAGGAGGCGATGGTGGCCGCCAAGCGCCAGCCCTGGGGCGCCGCTGCGCGCCTCGAAAGCGATGGCGCGCTGGTCGTGACGGCGCCAGGCGGCTTTGGGCGCGAGCTGAACCTCTTCCTGGTAAACGCGGGCTTCGCGCCGGAGACCATCGCGCCGTACAGCGAGGACCTGGAAGCGGTCTTCCTGCGGCTGACGGGTGAGTCGGGCGACAGCGCCCGCTAGCGAGCGACGTCCGCCTGGGCTTCGCTTGCGCGGACGCAACATAAGGATAGAGATCGATGGCGACAACCATAACCGGGGCCAGCGCGCGCACGATCAGCGCGCATGCGGCGCGGCCCTCCTTTCTGGGACTGATGCGCGGCGAGTGGCTCAAACTCTCGCGCCAGTGGACCTTCTGGATCATGCTCGGCCTGATGGTGGTTGGCTATATCCTCTTCTCGCTGATTCTGGCGGGCGGTGGCAATCTGACCGATCGCATCCACCGAGAGCCTGCCGCAGTGCTCTACACCTTCATGCAGAGCAACCTCTTTCTGCTGCGCGTCTTCTGGGGCATGATGGTCATCATCCTGACGGCGCGACTGATCGGCATGGAATACTCCAGCGGCACGATTCGC
>DATBTW010000393.1:0-7685 GCA_036559055.1 Ktedonobacterales bacterium
GCAGGACGGATTCGAAGGCTTCCATCTGCGCGCGCTGGATAGCGCGCATCACCGCGAGTTGATGGAGCTGGGGCAACGAATCACCATCAATCAGTATCCGCCAGCCACCGCCAAGCGCAGCATCTATCGGTTCATGCTGCAATACCAACAGGCGGATGTGCTCGATTTCACCTGGGCCGACTACCGTGGTGGCGCGATCGATCAGGCGTCGAGCGACCAGCAGAAGGCCATGCTGCTCGAGGATCTGCGCGATGCGGATGGACTGATGATGCTCTGCGATTGCAGCCAGATGACGCCCAACTGGATCGGCCTCAACTCGCCGATTGGCAAGCATGTCCAGCGCATGAGCCAGCTCGTGCAATATGCCGCTCCCCACCTCACACACCCCATCTCGCTCTCGATCATGCTGACCAAGGTCGATCTGGTGCAGGTCTTCAAAGAAAAGATGCTCGACCCGCTGGGTGGCGTGCTTTCATCGGTCTCGGTTAGCGACCGCATCTCTGGCGCGCTCATTCCGGTCGCCTGTGGCAGCTCCTTCATCAATGTGCCGATGCCGCTGCTCTTCGCGCTGCAAAACGCCGTCCGGCACAAGGGAACCGCGATGCTGGCGAATATCAAGTCGGTCGAGGGCGTGGCGGCGCGCGAGGAGCAGGCCAGCGCCGGACTGGGAGGCTGGTTCGACCGCGTCGGCGCGCGCATCTTCGGCTACGAGACGCATGCGCAAAAAGCCAGCACGCAACGCCAGCAGGCCGCGTCGCTGCGCCAGGAGCATCGCGGCATCGCCGATTCGCTCGCCATCATCGACCGCGAGGTGCGCCGCCTCCCGCTGATTCGTCGCGGGGTCTCGACCTATGACTACGTCTCGATGGTCGCTGGCTCGGTGGATAAGCCTGCGCACCATCGCCGATTCCTCAATCTCGGCTGAGAACTAATCGAACGCCGAGGCCGCTGCGCGCGTCGCCAGCGTCTCCGTACAGCCCTTCCTGAGCTGGTTTCGTCAACGAAAGGTAGCTAACGCACGATGGGTGACATTCGCATTACGATGCTCGGCTCTCAGGCCTCCGGCAAGACCTGCTATATGCTGGGCATGTACAATCGCATGCAGATCGGTCTGAACGGCTTCACCATGAGCATGGACGACCTCGACGAATCGCTGCGCCTCGAACAGCTCTGGTTCAAGCTGATCGAGGGTGGCGAGGATCGCTGGCCCATGCTGACGAACTCGGCCACCACCTACGAACTGAGCCTCAATTACGGCTTCCTGCCGATGATGACCTTCAGCTGGCTCGATTATCGCGGCGGCGCGTTGGGCGCCTACTCATCCGATGCCGATAAGCAGGCGCTCGTGCAGAGCCTGGTGGACTCGAAGTGCATCTTTCTCACCGTCTCCGGTGATCTGCTCAGAGACGGTCTCATGCGCTCCGCCAACGTCAAGCAGCTCGAACTCAAACAGATGAATAGCCTTGTGACGATGGCAATGCAGCAGATCAAGCCGACGCTGGAGCGTCCATTTCCGCTCGTCATTCTCATCACGAAGTACGATCTGTGCGCCTCGCGCGGGATGGATGCGATCGTCAACGAGATTAGGCAATTCTTTACGGCGGCGTTCGCGCAGGGCAAGACGCTTACCGCCATCATCCCTGTCTCGCTGGGCAAAGAGTTGGCGGATCATCAATTCACCGGCGCCATCGAGGTCATCAACATGCACCTGCCTGTCGTCTACGCGGTCTGGTCGCAATTCATGGATAAGAACACCGTCAAGCAGGGCGAGTTGCAAAGCTCCGCAGCGGCGCTACGCGAGCGTGAGGCGCACAAGAACCTCCTTGCTTTCTTCAGAAGTAGTGATATCGTCCACCAGCGTGATACAGTGAGGGCGCTCGAGGCCGAGGCCAGCGAGATCGCGCACAATATGCAGTTGCTGGTCAAAGAACTGAAAGATGTCCAGGTGTACCGAGGAGGCGAGCGAGTTGAAATCTAACTGGTCGCCAGTGGTCTATGGGCGCACGCTGGATGTAGACTTCCGCTTTCTCGCGCTCCCCGCCGGAGGCGCCTGGAGCGAACCCTACATCCTTGCCTCCATGAGCCTCGCCGAGCAACTGCCGGAGCGGCCGCGCTGGCTGCTGACCCAAACCGCCGAGCAGCGGCTGGTCGGTGTCACCTGTATGGCCCGCGACCTGGTCGGACGCGACGACCAACAGATTCGCGACGCCCACAGTCGCCCGCTCTACCTGTTCGTTGGCTACCTGACCACCACACGCGCCGCCGATGGCGGGTTCGCCGCTGGCCCGGCCTACCCAACGCAGGCCAATTTGCCCCCGCAGCAGGCGCTGGCGGCGTTCGCGCCGCTCTACCAGTATGTGCGGGACCACTGGGACGAGCAGATCCCGCAGCCGCCCAATCAGGTCGCCGCCAGCGCGCCCACCTTCGCCGAGGCTGATAGGGCCAAGACGCCCAAAGGCGGCGCAGCGGACGAGTGGGCGCTCAATACAGAGCGCGAGACGCGCGCGCTGTGGCCTGATGGGGTGCGCGAGCGGCAGGCGCTGTGGGCGGCGGCGCAGGGGCAGGCGGGCGTGGTCTCGCTGTGCCTGGGGCTGGCGCGCCAGCGTGACGCGCTGGACAGCCCCTTCCTCAATGCCACCGTCGCCGATGTCAAAGCGCCGGTGCGCGAGCGTCTGGCGCAAACACAGCCAGCATCTCAGCAAGCGCCGACTAAGGCAGCCGCCGCGCCAGCGCATGGTCGCGTCGTCGAGCGGAGCGCCGCTGGCGCGAGTCTGCCCCCGGTCATCGCCATCCGGGCGATCTACGACGGCCGCTGGCTGCAGGATTTCGTCGCCACGCTGCGCCAGCGGCAGCTCTATCCCACATTTGGCTCACAACGCAAAGAAGCCGGCTCGACGTTCGCCAGGTTTCAGCAGTCAGGCCCCGACAGGCTGATCTATATGTTCACGCGCGCTCATCCCTCCCTCCTGTTCGACCTCGATACTGATGCTGCGAAGACACGCATGCAGCAGGAAGGTCTGATGGAGCCGCAGGTGAATCCGCTCGATGTCCGCGATCTGAGCGGTGGTAGCGCCGCGCATAACGTCGCGGATGTCATCGACTTCTTTACTCTGCCATCCAGAGCGCAGTTCACCAATCCCTTGGACGCCGTGCGCGACGGATTCGGCGGGTTTGTGAAGGGTTTGAGCGGGCAATCCAAAAAGGAGCCGCGCCGAGATGACTTTTGAGTGGCCAGACGCTGTCACGGCTCGCTAACGCTGGTCATCCCTGGCGGCGCCTGGCCGCAGCCGTCTTTGCGCGCAGATGCTACACTATGCGTGGAGAGACTCTGCGCAGGCGCCATGTGATGCTCCTGTGATCTTCTGTGACGTTCTTTCGCGGAGGATTGCGCATGCGGCTCCTCACGGTTCCTGTCGCTCCTATCGAGGACGGTTCAGCGTGGATCAGCGAGTATCGGATGAACTGAGCGCACAGCAGCAGGCACAGCGAGGGCTGGCTCCCACGCGCTGCGCCATCTGCCAGCGCCGTCTGGGAAACTCGATCCACTTTTTGGAAGAGACCGGCGACGTGCCAGAGCCGCGCCAATCATGGGCGCTGTGCGACACCTGCAACGACGCCGTGCGCGAGCAGATGCGCCTCTCTCCGGTGCGTGGCAGTCTGCGGCTGCGGGTGGCCATCGGGCTGGTGGCCACCGAGCGCACGCCCGCCGCGCGCCGCGCGCACTTCGGCCAGCTCACCGATCAGCACTGGGAGAGGCTGCTCTTCTGGGCGTTCCTGACCTTCATGCTGATCCACCTCGCCCTCATCGTCATCATCGCCCAGATCGCCAAATAGGCGCCCAACGGAAAAGAGAACGCTGCACTCATGGCCGATACGCTGACCACCCCGCCACCATCCGTTCGCATCACCGCCTTGCGCTGGCGCACTGTCCTGCTCGTCGCGGGCGATGCGCTCTCCTTCCTCGTCTTCGCCGGAGCCGGACGCAACACTCATGGCGAAGCCTCCGGGCTGGGAGCGCTCGGCCAGGTCGCGCTGACAGCGCTGCCCTTCGCATTGGGCTGGTTTCTCGTCTCGCCGTGGGTGGGCGCCTATCGTCGCGCCGCCACCGCTGGCGTGCGGCGCATGCTGACGCGCACCGAGCTGGCCTGGCTCGCCAGCTATCCCGCCGCGCTGATCCTGCGCGTCATCTTCGCGCCCGATCACCAGATGCCCATCACCTTCGCCATCGTCATCTTGCTGGCCAATGCGCTCGTCCTCGGCGTCTGGCGCACGGCCTTCGCGCTGGTCGAACGGCAGATCGTCGCGCGCCGCGCCCGCTAGCAGCGCGCTGTGCTGCCATAAAGACGGGCTGAGGGTCTCTGCCTTCAGGCGTAGCAGTGAAAGTCGGGTCGCCCGCAAGACGACGCCTATCCTTTCCACTTGATTGACGCATGCCCTGTAGGATATCATCATCAAATAGGCAGGGGCACTGCCTTCAGGGACGGGAACCGCTGGGCTGCCGGTTGAACTGAGAAGCCCCGCCCTTTAGGGCTGGGGAGTTGTCACAATGCGGTGTATTTTCCTGGCTTCCACGCGCCAGCGCGGCACGAGCGGGCGCGAGCGTGGGAAGATGGGCGAGGAGGCTCCGCATGCTCCACTATAAGGCCTTCCGCAGCGATTCGCCCGACGCCGATGCGCTGGCGCGGCTGGAAATGACAATCAACGCCTGGCTGCATGAGGCGCATCCGCTGGTGCATACCATGACCCAATCGCCCTGCGGCGCGGCCACCGTGGTCAGCTTCCTCTACGATGACGACGAGGAGCAGCGCGAGCGCGTCGCCACGACCACTGCGGAGGCCGAAGCAAACTTCGAGCCGAGCCGGTCGATCAGCGACGAACTGATGATTACTCTGCTGCCACAAATGGAGCTTCCCTACTAGCTATGCCACATCACGAACGACGCCACGACGCGGATTCGAGCCTGCCCTACGTCGTCTATAGCACGCTCGATGGCGAGGTTGGCGAGCGACGCGGGCTGCGCGCGGTGGACTTCACCGGCGCCCCGCTCGCCCCGCACGACCTCATCCCCCTGCCCGATGGCGCGACCCTCGCGATGATGCCGCAGCGCCTCGCCGTCGGGCTGGACGCCAGCGGTGAGCGGCAGGTGGTAGGCGAGCAAAAGGGCTGGGCGCTGGCTGCCCTGCTGCCCATCGGCTTCATGCGAACCCGCCTGCCCGCCTACGAAAAGACCCCCGGAACCGAGCCGCTGCCCTTCTTTGGCTACACCGCCATCGCGGGCTGGCGCGGTCAACTCTACGTCGCCGCCCTCCAGACCGACAACCCCGACCGCTGGATCGACCATCACTATCCCCTGCGGCGGCTGGAGCGGCTGGTGCGCGAGCGGCTGGCCGCCGAACCGGAAAATCGCGTGCTGGCGCACCACGCCCACTGCGCGCTCGACTATCGCTGCCCCACCGCCAGCAACCTCTTCTTCCGCCGCTGGGAGGGCGCCGTGGCCGTCTCGCCGGGCTGCAATGCCCGCTGCATCGGCTGCATCTCCAAGCAGGATGAAGATAATCTCGTCTCGCCGCAAGATCGCCTGCTGTTCATCCCCTCGGTCGAAGAGGTGGTAGAGGTCGGCGTGGCGCATCTGGAGCAGGCCGACGACGCCATCTACAGCTTCGGCCAGGGCTGCGAGGGCGAGCCGCTCTTGCAGGCCCGACTGATCGAGCAGGCCGTGCGCGGCATTCGGGCGCGCACGCCGCGTGGCGTGCTCAATATCAACACCAATGGCAGCAATCCACGCGCGCTCCAGCGCATCTACGACGCCGGGCTGGATTGCATCCGCGTCAGCACGATCTCAGCGCGCAAAGAGACCTACGACGCCTATTATCGCCCCATCGGCTATACCTTCGAGCAGGTCAAGGAGTCGCTGCGGCGGGCGCGCGACGCGGGCGTCTACAGCAGTATCAACCTGCTCAGCTTCCCCGACATCATCGACGCCGAAGATGAGGTGGCCGCGCTGGTGGACTTCCTGCGCGAGACGGGCGTGCGGCTGGTGCAACTGCGCAACCTGAATATCGACCCCGAAGTGCTGCTGCCACGCCTGCCGCGCCCCAATGGCCGACCGCTGGGCATGGCCGCGCTGATCGCGACGCTGCGTCGCGAGGTTCCAGAGGTCGAGATTGGCAACTTCACGAGGCCGGTGAAGCGGGCCGCAGCGCCGTTGGCCGCCGCAGCAGACGCCGCGCCGCCAGCAGCACAGGATCAATCCGTAGCGCGGTGAGGCACGGGCGCGGGGGGCAGCCCTCTGGCGTGCCGAGCGCATGCCCGCGATAGATGCACGGGCTGCACGGCAGATCATCGCGCCGCACGACGATGGCGCGCTCCGGCGCATGCGGCGCATATGGCCCCCACGCCTGCGCATTGGATGGCCCGAAGACGGCGATGACGGGCGTTCCAGCCGCCGCCGCCAGGTGCATCGGCAGCGAGTCATTGCCGATGAAGAGGTGGCTGGCCCCCAGGATTGCCGCCAGCTCGCGCGGGGTGACGGGCGCTGGCAGCGCGGTGGCCCAGCGTGGGCGCCCCAGCGCATCCAGAATCTCCGCCTGGAGCGCGCGCTCGTCGGCGTCGCCCAGCAGCGTGAGGCTCGCGCCAAACTCCGCCCATAGCGCCTGCGCCAACTCCACGAAGCGGCTGGCAGGCCAGCGCCGCGCCAGGCTGTACGCGCCGCCGCCGGGGTGCAGCGCGATCTGTGGCGCCTCGCCCGCGCGCAGCGGTGGCGGCGTGGTCGTGGGCCAGCCGAGGTCGGCCAGCCGCAGCCCGCGATCCCCCTCCGGCGCGGGGGCGTCGAGCGCCGCCGCCAGCGCCAGCGCATACTCCGCCTCGTGCAGCGCGCCGAAGCCCTCATCGCCCACCCGCAGCGAGAGGAAGCGCCCATGCCCGTTATCCAGCCCCACGCTCTGCGCCGGATGAATGGTTGCCAGCAGCGCGCGATACTTCAGCCGCCCCGCTGGCAGTGTCAGGTGGTGCGCCAGGATGACCGCATCGTAGCGGTTGGCGCGCAGCCGCAGCGCCAGCGGGGCCAGCCGCCCCAGTTCGCCGGGCCGCCCCGCCAGCGACGCCACATCGTCGAAGGCGCGCTTCTCGAAGGTGTAGACATGATCGAGCAGCGGGCTGTCCACGATCAGCGGCGCCGCCACCGCGCTTGTCAGCAGATCGAGCCGCGCCTGCGGATAGCGCGCCCGCAGCGCTCGCAGCATCGGCGTCGCCAGCAGCAGATCGCCCAGCGTCGCCAGCTTCACCACCAGGATGCGCGGGCGCTCCCCCAACGTAAGCGCCGAGGCGCTGGCGACTGAAGTCGCGCCTGCGCGGGTTTGGGATCGGGAGTCCGCGCAGGCGGACTTCGTGGCCGTAGGCCTCCCAGGCGCGGTTTTAACCGCCAGCTCGCCGCCAGCAGTGGTCAGTCGAGAGGCAGCGATGAGGGTACGCTCAATCCGTGCGCTCATGGGCGGCTCGCTCCTGCCCGCTAGCCGATGGCGCGGCTCGTGTGGGCAGCGGAATCGGCGGGGTTGGCCTCGCGGCGACCAGCCCCAGCTCGGCCAGCCGCTGCCGCGCCACCGTATAGACCATGCTGGGCGCCAGATCCTTCATGCAGACCGGGTTGCCAAAGCGGCACTCCGCTGTGGCGCTGGCGTCGTAGCAGG
>DATBTW010000394.1:0-11869 GCA_036559055.1 Ktedonobacterales bacterium
TGGGCCAACCCCAGGGCCATCGCCGACGGCCCCGCCATCCTGCGCTATGTCCGCGAGACGGCGGCTGAGTATGGCATCGACCAGCGCATCCGCTTTCGCCAGCGGGCGCGGCAGGCGTCGTGGTCGTCCGCCGAGAGCCGCTGGACAGTCGAGATCGAGCGGCAGCCAGAGCAGGCCGACGAGCCGGTCGAGCAGGTCGAGATGACCTGCGACTTCCTCTTCATGTGTACCGGCTACTACGACTACGCCCAGGGCTACACGCCCGACTGGCCCGACCGCGAGCGTTTCGGCGGGCGCATCGTGCATCCGCAGCAGTGGCCCGCCGACCTGGACTACGCCGACAAGCGCGTGGTGGTGATCGGCAGCGGCGCGACGGCGGTGACGCTGGTTCCGGCGCTGGCGGAGCGCGCGGCGCACGTCACCATGTTGCAGCGCTCGCCCACCTACATCGTGGCGCGGCCCTCCGAAGACGCCATCGCCAACTGGCTGCAGCGCCGCCTGCCCGCACGTCTGGGCGCCACGATCGCTCGCTGGAAGAACATCCTGCTGCAGATGGCGTTCTTCTCGCTGGCGCGGCGTCGCCCCGACCTCACCCGTCGCAACATCCTGCGCATGACGCGCGAGCAGCTCGGCCCCGACTACGATGTCGAGACGCACTTCACGCCGACCTACAATCCGTGGGATCAGCGGCTGTGCCTGGTTCCAGACGCCGACCTCTTTCGCGCCATGCGGGCGGGCAACGTCTCGATTGTCACCGACCAGATCGAGCGCTTCACCGCGACGGGCATCCGCACGCAGTCGGGCGAGGAACTGGACGCCGATGTGATCGTGACGGCGACGGGGCTGCGCATGCGGCTGATGAGCGGCCTGCGCCTGGTGGTGGATGGCGCGGAGGTCGATCTGGGCAAGACGCTGGCCTATCGCGGGTTGATGTACAGCGGCGTCCCCAATCTGGCGTCGTCGTTCGGCTACACCAACGCCTCGTGGACGCTCAAATGCGAGCTGATCGCGCAGTACGTTTGCCGCCTGCTGGCCTATATGGATCGGCATGGCTACAGCGAGTGCCTGCCGCAGCGCCCCGCGACCGGCGCCGAGGAACTGCCGGGGCTGCCGCTCACTTCAGGCTACGTGCGCCGCGCGCTCGACTCGCTGCCGCGCCAGACCGCACAATCGCCGTGGAAGGTGTACCAGAACTACGCGCTCGACATCGTGAACTTCCGCTTCAGCCCGCTGGATGATGGCGCGCTCACCTTCTCGCGCCGCCCACAGCCAGCGCTGGCGCATGTCGCGAGCGGGGTGGAGACGCGGCCTTAAAAGGCCGGCGCACGCGACGATGGGGCATGCATGCCTCTGTGCGCCGCCGCAGGCAGGCGCGTGTCTGCGGCTTTTAAGCCGCCGTGGCGTGCTCCGGCCTTTCAAGGCCGAGAGCATCCAAGCCCAGAGCGCTCGACACAACCATTGGAATATCATCGAGGAGACTGAGCGATGAAGCTATCGCCGGGGAATGTGGCAATCGTGACGGGCGCTGGCAGCGGCATCGGGCGGGCGCTGGCGCTGCATCTGGCCGCGCGAGGCTGCGACCTGGCGCTGGCCGACATCAAGCCAGATGGGCTGTCCGAGACGCTGGCGCAGATCGTGGCCGCTGGCAAGGCGCGCATCCGTGTGACCACGCATGTCGTCGATGTCTCCGACTGGAGCGCGGTCGAGCGGTTCGCGGGCGAGGTGGCCGAGCGGCACGGCGACGCGCAACTGCTCATCAACAACGCCGGGGTCGCGCTGGGCGGAACCTTCAGCGAGGTCACGCTGGAGGATTTCGCCTGGCTGATGGGCATCAACTTTTGGGGCGCGGTGCATGGCTGCAAGGCATTCCTGCCTGTCCTGATGCGCCAGCCCGCCGCGCACATCGTCAATCTCTCCAGCGTCTTCGGGCTGGTGGCGCCGCCAGGGCAGGCGGCCTATAGCGCCAGCAAATTCGCGGTGCGCGGCTTCAGCGAGTCGCTGCGCGGTGAACTGCGCGACACGCCGATCCGCGTGAGTTGCGTACATCCTGGCGGCGTCAAGACCAACATTGCCCGCAACGCCCGCGCTCGCAACATCGACCCGGAGCGCGCCAAAGCAGGCGCAGAATACTTCGAGCGCACGCTGCGCATGCCGCCAGCGCAGGCCGCCGCCATCATTGTGCGCGGCGTGGAGCGCGATCAGCCGCGTATCCTGGTTGGCAATGACGCGCGCCTGCTGGATGCGCTGGCACGGCTCGTTCCCGCGCAGATGAGTGACTTCCTCTCCGGCCAGGCGCCGGGACGCCCGCGCCAATGAGCGCGTCCTCCGCCAGAGCGCGCTATACCGATGGCCTGCCAACCAAGCGCATGGCCGCCGCCGCGCTGCTGCTGAGCGAGGATGGTCGGCTGCTGATCGTCAAGCCGTGGTACCGCGACTACTGGCTGCTGCCCGGCGGCGTGGTGGAGCGCGACGAATCCCCACGCCGGGGCTGCGCCCGCGAGACACTGGAAGAGTTGGGTCTGGAGCTTGCGCCGCTGCGTCTACTCTGCGTGGACTACACCCGCGCGACTGCCGAGACGACCGAATCGCTGCAATTTATCTTCTGGTCGGGCTACCTGAGCGCCGCGCAACTCGCCGCCATCCACCTGCAAGCGGAAGAGCTGAAGGAGTGGCGGCTGGCGCGTCAGCTGCCCGCCTGTTTGGCCGCGCTGGCCAGCGGCTCCGGCGCCATCTATCTGGAGGATGGCGAGGAAGCAGGCTGACGTGGCGAGGGATGCGCGCCGGGCGCCCCGGCCCTCACCCAGCCCGCTCCCGGAGGGAGAGGGAGCGGTCAGACGGGTACAGCAGGCGACGCCTTTCGGGCATAGCGGCGCCTGGCAAGCCAGCTGCGCGCTCGATAGCTGGCGGCGCGCCAGCGCTGACCACGCGCCGACGCCACCTCTGCTAGTGTCGTGAACGTCGGCGCTGCGTTGCCTAGGTCGCCGTGAAGGTTCTGCAGTTCTAGAGCCTGCGCAGCATACCGCTCGGCGTCTTCGAGTTGTCCGGCAAGCCATGCTAACTGTCCAAGTAGCCCTAGATCCACACCCCTGTTGATCTGATCCCCTAACGCAGTGTCCAACGCCAGCGCCGCCTGATAACATTGTTCGGCTTCGTCGAGTTGGTTCTGCATCTCAAGAACTCGCCCCAACAGTGCGAGCGCTGCGCTCTGTCCTTCCGGGAGAGAGAGCGCATCAAACGCATCACTCGCCCATCCATAGCATCGCTCAGCGCTTGGGAGATCGCCGTTGCCTTGCTGAATTCGCCCCGCTTGTACTGCTATTGCTGCGACGAGCGCCGCACCCATCGGACGCTGCTGAGTGAGCGAGAGCGCCTCACGCGAGGGCGCTTCGAGTAACGCGGCAAGCGTGGGCAGGTCGAGGTCGCATGCTACCGCGCATGAGGATGCGAGTTCAGTCGCGTCAGGCGTCATTCCAATCGCCGCGACAATGCGCCGTGCAGCTGCCTCATCACTGCTCAACGTACCCGCAGGGCCAAGTGAATTGGCGCGCTGGGATATCAACAGCTGCCGTATGGCATTGAGGGCATCTGATGGTGGCTGATAAGGTGGGAGCATGTTGCCTACTCTCCGGCGCTGACGCCTGCTGCCAGCGATTTCCATTGTACCCCAGTCTGCGCTGGCTCTCTTCTACCCGAAGGCGAACCGTGTGTCGTCAGAAAGGTAGTCGACAAGGTGGATTCCCACTACCGACTTGCTAACATGTCTGCCAAGGCGCTGCGCTCTTAGCCCAAGCTCCCCTCTCCCGTCGCTGTGGGGGCAGATCTGCGGCGAATCAGCGCGAAGATCAGCGCCAGCGCCACGGGGATCAGTGGAACTGTCAGTGTGGTGAAGTTGTATGCAAAGATGTGCAAGTACGGAAACGTCTGCGACTCTTGCCTGCTGAGCAATATCAGCGCGAATGGTGGCCAGAGCAGTGTCAGCAGCGTGACGACGATCAGCACGATCAGCCAGCCCCAGCGGCGATTCACGAAGGCCATCGCCGCTGCCAGCGTGATGACGCCGCCATTGAGCAGCGTGGACAGGCCAATCGCCAGATTGATCGTCTGGGAGCTGAGTATATTGAAATACGCGGCGAGCAATCCGTCTTCACTGCTGTAGGAAAAGCCTAGTGGATGTGGTATGAACGTCCTCGTTAACACGAAGGCGATGGCCAGTCCAAACGCAATCGCGACCACCGCGAGCCAGATGAGCGTCTTATTGAGCCTCTCCACTGCCATCTCCTGTCACTCGACCCACCTGCCATCCTGACGGCTGCCGTCCTATGTATGCGTCGAGCATAGCAGCCGGAGTGCGCAGCGGCAACGGGCCGCGCCATAGGCCGTCCGGCGCGCGCGCTGGTACCTTTGGGCGCTGCGGGGTCGACCCCGCATAGCAGCGCCGACCGCCTGTGCTATGCTACCGTGGACTGTCTGCCGCCTGGCGCCACTGCGACCAGCGCTGGAACACCTGTTTCAGGGAACGAGATGCTCAGATGGTCGCTGGCGTGAGAGGTTTCGGGGGAAGTTTGAGGAGTTGAAGCGTGATCACGGATGTGCAACGCATCGCCGAGATTTCACGCGCGGCTGAGGCGCTGATCGCCGGGCCGCCCGACTTCCTGCGCGCCTTCCCCGGCGAAGAGGGCGGCGCCCGCCAGCAGCGCCGCGCCATCATCCTCGCCTCACTGCGCGACCAGGAGTACGGCGGGCGCGTCGGCGTCTCGCTCGATGAACTGGCCGCCGACCTCGAAGCCGTGCTGCGCTTTCGCGAGCTGCCACCGCCCGATGATCTGCGCGGCGAAGTGGTCGAGATTCTGCGCCAGTTGGAGAACTGGCAAGCGGTCGATGGTGGCCTCGCCCCCGACCGCGCCGAGCGCGACGGGCTGCGGCGGCGCGTCGAGCGCGACTACGCGCTGGCCCGCTCGCTGCGCGTCTTTCTGCCGCACTGGGATGAGGTGCAGCGGGCCTTGCGCCGCCGCTATCTCAGCCTCAGCGCCAACTACTTCGCCCAGGCTATCACTGCGCTCGATACCCTGCTGGATGAGCTACGCTACGAGGACACCGATCCGCTGCGCAGCCACAGCGCATGGCAATCGCTGCGCCAGGCTATGCACGGCATCAACACCGAATCGCGCGACTTCGCGCGTGAGCTGCGCTCGCTGCGGGTCGATGGCAACCATCCCGACGCGCTGGCCGACATCGCCGACCGCCTGGGCATCTTGCCTGAGAAGTTCTTTCGCGTGGCGGCGGAAGGCTCGGCCCAGGTGCGCGAGCGGCTCGACGTGCTGCGCGACGACCGCCATGCCGGCGAGAATGTGCGCCGCCTGCAAGAGACGCTGCGCATTCGCGAAGAGGAGTGGAGCGTCGGGCTGGGCGAGACGCTCGCCGAGTTGCATGAACGCCTCGAAGCCGTCGGGCAGGATGTCGTGCGCGAGCTGACCCACTTCGAGCGCTTCATGGCCGACAGCGGCCCTGGCTCCTGGCGCGAGGGCGCCCGCATCATCAGCCTGGCGCTGGTGGAGCTGACCGAGCGCATCCACGCCGCCATCTCGCTGCGCTTGCAGCAGACGCAGGCCGTGGCGGCGCTGCTGCGGCGCGCGCGTGACCTGGCGACGGGGAGCGGCGACGCTACCCAGCGCGCCCGCCAGTATCTCTGGAACGCCTCTGGCTCACTGCACGCCGCGCTGTGGGTGCAGCAAGCGCCCGCCAGCGATCAGCAGGTGCGGCTGGACCGCTGGCTGCTGCAGAAAGGCGGGTCGCCACTGCCGCTGGTGGATGAGCGCATCTGGGAGCGCGCTCTACGCCCGCGCACTCGGCCCGCGCCGCCGCAGCCGCCGCAGCCGCTGCTCGTCACCGAGGAGTGGGATCCCGGCGAAGATCCGCAGGTTCGCCTGCAAGAGGAGGCGCGCGAGCGGCTGGTGGAGCGGCTGATCACGGCTGGCTCGGCGCAGGCGCTGGAGTCCATCACCTCGCTGGATGAGCTGCGGCTGCTGGCGTCGTTCCTGTGGCTGCCACGCGAGAGCGCGCCGCTGCGAAGGCTGGGGCTGCGCATCCAGCCAGCGGGCGCGGGGATGTCGCGCCGCGCGATGCTGCCGGGGCCAGGCTTCGAGGTGGAGATGGACAACTACCGCTTCAGCGCCACCACCACCACGCGCCAGGCCGCCGCCGAGCAACGCCGCGCCGAGGCCACGCAGGCGGCGATGGCCCGCCTCAGCGCCATCGCCGCTGGCGCTGACGATGTGGCCCCGCTGCGCCCAGCCGAGCCGCCGCAGGCCGAGATCGCTGCTGCCACGCACCCACTGGAAGACCTGGAGGATCTGGAGGAGCGGGACGAGACACCCGCGTCGCCCTACGCCACCCGCGAACTGGAGGCCATCGCACCCGCCGAAGCGCGCCCCGCGCCCCGACCCAGCGAGCCAGAGCGCGCCCCGACCACCGGCCCGCGCCGCCTCTGGCCGCTGCCGGGGCTGCTGCGCCGAGGCGAGGCGCGTCGCCCCCGCGAGTAGCGCTGGCGGGCAGGCTCTCGGCCTTAAAAAGGCCGGAGCACGGACGGCGGCGACTTGAAAGCCGCTGACGGGCGCCCGCCTGCGGCGGCGCGGAAGGGCATTCATGCCCTCGTCGCGTGCGTCGGCCCTTTAAGGCCGCGACGGCCCGCCGGAATACCACGACCGGCCGACACATACTGGAGAGGTGAGACCATGCCGAGCTACACCGGACAGCGCGAACAGGACCTCGCCTTGCGCGTGCGCCGCATGCTGATCGAGCAGAGCGCGCTGCTGCAGGATGAGTCGCCCGATGAGTTCACCTGGCTCACCCGCCACTACGAGACCGAGCAGCGCTTCTTCGAGGAGGAGCTGGGCGCGCGGCTGGAGCTGCGGCTGGGGCGCTGGGCGCGCGCCTACTGGCCCGCCCCACCGCGCAACCGCGAGATCTGCATCGCCGACATCTTCGAACTGACCGCGCGCAAGCAAACCGCCTACGCCTGCCTCATCCGCGCCTATCGCAGCGTGCGCCTGCTGGAATCGGGCGACTCGGCCAATATCTTCCGCTTCAGCGAGTTGTTCCGCTATGTCGCCGAGGAGGGGCAGCGGCTCTCGCCCTGGCTCAGCTTCGACGAAGCCTTCATCAACGAGGCGCTGGCGACCCAGGGCGACGCCGAGGCTGACGCCGAGGAGGAGGATGAGGAAGAGCTGGCCACCGCTGGCACGGCCAAAGGCCGCAAGCGCGCCACCAGCGGCGCGACCTCGCGCGGGCGCAAGTCGGCGGCGGCCCAGCCTCAGCGCGCGGGCGCGGCGCAGCGTGTGCGCGCCAACCAGCGCGCCTTTTATCAGGCCTTCGCGGCGTTCGAGCGCCATCGGCTGACCCGCCGCATCGGCGCCGACGACCGCCAGCGTCCCGAGGAGCGCTACAAGCTTGATGAACGCGACTTCAGCGGCGTCTATGAGTTCACCGATCTGATCGATCGCTTCCTGCCACCAGCGGGTCTCGTCGCCTACGACGAGCTCAAGGGCGAGGAGGACTAGCGTATGAACGCGCTCAACTATCAGCCGGCCAAAGGCCAGGGCCGCGCGTGGATTCGTCGCATCCGTCTCATCAACTGGCACGGCCACGAGAACGCCACCCTCGACGTGGCTGGCGACATGCTGGCCGTCATCGGCGAGAATGGCTCCGGCAAGTCGCTGATTCTGGACGCGATTGACTGGGCGCTCTTCCCCACCTCTGGCAAGGTCTTCAACGCGGCGGCGCGCGAGGGTGGACGCGGCAGCAAGCGCACGCTCAGCAATACCATCCTCTTCTTCGATCCGCATGGCGTTGAGCGGCCCGACCACGGCTGGCGCCGACAGCGCACGGTGGGCTATTGCGCCGTCGAGGTGGAGCACGAGGGCGAGGGGCGCTGGGTTTACGGCTCTGGCGCCGCCGCCACGCCGCAATCCGCTCATCCCTTCTACTATGCGCTGCCCGGCATGCTAGAGCAGGTCACCTTTCTGGAGACGACGCCGCAGGGGCAGGCGCCCTTGCAGATGCAGGATTTCCGCGCGCGCAACGAGAGCCTGGCCAACGCGGGTGGCGCGGTCTACAACGCCAGCCAGGCCGAGGACTACAACCGCATCGTGGCGCGCCGCCTGCTCAATATCGAAGGCTCCGACTGGCAGCGACGCTACGACGCGCTCTATGACGTGCTACACCGCATGCTCGGCCTGAAGGTGGATGACGCGCTGGTGGCTGACCCCAGTGGCGTGGTGCGCGAGTTCCTGCCGGTGGTGGATCGCCCGCATCTGGAGCGGCTGGTGGATGGTCTTGAGGGCATCCAGCGCATCCACCGCGACATCGAGGAGTATGCCAAGCTGCGCGCCACGCTGGCGGGCGTGGTGGAGGCGCGCGGCAAATACCACGACGCCGCGCTCAAGCATGCCGCGCTGGTCTGGCTGCGTGCGGCGTGGGAGAGCGACGACGGCGCGAAGGCGCTGGCCACGGCGGAGGAGCGCCAGCGCGAGGCGGAATCGAGCGCGCGTCAGGCCGAGGTCGCCGAGGAGGCCGCCTATGGCGAGGAGAGCGCTGCCCGCCGCGAGCTGGAGTCGCTGCAGCAGTTGCACCAGGGCGAGGTGATGCAGGCGGTGGCCCGCGCCAATGACGGCTTGCAGGCGGCGCAGTTCGAGCAGGATCGCGCGGCGCGCGAGCTGCGCGCGGCGGAAGATCGCCTGAAGCGCTCGGAATCGTCGCTCGGTACGGCCCGCCTCTCAATGGAGCAGGAAGTCTCTGGCGCGCGCACGCGGCTGAAGGAGCTGCGCGGGCGCGGCGAGCGGGCGCTGGGCGCGCTGCCCCTGGCGCTGGCCGACGTCTGGGAGCAGGTGATGGCGCAGCCCGCCGAGCAAGCGCTGGCCGATGCGCTGCACGCCGCATGGGTCAGCGCTGATACCGCGCTGACAGGGCTGGAGCAGCACGCGCTGCGCATCAAAGAGGCGAGCGGCGATCTGATGTCGGCGCGACAGACCGAGCGCGAGGCGCGCGCGCAGCACGACGCGGCGGCCCGCGCCATGCAAACCGCCCGCCAGTCGATGTGGGCGCGCTGGGACAAGCTCTCGCAGCGCTGGCCTGAGGGGCTGGGCCGCGCTCCCAGCGGCGAGCCATCCACCATCGCGCTGCCGCCGCTGGCCGAGGCCTGCCGCCAGGCGCTGGATGAGAGCCGCACTCTGACGCGCGAGGCCGAGGGCCGCGCGGCTCGCCTGGACGTGCGCGCGGGCGAGCTGGAGGCGCGCATCGCTACGCTGGGCGACGAGATGGGGCAGACCCAGACCGAGCCGATTCCGCCGCTCTCACCGGCGCGCGAGCGGGCGCTGGCGCGGCTGCGCGAAATTGACCCCGGCGCCGAGCCAGCCTATCGTCAGCTTGATCTGGCGCGCGAGGCGCTGCCCTGGGCCGACGCCATCGAGGGGCTGCTGGAGCACACCGACACGCTGACGCTGCTGCTGCTGGGCGTGCCGGTGGAGCAGGCGCGCTTGGCGGCCCCACGCGAGGTGGACTGGCACGCGCTCACCCCCACGGGCGCGGGCAAACCGCAGCGCGGATCGCTGGCGCTGGCGCTCGTCACCAATGCGCCCGACCTGCGCCGCCATCTGGATACCGCCTTCGGGAATGTCACGCTGGCGCAGGAGCCAGCGCGCTCCGGCGACTACCTCTGCCCGGATGGCCGCTATCGGCTGGGCGATGTGACGGGCGTGATCCAGCCGCATAGCCGCTCGCAGTCGCTGATCGGCGTGGTGCGCAGGCAAGCCGCCGCCGCCGCGCGCCGCGAGGAACTGTTGCGCGAGCAGACCGCCAGCCGTGATGAGCTGGCCCAGACGCACGAGGCGCTGCGGCGTGAGCGCGAGAACGCCCGCTCAGCGGAGATACGCGCCAACTCGCTGGCCGAGGTGGCGCACATGCTCGAAGAGGTCGATCAGCGGCGCGGCGAGCAGCGCGGCCTGCGCGAGGCTGAGGAGGCCGCCTCGCTGCGGCTGGCGGCGGCGAGTCGCGCTGTCGTAGACGCCACCCGCGAGGAAGAGGACGCCCGCGCCCGCTGGACCGACATCACGCGCGCGTATCCCGCGCTGGCCAACGATTCCGCCGGGCTGGAGCGCGCCCGCCAGACGTTGGGGCAGGCGCTCGCCGACGCCGAATCGCGCGCCGCCGAGACACGCGGCCGCCTCAGCCAGCTTGGCGTGCGGCTGCGCTCCGCAGAGGAGACGCACAGCGCTGAGAGCGAGAGCTACGGCATGGCGCGCGCCTACCTCGATCAGTGCGACCACAAAGCGCAGGAGGCCCAGCGCATCCTGAACGAAGCGCGCCAGGCGTTGCGCGCCGCCGGACTGGAGAACTTCGAGGCGCGCATCACGCAGTTGCAGCGCCAGCTCAAGACCACCGAGGAGCAGGCGCGCAAGGCGGGCGTGGCCAAGGGCATCGCCATCCACCAACTCGAAGCCGCCCGGCAAGCGCGTGAGACGCAGGCGCAGGCCAGCGCCAAGGGCGCCAAAGCGCTGGAGCAGCGTAGCGCCGCCTTCGCCGCGCTGCTGAACGCCGTCGCCGATAGCCTCGACTTGCCCGCCAACCAGGTGGATGATCCAGTGCGCTACGCGCGCCAGATGACCAAGGGCCGCGAGAACCGTGCGCGGCTGGAGGATGATCTGCCGCGCGCCTTCAGCCAGGCTGAGCGCGAGCAGGAGGGCTTCCTGGTCGCGGTGGCCGAGTATCAGGCGCTGGTTGGCGCGGATGACCGCTTCGGGCTGCGCGCTCCAGCCAAGAGCGAGCTGGCGCTGGCCCCGCAGGGCTGGCTGATGGATGTGGCGCCGCGCATGGAGGGCACGCGCGACATCCGCCTGCTGCTCAGCTTCCTCGATACGACCATTGATCAGTTGCAGCAGACGCTCTCGCAGCGCGTCACGCGCGTCGTGCGCGACATCATTCTGGGCGAGGTGGTCAGCCATCTCGTCGAGCAGTTGCGCCGCGCGCAGAGCATCATCGAGGGGCTGAATGAGCGGCTGGTGACGGCGCGCTTCTTCGCCCGCAATACGCGCTTCGCCATGAAGCTCTCCGTCCGCCTGACACGCCACCCCGACATCCCCTTCGATCATGTGGCTGTGGCGACGGCGCTGCTGGAGCACGGCCACGCCATGCCCGCTGGCGTGCAGGCGCAGCTCACGCAGATCTTCGCCTCCTGGTTGGATGAACAGATGCGCGGGCAGGCGCAGGCCTCCGTCGAGACGATAGTGGAGCATCTGGATTACCGCCGCTGGGTAGACATCTCGCTGCTGCACAGCGACGACCTCGATCCGCGCGTGCGCCCGTGGGATAGCGCCGTCTCGGGCTATGGCAGCGGCGGCGAGCAGCGCGTGCCGGTCTACGTGCTGCTGCTGACGGCGGCCGCCATGCAGTTCGCCGTCTCGAATGCGCCGCTGCGCCTGCTGATGCACGACGAGGCCTTCGCGCGCATGGATCAGCGCAACGCCGATCTGGTCATCCGCTTCGCGCAGCAGCTCGGCATGGGCCTGGTGATCGCCAGCCCCAACCTCGACCTCTTCACCGAGGGCGTCAAATACGCCACTGCCTATCGCCTGCGCCAGCTCCCCAACGGGCTGATCGCGCGCGAGGCGCTGCATCTGCGCGCCGTCGCCGAGGAGGGTGAGGAGGAGGAGAGCGACGCGGCGGAGTGATCGCCACCAGTCACGCTGAGTTGGCTCACACGGTGACGTTGCTACACAATCCACGGCGTTTGTTATGGCGGGTATAAGGAAATGTAATGTCTGCTCGGTAAGAATGCGTGCGAAGTGGCTGTACGCCTTACTTTCCCCCACGGACCGTC
>DATBTW010000395.1:0-14112 GCA_036559055.1 Ktedonobacterales bacterium
TGCGTGGAACCGCTCTTCGATAGCCTGCGCGGCGTAGTCTCGGTCAAGCCGGGCTATGCGGGTGGCCATGTCGCCAACCCCAGCTATCAGCAGGTCTGCACAGGCCGCACGGGGCATGCCGAGGTGGCGCAGATCGTCTTCAATCCGAAGCAGGTATCGTACAGCGATCTGCTGCACGTCTTCTTCACCATCCACGACCCCACCACGCTCAATCGCCAGGGCGCCGATGTCGGCGAGCAGTACCGCTCGGTGATTCTGCCGCACGACGACGAGCAGCGCCGCGTCGCGCAGGAGGTCATCCGCGAGATCAGCGACGAGCAGCTCTATGATCGCCCCATCGTGACGACTATCGAGCCGTTAACGGCCTTCTATCCCGCCGAGGACTACCACCAGAACTACTTCCGCAACCACCCCGAGGCGCCGTACTGCATGATGGTGATCGCGCCGAAGGTGGCGAAGTTCCGCAAGAAGTACGCCGAGCGGCTGGTGAAGTAGCGACGAGGTAAGCCCGCGACAACCTCCCTGATTCTCTCCGATCGCAGGGCGAGGGGCGGGGTTGTCGCGTCTGTTAGGCTGGTGGGTTCCAGATGTTCACGGCGCGTCGCTTACCACGCCAGAGACGATCTGCCCAGAAGCACAGCGCATAGCCAATGGCCTCACCCAGAGCGCCGAATTGCAGTCCGTAGACAGTAGCGAAGAGCGTCAAGCCGAGCACCACCCCTCCCAGCAGGCAGGCGATTAGATAGAGCAAAGCTAGCAGGGAAGGTGCGAAAGCAAAGCGTGCAATGCCCAGGATACCCACCAGCGCCACCGCAACCAGCGGCGCGAGCGTCCAGCCGATCCCGAACAAGAAGGAGTTGGACACACCTTGTATGTGCATATTGGCAAGCTGTTCGCTCACCCACTCCCAGCTCGATATGGCCTCGCTACTCTCCGGGGGCAAATATAGAGGAAAGAGAAAGTAGCTAAGAATGACGCTTGCCACGCCGAGGAGGCAGAGAAGCAGCCCGATGAGTTTGCGTGGTCGCGATACACTGAGCGCGCCACTCATACGACGCCTCCTTCTGATGGGATACCCTCAGACCAGTGTTGCTGCACGACCTGGTCTGAGGATGGTTCATACCTGGCTTATCCTCACCGGGTTCCTACCAACTGGTGTACGAAACCGCGTACAGCATGGTCTGGATAGAATGCGTCATCTTGTAGGTACAGGTGGAACATGCATGAGTCCAGTTCCTCCCGTTGTTGTCGCTGTAGGAAACGTCGGCATCCCACCCCGTCGACGTGTCGGTGAGATAGTCACCATGGTCATAGTAGGGTGTCGGGCCAGTGTAGGCGTCCAGATGTGTGGCTCCTGGCATAAAACCACAGTACTCCCCATTGATGCTGGGATCGCTATTTTCGTCCCCTAAGTAGCCTCCGAACTGGTCAGGAGCCGCTGCACATCCGACGTAGAGGGCGCTGTCATTGTAGCTGGCCATTGTGGTCCAGTCAGTTCCCGCGCTTCCCGCCTGTGGATTCCGTCCGAAGCCGCCACGGAAGCTGGTGGAATTCAGATCCACCATCAGCGCATTGGCTTGCTCTATTTGGGCTACTTCAGTACAACCTCCACAATACCAAAAGCCTGACGATGTCAAAATCCCCTGATGTGGTGTCCCAGCCGTTACGACATCCTCTACCATGAGATAGGGCGGGAATGCTCCAACATAGGGGGTATCGGCTATCGCCTGACGAATGATGATGCCACCTCCGCTATGGCCGATCATCTTCACGGCGACACCCGCGCTCGTGAAATTGTCCCAGATGTACCAAGCCAACTCGCACGACTTGTGGCGCACGTCCTCATTCGTCGTTCCTTCGCTTCCAGCGTACCATCCGGTACAGCGCCAGGCCTCATTCTGCAGAAGAGCGTCGCACCGTCCATCGCCATTGTAGTAGCCCACACCATAGGTAGCGCCCCACCACCCATGCTGGCTGAAGAACTGTTGGATCGTGCCAAAATTGGGCATCCCGTCGCAGCCATATGGGATGGCGCCGCTGGGATCGAAGCCATGCACATAGATGACTGGTACCCCGTTGTTGGAATAGGTCTTTGCGCTCGGATGAGCGCTGGCTGGCACTGGCTGGATGGCGAGCGCGGCGCCTACGGCCAACACCGCGACGAGGAGCAGTCTCAGAAGAACCTGGGAGCCTGGAAACGCATATGGTCGCATCGGGTAAAGCCTTTCTTGGCAGCTGATGTGTTTCAAGAGATCGCGGAGTTCGTCGCGTTAGGCATCCATCCAAGTGACAATGCCATTGGCGTCGTACGACCACAGCCGGACGATGGCGCCGCTGGAGTCGGTGCTGACGGCGACGACGTCATGCGTGGTGAGCCTGACCCACGCGCCATTGCGCATCCCATACATGCCAGGGTTCGCGCCGGTGGAGACGTGTAGCAGCAGTTGCCCGGCGCCTGTCACGAATGCCTCATGATCCGCTTGAAATTTGTCATTGCTGAGGCTCTTCTGCATCTGCCAGGTCAGGCCGCCATCGCGTGAGAGGGCCACCTGCGACTGATCAACCGTCAGCGCCAGCAGCGCCACGCCATCGGCGGTCGTCGCCATGGGCTTGATGGCCTTGCCTGCGGCAGTCGCGCTGAGAGACTGCCAGGTCTTGCCCATGTTCGCTGTGACCAGACCAATCGTGTTCGGAGTTTGGGTGTCATCACTGCCCCAGATTTGCAAGCGCTGGCGGAAGCTGGTGATGAGCTGGATGTGGGGGATTGAGATACCGTCGATTTTGCCATCGACATCCAGATGCTGGCTGGCGCCTGTTGCGGGGAAGGCGACCAGCGCGCTATCGCCGAGCGGCTGGCGATCAAGTTGGAAGGCGACCAGGAAGTTAGAGTCAGCCCAGCCGGTCTGCGAGACAGTCGCGTTTGAGGGCAGCGTAGTCGCTTGCTGGTTCCACGTGTGGCCGCCATCAGTGGAGCGCTCAACCGTGTAGTTTCCCGGCATCGGCACGCTGTAGGAGAGCATGACGAGATCCTGCGGATCCGTTGGATCCGTGGTGAGCGCATCCGCTACCGGAGCAGTCACCGTGCTGATGTGGCTCCAGGTACCGCCAGTGTCGGTCGTGGCGTAGATGTCCTGGGTGGTCTTGTTGACGAACGCGGCTGCGTATCCCGTGTTGGATGCTGTGCTCGAGAAGGCCAGACCGAGCGTTTGCGCTGGTAAGCCTTTTGCGCGAGTCCACTGCTCAGTCGCGACTGGCCCCGTTTGCGTCACGCCGGGTTTCGGTGGAGGGCCTGCATTTGGCTGAGACGCTGGCGACCCGAATGAGGTGAAATGGAGAACGCTCCAAAACAAGGCCCGCAGAGCGAGTATCGCGAGATACGGGGTGAATTTGCGGAGTTTCATACCTCGAAGCAGAGAGAAGCCCCTGCTGCGGGTTTGCCGAGTTCCTAAACGATTACCCCCCCGTCCTGTGTAGCGCGGCGCTTGCTCATATCTCTTCTCCTCAATTCGACACTACAGATTTGCCGTCTGCTCAATTGGAGCGGTTAGAGAATAATCACCGCCTGCTCATTTGTCAATAGCGTACTGGCGCACTTTAAACGCGACAACGCCCTTCTCGTTTGGAGGAGAAGGGCATTGTCGTAACTGGCTAAACGTAGAACCCGTGGTCAACTACCGCTTGAAATAGGCCAGCAGGTCGCCCCGCGTGCGGGCGCGTAGCTCGGCGTTCTGGTCGATCTGCTCCAGCGCGCGGGCGTAGGGGCCAGCGTACTCGCCGTTGAGATGCCCGTCCCAGAAGGTCACCACATCAGCGCGCATTGTCTCGGGCAGCACGCCAGAGAACTCCACGATGGCGGGTGACAGGAACGGCGCACGCTGCTGGATGAAGTCCCAGTGATCCTTGATGTAGTCCCACGAGGTCGCCTGCGTGCGCGGCTGCATCAGCGTCCCCGCCATCAGGCGAATCTGCGCCTGGAAGGGGAATGTCTCTTCGCCCTTCGACATCAGCTCGAACGTGCGCTGGGTCAGCTCGCTCGGCTCGAAGAGCGCGAACGTTCCGGCGTAGCGCTCGACCTGATCGGGCGTGAAGTCGCCACCTTTGCGCGCCTCGTAGAGCGACAGGAAGCGCTCATAGGTCGCCGCGTCGCCCGCGCGGGCGGTCGCGCCGATAGCGATGGGCGCCAGGTTCGGATCGACGCCCGCCGGATCGCCGGCCTCGCGCTCCTGCAGCGTGCGCGCGTGGTCGATGGCCTCCGAATCGCGGGCATCGTTGGCCAGCGCGCTCAGCACGGAGGCGCGCAGCCGCGAAGTCTCGACCGGCTCGCCCGCCTGTGGCTCGTAGCCCAGCGCGGTGATCTTGCCCTCAAAGAGCCGCTTGACCCACGCGCGATAGCCCGCCAGCGCCTGCTCATCGCCCGCGACCTCCAGCAAGTTCTCGACGCGGTTCAGGTGCTCGTTCACGAGCTGGCTGATCAGCGTCTCGTCGTCGCCGCTGCTCAGCGCCGCCAGCGTATCCAGATATGGCGTGATGGGCTGGTCGCCATTGGAGACGAGCGCCCACTGATCGCGCAGCAACCCCTTCTGCTCGGCGGCATTGAGGCGGCCCAGGTTGGCGCGCAGCTTGCCCAGCAGCGCGGCATCGAGCCGCTGGCGATAGAAGCCGACCTCGCTGGCGTTGCCATAGAGCCAGCGTAGCTCGCCGCTGACCGGAATCGTGAACGTCGCGCTGCGCTCGGTCAGCAGGTAGCGCGCCGTGTGAACGCCCGCGTCATCCTCGTAGCGCACCTGCATCGGAACCTGCCAGAGCTGGTCACTGCTGGGCGGATTGGCGGCAGAGTAGAAGCGGCGCTGGCTCACCGCGAGCATCGTCTCGCCCTGCGCGCCACCGCCTACCAGCGCCACATCGATCAGCGGATGCCCGGCCTGCAGGATCCAGCTCTCCATCATCTTGCTGACGGGCTGGTTCGACGCCTTCTCCAGATGCCGCCAGAGATCGGCGCCGGTGGCGTTGCCCTCGGCGAACTCGGCCATGTAGGCGCGCAGGCCCGCGCGGAACAGATCATCGCCCAGGAAGTCGTGCACCATGCGCAGCACGGCGCCGCCCTTCTGGTAGGTGATGACATCGAAGTTCTCCATCACCGCCTTGGGGGTATCCACGCGATTATAGATGGGGTGCGAACTGGCCAGCGAATCGGCAGCGAGCGCCTGGTCGGCGCCACCCTGCACTTCATCCCAGATGCGATACTGCGGGCGCAGCGAGTCGATGGCGTGGTACGACATCCAGCTAGCGAAGGCTTCGTTCAGCCAGAGGTCATCCCACCAGCGCATCGTGACCAGATCGCCAAACCACATATGCGCGAACTCGTGCGCCGTGACCTCGGCCACCGTCAGCTCCTGGCGGCGCGATGCGGCCCGCTCATCGAGCAGCAGCACGACGGCCTGCGAGATGATCAGCCCAGCGTTCTCCATGGCGCCCGCGCCGAAGTTCGGCACGCCGAGATTGTCGAGTTTGTCGAAGTGATAGGGCGTGGCGAAGAAGTCTTCGTAGAACGGCAGCAGCTCCGCCGTGATGTCCAGCGCGAACTTGCCCAGTGGCTCTTTACCCTTGAGCGACCAGATGCCCAGCGGCACACCATTGACGATGCGCTCCTCGGCGCTGGCGAATTCACCGACGGCCAGGGCGATCAGGTAGCTGGCCATTGGCTTGGTGGGCGCGAATCGCCAGGTGGCGCTGGCGCCATCGGCGCTCGGCTCGGTCGCCAGCAGCTTGCCATTGGTCAGCACGGTCTGGCCCGGCGCGGTCGTCACCGTCCAGGCAAAGGTGGCTTTGAAGTTCGGCTCATCCCAGCAGGGGATGATGGCGCGCGCGCCGGTGGCCTCGCACTGTGTGCAGAGCATCTCGTCGGGGCCATCCTTCGAGAGGAAGAGACCCTCCAGACTGGGGCTGAGGCTGCCAGCGAAGTCGAACGCGAGAGTGGCGCCGCCAGCGGGCGCCGCGCCATCCAGCGTGATGACGACGATCTCGCGCTCGGCGTCTGGCGCAACCGTGGCGGCGAAGGTCTGGCCGCTGGGGCTGGCGAGCCGCGCATTGGTGATGGTCAGGTCGCGAGCGTGCAACTCGATGGTGCTGGTCGGCGCGGCGATGGAGACCTGCACGGCGAGTGACCCGCTGAACGTCTCGCGTCCTGGTCGCGCATCGAGTTTGATGTCATAGTGTCGCGGACGCACGGTCAGCGGCAGCCGGTAAGCTTTGGGATTGCTGTTCGTGGTGGCGGACGTCATGCGGCCTCCTCGCGTCTTCGCGATGAATAGGGCTGGTTGCGGTTCCCTGGATGTCCCCTGGATACTCCTCACTGCGCCACGGCAGACGCAGGGGCTGGCGGCGCCTCCCTGCGCGGCCCGTTGAGGCCAGGTGGAGCGCGACGCGCGTCGCCACCACATCAAGGCACATGGCCCGCGCAGGCGGCAAGGGTTCGCCCGTTCTTGTATGACGCCGATCTACCCTGCGGAATTACAGTGCATGGGGCGAGCGGGCGGCTCTCGGTGGGTGGAGGCTGCTCTCGGCCTTGTAAGGCCGGAGCACGCGGGCGCGGCTTGAGAGCCGCATGCCGCCGCCGCATGCGGGCGCCATGCGAGGGACATTTATGCCCCCAATCGTCGCGTGCGGCGGCCATTGATGGCCGCGACTCCGTTACCTACCGCGACTCCCGCCAGCGCACGCCGTTTGCCGTCTGCTATACTGGACGCTATGATGACGACCGACATCGCCCAGCGGCGATTGCTGAACCAGCGCCTCGCGCAGCCCGATCTGGCGACGCCCGCAGAGGTCGTGCGCTGGTTTGGCGCGATGCAGGCGCAGGAGCTACCCGGCGCCAACTACGCCATCGCGCTGCGCATGTTCGACCGCGCGCCCACGGTGACGGAGCAGACCATCGAGCAGGCCGTCGCCGACCGCAGCGTCGTGCGTACCTGGCCGATGCGTGGCACGATCCACTTCGTTCCCGCCGCCGACGCAAGCTGGATGTTGCGACTGCTGGCGCGGCGCACTAACCAGAAGGCGGCCAGCATCTATCGCCGCGTAGGGCTGAGTGGCGACGACTTCGCCCGCGCGGGCGACATCCTGGCGAGCGCGCTGCGCGGCGGCAAGGTGATGGCGCGCAGGGAGCTGTACGCGGCGCTGGAAGCGGCGGGTCTCGCCACAGCAGCCACAGCGGGCGAGCAACGCGGGCTGCATCTCCTCGGCTACTGGACGCGCGAGGGGCTGATCTGCCTCGGTCCACGCCAGGGCAAGCAACCCACTTTCACCCTGCTGGATGAGTGGGTTCCCGACGCGCGCCAGCTCGACGACGACGAGGCGCTGGCCACGCTGGCGCGGCGCTACTTCCGCAGCCACGGCCCCGCCACGGAGTACGACTTCGCGTGGTGGTCGGGGCTGACGCTGACCGAAGTACGGCGCGGCGTGGCGCTGGCCGGAGACGCCCTCACGCAGACAACGCTGGATGGGCGCATCTATCGCGAGGTCGCCACGCCCCCATCATCAACATCGGCGCCATCCGCACCCAGCGCAAGCGTGCTGCTCTTGCCGCAGTATGACGAGTACACCGTGGCATACCGCGACCGCAGCGCCGCGCTGCATCCAGCCTTCCCCGCCGATCCCTTCCTGATCCTGGCGCCCGTGCTGGTGGTGGATGGCCTGATCGTCGGCTCGTGGAAGCGCACGCTGGCCAGAGACGCTGTGACGCTGGCCGTCACGCACTACACGCTGCTCGACGACGCCCAGCGCGAGGGGCTGACGCGCGCCGCCGAGCGCTACGGGCGCTATCTCGGCCTGCCCGCTCGCGTCGAACTGCGCCAGGCGGGCGAGTGAGCGGTCAGGCGGGCAGGGTGGTGGGGAGGGCGTTCGTATCCACAATGCACATGTCGAGCGATGGAATCAGGTTGTTCTGCCCGTCCTGCTGCTGCTGCGCTGCGGTCTCTGGACTATCTAGCCAGGCGAGCAGATGACCTCCTGTCCATGCGATGTAGTTCTGTATGTAGGTCGTGGGGAGAACTACAAGCACGTTTTCCTGTCGATCCCAGACTAGCGGGATGTTGGGCCCATCGGTGTATGACCAGGCTACTAGGCGACTGCTAACGACCGGTGACTGAAGGCTGGGCGTCGTCACCTGGAATATTGTACGTCCGACGGTGCTGTGAGACACATCAGGGATCACGTCGACCTCGTTGGCATAGAGCGAATAGACTGCTGTCGTCCCGCTGAGCGCAAGCTTGTCGGGTGTTTGGTTGAGGCGGATCGTCTGTCCAGTCTCCATATCTTTGAATTGCACGAAACCATTGCCATTGGCGTCTGTCAACACGCCCCAGGCCGCCCACGGCCACGAGAGCGCAGCGCCAAATGCGCTCGTCGCCAGCGTCGTGATTGCTCCAGTATTCAGATCGGCCAGGCGCACCTCTTCATTCTGGCTAGTACTGCTATCGTTGGGATCGATGGGGCCCGTTGTCTGGCTCCAGAGCGCCTTGCCTTGATCAACCGCCAACTGTGGTTGTGGCCCATGATAGAAGACGCCATTGGCGTCTGTTGGCGCCTGCGCAAGCCTCTTGAACGTCCCGGTACGCCAGTTGTCCGCCTCGATGACCCAATCGACGAAGTCTGGCTGATGGGACGCTTCCTGCCACACGATCCAGGTTCCATCAGTCGCGACAGAGCCGATTTGGCTGTGTGGATTGAGCAGGTTGTGGACGCGGACGACCTGGTGGGAGCCGACATTATAGAGCGCAACATAGGGAAGAAATGTGTTGTTATCAGCGAAATCGCGCGGCTCGACCTCACCGACGATCCACTGGCCATCTGGTGTCGCATCGTACTCGAACACGAAGTTGAGGTTGCCTGGCAAACGCCCGCTCAGATGAGTGATATGCACGTTACCCCAAGCCTTTTGAAGGCTGAGAGTAGGCGGCGGCGCAGCAGGCAAAGAGTTCGACGTCTGTGTGGGAACGGACGTCGGAATAGGCGTCGCGGTGTGTGCGATGCTCGGCGAAGAGGCGCAGCCGCTGATGAATTGCACCAGCAGTAGAAGAATGGACAGAAGAAATAGGTGTTGTCCCGCGCGTGTCCGAGCAGGTGGCCGATGCGGCCACCTGCCTGCGCGGCGTCTCGTCGACGCAGCTACCATACCATCCCTCTTCCACTGAGCAGGGTGGTCATATCGCCGTTCGAGTAGCCGGAGTTGTACGGGACGACGCTCTGATAGAACCAGATGGACGGAGCATTGGCTACCGAGTCCGCATACGACGTGTCATTGCCGTAGTTTGTGTAGCCATAGATGGCAATCCAGTGGTAGATGGTGTAGCCCTGAGGATGACCTCGAAGGTGAACTCCACCTGCATTCTCTACGACATTACCAGCGATGGGTTGCCCAAACGCCATGTCCTGAACAAGGTCGTTGCTATACGTTGACGTGCTGAAGCCCCCGTTGAGCGGCGCGTAATAGAGGTTGCCCTGCATGGCGTTGAGTGTCGAGGCCATGGGATATTTCGAGCCGTCATACCATGGCGTACCATTTGTCGTGGTCTCCAGAGAACCCGCTACGGAATCTTGCGAGTTGCTCAGACCCAAAGCGCGGAGAACCTCTGATGCGGTAGCAGGGCCACAGTAGTAGTAGTTCTCCTGCGGCTGCTGCGTCAGGCCAAGCGTCTTTGAATACGGCGCGCAACCACCACCAGGTTGCCCAATGCACTCTGGTATCACAGAGTGCATTGTCGAGTGACGTAGCGCATAGGGCGTTACCTGGAATGTAGACATAAAAGCTTGCACATCCGCTTGATAGCGCGCGGCACTGAGCTTTCCTGCGCGCACCTCAGCATACTCGTTCGCAAGGTTGGTCTTCGCCGAAAGAAGCGCCTGCTCATGTGCAGAAAGTGGCCCAGGAGCCTTCGAACACGCGCCACCACCTGTGGGATCGGGTATGTCACATCCACTGAGTTGGTGCGCTTGTGCTCCGAGAGGGAGAGCAAGCATCGCAATCAGAGCGACTGCGAAAGCCAGTGCTAGATGCCATGCATAGGGAGATCGTGCGCGAGTGGGGGGGGATAGCCATTCATTGAACACTCCTAGTTCACGAGCCTCATCCACGTCGCAGCGCCATATTCTCAGACCAACGGGGGATTACGTCTCCTAAACGTCCAGGGGCGTTTGCACCCTGAGATTTCCAGTTGTGTCTGCGAACGAGGTGTGCTGTGCAGCGCAATCAGGCGCTGTGCAGCAAGCATACACAGGAAACCAGCCAATGTCAACTGCAACCAGGCGCCATCTCTGTGGATGAAAATGAGCCAATCTTCTACGAGCGTACACAGATTTGATGGTTTGGAAGTCATTTGAATGAAATGGCGTGGGATGGTAAGCGCGACACCAGAAGTGTCGCTTTCGTTCATGCTCGAACGCCATTCGTGGCGCAGCAAGCGTACAGGAGCGGCGTCGCGCCTGTCAATCGGGCGGCGCAGGACACGAAGCGTCCCCCTCGCGCTGAGGCGACGGACGCGCAATCCGTCACTTGGCGCGAGGGGGACGTGAAGCGCGACTGGGCGCCGCGCGGAACCATTCAGGTGTGAGCGCTAGCGCAGGTCGTTGAGGCGGCGCTCGGCGTCGTCCAGCGTGATGCGCCCATTGCGCAGGTCTTCGAGGGTCTGGCGGCGCAGCGCGTCGCGATCCTGTGGCTGGGCTGGCTCGCCGTAGCTTGCGCCAGCGCCACCCGCCTGCGGCTCATCGTCATGCTCGATGCGCACGCGCTGCGGGCCGCTGCTGCTGGGGCGACCAGACGGGCCGCTGGATGAGCCACCGCCACCAGAGCCGCCGGAGCCACCACGCGGATCCCAGTCGCGGCGCACGCGCCCGAAGGCGTCCTCCAGATCAGCCATCGCGCGCTCGATGGTGGAGCGAATCTCGGCGCCCACCGACTCCCAATCGGTCTCGCGGGCGCGCTTGGTGGCCATATCAGCGTACTTGCGGGCCTCTTCGCCGGCGCGGCGGGCCAGCGTCTCGGCCTGGTCGCGCAGATCGTTGAGTTGCTCGCCATACTCGCCAGAGGCGCGTGGGCCACGGCCACGCTCCCAGTCCAGGCGGAACTCGCGCGCCTGCTCCTCATCCTCCGGCGTGAACGGCCCCTTGAACTGGAAGCCGGCGCGCCCCGGACCATTCTCGACCCGCACGCGGAACTTGCGTCCGCCGACAGCGCCCTCAAAGGTGCGCGCGTGCGCGTCGCCCTGGTCGTCGGGGTTGCCTTGATTGCCCTGGTTGTCGAAATCGTCGCTCATGCGATAGTCTCCTCTCTGCCCATCCGCAGCGACAATCGAAATGTCGCCGCCACTCTGCAAGGTTACGGTCGCGGATCCATTCCCCAGCGCGCCGACCAGGTTGCGCCGTCGCCCTTTCTCGACGGTCAACGGCAGGCGCGTGTGAATCTCGCCGCCAAAGCTCTGCGCCACGAAGCGCGCATTCACCTCACCGCGTACCCGCAGGGTGATGTCGCTCCCGGCATTGACCACGTATTTGGCTTCCGGGCGCAGCAGCGTATCGATCGTCGCGTCGCCGCCCGTGCGCGAGACGACCAGCCCACCAGGGGCGCGCTCGACGGTCAGATCGCCGCCGATACCGCCGAGCGTGACCAGGCCAAAGGTGTTGGTCATCTCGACATCGCCGCCAACCGAGCCGCAATTGACCTGCCCGGCGACACCATTCAGCTCCAGGTCGCCGCCGACGGAGCCAACCTCCACGTCGCGCACATCGTTGGCGTCCAGATCACCGCCGACATGGCTCACCTTGATGGAGCCAGGCGCGCGACGAATCTCGACATCGCCGCCAATCGAGGCTCCAACGGTCAGGTATTCGCAGCGCTCGATCTCGACATCGCCACCGACGGTCTCGGTGACGGTGACACCGCCGCCGCGACGCGCCTCCAGATCGCCGCCGACTCGGCCAAGCGTCGTGGCCTGCTGCACATTGGCCAGCCAGGCGTCGCCGCCGATATCTTCGCCAACCAACTCGCCGACATGATCGACGACCAGATCGCCAGCAATCCAGTTCAGCCGGGCCACCGCGACATCTTCGATGCGCACATCGCCCTGCGCGCGGCTCACGCGCAACTCGCCATCCAGCCGCTCGCAGCGCAGATCGCCGCCAACCTCATGCACGATGATGGTGACACCATGCGGTGTGCGTAGCTCTGCGCCACCGGGCAACTGGGTGAAGCGCACGCCATCCTCGTATTGGATGGCGTCCTCCTGCGAAGGCCAGCGCCGCGCGTGAACAGTGATCTGCTCGGCGCCACCGACAATCGTCAGGTTGCCCTCTGCCTCATCGATCTCGATCCGCAGAGCGCCGCCGCTGGCGGCAGATGTCGCCTCATCGGCTGGCTCGTCGGGCTGCGGCTCGTCGGCCTCGGCGTGTGCATCGCCTTCTACTACGCCAGCATCCCCGATGGGTTGCGCATGGCCAGTAAATGGGCCGCCCTCCGACTCCGCCATCTCTTCGCCGATGGCATGCTCGGACGCGGCGGGCTGCTCGTAGCCCGCTGCGGGCAGATCGTCGGGGCTGGCCGCTGGGCTGGCCTCGGCCTGCGCGTCGGGTTGTGGCTCGGTCTGTGGCTCCGCATGGGGATCAAGGGGATCAGTGGTCCACTCGTCCATCGCGCTGTACTCCTCTGAACTCCGCTCACTACTCCGCTGCTCGTGACGGCTGGTTAGCCTTCGTCCTGGCTTTCGTCGGAGCCTTCGCCGTCTGTCAGGGCGGGGGCGCGGGCAAGCAACTCGTGCGCCTCCTCGATGGTGATGCGCCCCGCCGAGAGGTCGGCCAGAATCTCGCGCCGCACACGCCGCTGCTCTGCCGGAGACTCGTCGTCGGTGGCGAGGCCAAGCGCTTCGAGCACGGCGTTGAGTCGCCCGCGCACTGTGGGGTACGAGACGCCGAGCATGTCCTCGACATTCTTGATGACGCCACGGCAACGCAGGAACACCTCGACGAATTCCAGTTGCTCGTCGTTCAGCCGCGCCAGTCGGCCAAAACGGGCCTCGCCGCGCGCAGTGGGCGCCAGCGGCCCCGATTTGCGGGCGCCAGGCTCGGCGGTCGCGACGCCAGCAGGCTCGAAGGCGCCCTCCACCGCGCTGCCGCAGATCGGGCAGGCCAGGCGTGTCACCACCAGATGGTCGTGTCCGCAGATGGGGCACTGTGCGGGCGCTTGCCAGGTCTGTGCCATCGTCGCGTCTCTCTCCCCCTCAACTCCGTCGTCGCGCGTGACTCGATCTGAGGAGAGCATAGCCGCTGAACTTAACTTTGTCAATGTCAACATTGAGATAATTAACATTTGTGTGACATTTGTGATAATTCTCACACGTGCTCGCCAGGTGGCCAGGAGGATGCAACGGGCGCGCAGGAATCCTGGCTGCGGGCGCGGCGCGTGTGGACCGGCGCCCGGCGAGCGCCTGCTCCACCAGCTAGTACCATTCGCCCCGCCTGGCGCTCTTGCGTAGCGTTCGGCGACGACGTTCGTCTGTATCCCTTGGAAGAGTATGGAAACGAGCGCCGTGTAATGGTTCCCCACGCTTCTCGTGGGTCAGCCAGCGCGCTCTCAGCTTTCCCCCTCAGCGCGCATGCCCGACAGTTCCCGTGCGACCGTTCGCGTCGGTTCCTTGCGCCTGTTCATCGCGCGTGTCAGTCCAACTGTCCGTATGTCCCGTTCAGTTCACGTCCGTTCACGTCCGTTCACGTCAGTTCAAGGGGCTTTGTCATGCCTAGAGCACAGCGAAAGACGGAGCTCTCGCCGGTCGAAGCGCTGGTCGTGGAGCGCCGACTCCACGAGGAAGCGCGTAGCTCCTCCTCTGGTGGCGCGCTCGCGCGCATCCAGATGTTGACCAAAGAGCGGCAGAAGCTCTATGCCAAGTCGGCGGCGCATCCGTTCCTGGCGCCCGCCAACCGCGCACGCATCCTGGCGATCAGCGCGGAGATCGAGCTGCTGTGGGAGGCGCTGCGCCGCGAGCGCGCCAGCCGCCGCACGCAGATGGAGCGCGCGCTCAACGTCGTCGCCGAAGATGATGACCAGCCGCGCACCTCGCCAGAGGTGAC
>DATBTW010000396.1:0-5865 GCA_036559055.1 Ktedonobacterales bacterium
TGTCTGCGTCATCAGCGGAGCGTGTCGGAGCAGGCGCGCACGCGATTGGCGCCCGCGCTCTCAACAGGTTCCGGAGGGTGTACGGCTGTCACAGGAAGCGGTTGCAACCCGACGACGGTGTCAAGCTCAGTCCGTTTCTCCTTTTCTCCACCCGTGGGCTATCATAGTCGCGTATGGCGGCGCCGCGCTAGAGCATGACGGGGCGCCTGGGAAGAATGTCCGCGCGCCATCCCAGCGCTGGCCCAATCTGCGACAGATTTGCGACAATTACCCGCGCCTTGTGCATCCGGGCGCAGCGGGAGCGACATCATGACAGTAGCGTCTGGCGATGCGCGCGAGACAAGCGATCCCTACGCCCGTATCGCCGAGTGGTACGACCTGGAGCACGACAGCTTCACCGATGACATCGAGCTCTATCTGGAGTTGCTCGGCGGCGAGCGGCGGCGGCTAGCCATCCTGGAGGTGGGGTCGGGTAGCGGGCGACTACTGGCGGCGCTGGCCAGCGCGGGCTACAGCGTGACGGGCGTCGAGCCATCCGCCGCCATGCGCGAGCGTCACGCCCGCCGCGTCGCTGGCCTGCCAGAGCAGGTGGCGCGGCGCATCAGCCTTGTCGAAGGGACGGCCGCCCGGCTCGCACTCCCCGCCGATGCGCGCTATGATGTCGCGCTGCTGGGGTTGGGAACACTCGGCCACCTCACCCACGCTGAGGAGCGCGCCGCGGCGCTCGCCGCCCTGCGCGCTCGCCTGCGCGCGGATGGCCGCCTGATCGTCGATGTGGACGTGGCTGGCCCGCGCCGCCTGCTGGAGACGGCAGGGCAGCTCTGGCGGCTGGGCGTATGGCCCGTGAATGAGGGCGCGAGCTTCGTGGAGCATCTGGTAGTTGGCGGAGCGGGCGCCGAGCCGGGCGTCGTGGACGTGACGCACTTCTACGATCAGCACGAGCAGGGTGGGCCAGTACGGCGTACCCTCACCCACACGCCGCTGGCGGTACTCTCGCGGGGCGAGGTGACGCTGGCGATCCAGCACGCGGGCTTCGCGCTCGAAGCAGGCTACGGCGGCTACGACATGCCGCCTGCTGACGACACCTCAGCGCGCCTCATCGTCGTCGCGCACGTCGCGTAGCCGTCAGCCTGCGGCGTTGGCGGGGGCGTCTGGCGGGGACAACATCAGTTCGAGGATGAAGCTGGCGCCAGTGGCGTTGCTGCGCTCCAGGGAGACGGCGCCGCCCTGCGCCTTGGCGCAGACGCGCGCCACCGCCAACCCCAGACCCACACCCAACCCCAGACCCACATCCCCTTGTGGATCAGCTCCGACATAGAGCGGCTCGAAGATGCGCTCGCGCTCATCTGGCCCGACTCCGTCGCCAGCATCGAGCACGCGAATGACCACCCGGTCGCCGCGCCTGCTCGCCTCCACGCCAATGGGCGCGTCCGGCGGTGAGAAGCGCAGCGCGTTCTCGATGAGCGCCGCCAGCGCGCGTCGCGCCAGCCGCCGATCAGCATAGCAGGCAGCCAGCCGCGAGGGGAGGCGCCGCGTGATGGCGCGCGGCGGGTCAGGCGCGATTGGCTCCTGCGCCTGCGCGATGGCTTCGTCGATCAGCGCGCCCAGTGGCGTTACCTCGCGTCGATCTTCCAACTGGTGGTCAGCGTCCTTGAGCAGAATCTCCAGATCTTTGACCGCCTGAGCCAGCCGCGCGGCGCCCTCAGCGGCGTTACCGATCATCAGGCGTTGGCGCTGGCTGAGCGACTCGCCCTCCAGATCCAGATCCAGCGCCGAGAGTGAGCCCAGGATAGTAAACGTCACGCCCCGCAGAGCATGCGACGCGATGGAAGAGAAGGTCTGTTTCGCCGCCGACGACGAAAGAGGGTCAGTCATACCTCACTCCCGCGCCCAGGAGGGCGTATCGACACACCGCGCGCGATCACCCCGCTGACAGGTGGTAGCGATAGCCCACATGCTGAACAGTGAGGATCAACTGTGGAGCCGCGCGATCAAGCTCGATCTTCTTGCGGAGGCGCGAAATATTCGCGAAGAGCGTATCTCGATCCGACTTCGACAGCGCGGTATCTGCGAGACCTGCGGCGGCTTCGTCACTCGCGCTATTGGCCCACACGGCGCGGATCAACTTGCCATAGGGAACCGCCTGGCCATTCGCATCAATGAGCGTACGCAGCAACTTTATCTCGACGCGCGTGAGGTCGATGTCTTTGTGGCGGCCAGGGATGTGTACGCGCTGATTCAACTCGTCGATCTGTGGTCTCCGATCGTGATCCACAGCCGCGCGCCGCATCGTGGCAAGCTCCAGTTTCCGCTGCTTCAGTATCTTCTCGACCTGCGCCAGGAAGACGCGCGCCTTGAAATGCGGTTTGACAATATACCCGTCGCCGAGACGCACCCCAACTACCTGGTTGTCTTCTTCCTCGCTGCTGGTCACGAAGATGAGGTTGGCGTCGCAACCATCGGCTCGCAGGCGCCGCGCCAACTCCAACCCATCCATCTCGGGCATCTTGATGTCGAGAATCGCCAGATCTGGCCGCCACTCGCGCGCGATGGTCAGCGCGCGGCGCGCGGACTTCTCCTGGCGCACCTCATAACCGCGCACGGTCTGGAGCGCCGTGGCGCAGATGACGCCCTCGTGTGGCCTGTCGTCCACGACCAGAATGCGCCAGGTCTGGGCCTGCTCCTGCGCTTCGTCCGCCATATGACTGATCCCTTTTCAGAGGCGGCGCCTCACCCGTCGCAGAGCAGCGCCGCTTTCATTCTATCAGCCGGGCGCATCTTCTGGCGTGGGGTGTCAGCCCGCGCGCTGCTCCGTGGCGACGCTGGCGGCCTCGCTCTGATCGGCGGCGGGCTGAGTGTGCGACGGGAGATGCGTGTTGAGGTAGGCGCGGGCCTGCTCATAGGCGAGGTCGATCCACTTCGCGGCGTGATCGAAGTCCAGCGCGGCCTCGTTCATCGTGCTGCTCGGTCGCAAGACATGAATCTCGATGCCCTCAGGCGCGCGGGCCAGGGCGCGATCGAGCTGGAAGCGCCCCATCATCGTTGCGGTGCGTTCAAGGATCACCGCCAGCGCATGCGTGGTGGGCTGACGCGCGCCGCGCGCCGCGCGCTGAATCAGCGCTTGCAGCTCTTCCTCCAGCTCCGGTGTCACCTCATACCCCGCGTCGATCACGAAGATGCGCCGAGCGCCCATCTCAATCGCCACATCCAGGCTGGAGCTTTCCAGCGCGCCGCCATCCACATAGATCTCGCCACCGATGCGCACCGGCGGGAAGATGCCTGGAATAGCGGCGGAAGCCAGCAGCGCCAGCTCCATCCGCCCGCGCCCAAAGACGCGAATGCCACCCGACGAGAGGTTGGAGGCGATCACGCGGAGAGGAACCTGCGTATCCTCGAAGCGCTTGTCCGCCAGATGCTCCTTAAAGAGTTGCCGCAGCCCGGCGTCGCCATACAGCGACGGATAGCCCAGCGTCACGCGGCGAATGGCGGCGACCGCATATGCCCCCGCGAAGGCCGACGCCGAGGTAGGTAGATGCGGCTCCCAGCCCAGCAGGATGCGGCTAGTGCTGAGGCCGCGCCACACTTTCTCCAGCTTCTCCACACCGTTCTCATTCGGCTCCATGGCCAGCACAGCGCCATTCCAGGAGCCGATGGAGGTTCCGACGATCACGTCGGGCGTCACGCCATGCGCCAGTAGCGCCTTGAGCGAGCCGACCTGTACAGCGCCACGCGCGCCGCCGCTGGAGAGCACAAAGGCGGTGTAGTCGCGCCACCCAGGTCTGCGCCGGGGTCGCGACGCGCTCATTGGCATTGGCGCGAGCGTCGCGCCATTCTGTGCGCCATTCTGTGGCGTCTCGGTCAGTGTCTCGTCCACGGCGGTATCCCTCCACTGCGCGCCGTTGCGCTCGCCTGTCACTCCATCACGTTGGAGGATGTGCGCGTGATTTCGTCGCATCTCAGGTATGACCATCTCTCATAGTGCTATACGAAGCGGACATCGTTCGGTTCCCACTTGCGCGTACAATTGCGGAAAGTCGCATCAGGCGGGCCAGAGCGAGGCGCCCTCTTCAATGTGGATCAATATGGATAGCGCGCCGAGTAGACGTCCGACGGGTTCGAGTCGCCAGAGCCTCCGCCTTTGACGCTGGGGAAGGCCCACAATACCCCATCGCTGCCCCCCGCTCTCGCATAGATCACGCTACCCGTTGTCCTGGGGACGATGCCGAGCGATTGCCAGCGGGTTGCGCCGCGCGCCAGCCGATAGATGGGCCAGTCGCTATCAGTGCTCCCAAGCGCCAGCACGGCGCCGTCGCTCGCAATGCCAAGCGTAGCATAGCCACGCAGCCCGTTATCCTCTAACGAAGGAAGGTCATTCCAGGTCATCCCGCTATCGTCCGAGCAGGCGATGCTCGCGCTGCCATCGTTGAGGCAGATCGCCCAGGGCGACGAATCCGTGGCGGCTTTCACGACCAGCGCACTGGGAGCCGCATACGGCAGCGCGTGACTGCTCCAGTGTGCGCCTCCATCGCTCGACCTCCAGAGTGTCACCGGGCTGAGATAGGACGACGCCGTCTCGGCCAGCAGAGCGCCCGTCACAGGATTCGCCCAGAAGGCTGTAAGCCCCTGATTCGCCATCGGGCCAGTGATGTCGCGCCAGGTAGCGAGACCATCTGTGCTGACATCCAGTGTCCTGCTCTGCGCCTGCGCGAATAGCCCGTAGGTGCGCGCGCCGACGCTTGCCAGTGCGTTCACATAGCCCACGGCAGGGATTGGCCCGACGCGCCAGCTATGGCCGCCATCGCGCGTGGTAGCAAACTCATCTTGCACATCGGGCATGCCCATGCCATCCATGGCCACGATCGACGGATTGTTGTCGTCCACCACGAGAAAACCGCAACCATCCCAGGATTGGTAGATGTTCCCCACCCGCGACCACGCGGCGCCCGCATTCGAAGTTCTCACCGTTTCGACTGGTGGCGCGCTCGTCCCTGGCGCCGCCCCGGCCTGCGAACACGAATAGGCCATGTTCCCATTGTTCACCGAAACGCCCAACCACGCCTGGTGATACGACATCCCGAAGTCGGGCGGCAGGTTCGCAGGCACCCAACTCAGTTGGATTCCGGGCAGGGGCGCGTGCAGGGCAGCGTCGGGCGGCAGCGTGGGCGTCCAGGCTTCCGCTGTGGCCGTGGCGAATTTGCCACCCAGCCGGTAGGTAGCCGTGGGGCCGGGCGTCGGTTGTGGTGGCCCGCTCGCCTGCCCAGCCGCGTCACAGCCGACCAGCGCGACGGCAAGGATGAGGATGCTTGCGACGAGCGGTGGCGCACTGCGCGCATTCCAGTGGGCGTGGCGGCGTGATGGCATAGCGCGGCTCCTTCTCAGATGCGGATGGAACACGTACTGCTGTGTTACACGCAAGCGGGCGCGAGTTGGTAACTGGCAGGCGGCCCGTTGCGCTCAAACCGCGTCATCTGCGTTCAGGAGGGAGCAGCGCGCCTAAATTGAGATGCCGCCGTCCACCACGAGCGTCTGCCCGGTGATGTAGCTGGAGGCAGGCGCGCTGAGGAAGATGAAGGCGCCGCGCAGCTCATCCAGATCGCCCAGGCGACCCAGCGCCGTGCGCGCC
Organism: Ktedonobacterales bacterium; assembly: GCA_036559055.1. Lineage (GTDB taxonomy): Bacteria > Chloroflexota > Ktedonobacteria > Ktedonobacterales > JADMIN01 > JAKAIY01. The sequence goes on from DATBTW010000396.1 coordinate 5,624, forward strand.
TCGAAGCGCTCGCGATAGGCGTTGATGCTGGCGGCGGCCATGCGCGTGGGGAACCAGCCTGGCGCGATGGCGTTGACATTGACGCCGCGCCGCCCCCACTCCATCGCCAGCGCGCGGGTGAAGGAGATGACGCCTGCCTTGCTCGTGTTGTAGGCGATGGTGTGGACGCCTTGCGAATCGCCCGCCACCAGCCCCGCGACGGAGGCGACGTTGATGATGCGCCCGGAGCCGCGCTCCAGCAT
>DATBTW010000397.1:0-3254 GCA_036559055.1 Ktedonobacterales bacterium
GAGGCGCCCGTGATCGCCGCCGCGCTGGGCGCCATCGGCAGCGGCGCCGCGCGCCTCACTCGGCGGCGCGAGCGCGCGACTTCCGATGTGATCTGAACGCGCAGGCTCAACGCACGGCGACGGTAGCACCGATCATGCTCACGGGGGCGCCGGGCAGGCGCACGCTCTGCTGGCGCTCGACGCGCAGGCCAGCGGCGGCGAAGATGCGCTGGCGGGTCGCCAGCGAGCGCGCACCGCGCGTGAAGCGCAGCCAGATGAGCAGTTCGGGCGGCGCGACATCCGCCAGGATGAAATGGCCGCCCGGGCGCAGCACGCGGGCGATCTCGCGCACGCCGACCTGCTGGTCGCGCCAGTGATGGAACGACATGGTGCTGAAGGCCAGATCCACGCTGGCGTCGGGCAGTGGCAGCGACTCGGCGAGGCTGCGAAAGAACGTGACGCCAGGGGTGAGGCGGCGCGCGGTGTCCACCATACCCTCGGCGGGGTCCACGCCGATCAATTGCGCGTCGGGCCAGCGCTGGGCTGCCGCGCGCAGCAGGCGTCCCGTGCCACAGCCAGCGTCGAGCACGACAGCGGGCGCGGGCAGCGGCGCCGCCAGCTCCAGCACGGCGCGGTGGACGGGACCAAACACCCATCGCTGCATCCACGAGCCTTCATAGTCGTGCGACCAGCGCTCGAAATGCCGCACGTCAAAGGTGTTATAGGGGGCGTCAGTGGACATCGTGAGACCCTCGCTTTCTTCAGCGTATGTCGCGCGCCAGGCCGTCCACCCACGCCAGCTCGGCGCGCGCCTGCTCCTCGCGGAAGGCTAGCACCCGCTGAGCATGGGCTGGAAAGGGCAATCGCTCTGCTGCGACCTTCGCGCGTATCCGCTCGTGCTGGGCGAGCGCGCCGAGCAGGAAGGCGCGGCGCGCGTCGAGGATGGCGTTTTGCTCGGGCGCTTCGAGCAGGTCGAACAGGCTGACGCGCACGAGGAACTCGGACGCATGGCGGGCTACCTCAGGCGGGAACTCGCAGAGCAGGTCGTGCAGAATCTCGCCTCCCAGCGCCGTCAGGTGGTAGATGTGGCGATCGGGCTTGCCCTGCTGCCGCTCGGTCGCGCGTTCGATGGCGCCCATCTGCTCGAAGCGGCGCAACGCCGGATAGAGCGCGCCGTTGTTGAGGTTGACCGCGCCGCCAACCACCTGCTCGACACTCTTCTTGATCTCGTAGCCATGCTGTGGCCGGATCGCCAGATTGGCCAGGATCAGGATGTCGCTGTACATGGGCCTCCATCCAGGCGCGTCGGCTTGAAATGATAGGTTTCTCTGACATAGGTATTTCTAACATAGGGAGTGCGAGTCGTCAAGGCCGTCGGGAAACAGGACAGGAGATGTCGTGGTTGCTCGGTTACACTGTGCGCAGGAGCGCGGCGCAGGAGCAACGGGGGCGTTTCACCAGCGCCGCGTGCATGAAAGAAGGGTCATCGGATGTCTGACGACAGCACGCTGCGCGACCATCTGCTCGCGCTCTTTCAGCAGGCGCGCGCTGCGGTGGCGACCTTCGCCGCCAGCCGCCGCGACCACGACCGCGCCGCTCAGGACGTGATCGCACTCAGTGGCTTCTGGATGGAGTACAACGTCGAGCGCATCGGCTACTTCGCGCGTGGCGAGACGCCGCCGCGTGGGGTGGACTTCGACGCGCTGACCCAGGCTGCGCTGACCGAGAACGCCTATCGGAGCTGGGCCGGAACCCTCGCTTACACCGAAACGGCCTGCGCGCATTTTGCGGCGGTGGTAGCCGCCAGCCCGGAGGCGCTGCTGACTGCCCACAACACCTACGACGACGATGATCCCGGTGGCCCCGCCTGGGGCGAGATACGCGCCAATGGCTTCTCCTGGCCGCTGCAAGAGATGGAGAAGGTCTGCCTGGCCGGCGGCGACACCGCCCAGGCGGAGGCGCTGCGCGCGCAACTGACGGCAGAGCATGGCGAGGAGCAGCCCATCGACTGCGCGAAGCTGGAGCCTGCCACGATCCATGCGCAGCGCGCCGATACGCTGATGATCGACGTGCGTGGGGCGGCAGAGTATGCAGCGGGGCATGTAGCGGGCGCGCGCAACATCCCGCTGGCGACGCTGGAGGCGCATCTGGGCGAGCTACCGCGCGACCAGCAGATCGTCACCTACTGCAACATGCAGCATCCCGGCTTCTCGCGCGGCGAGCAGGCGGCGGCGCTGCTGAGCGAGCGCGGCTATCGCGCGGCGGCGCTGGCGGGCGGATACCCCGCCTGGCGTGAGCAAGGCCTGCCCACCGAGGCCGAGGCCTAAATGTGACTCCCCTCTCCCGCAAAGCGGGGGAGGGGCTGGGGGTGGGGCGCCGCTCACTCTCCCGCCTGCGCGATGCGCCTTTCGAGTCGCTTGATCTCGCGCTTCAGCCGACTGATGACTGGCCCGCGCTCGCGGTCGTCTGGAGGAATCTTGTTCCACATCTGATCGAAGTACTCGCGGAATCCCTGTGCGACGGTGTTCTGGGTGATGTGCAAACTGGCGGACATGAGCTGCCCTGAAGCGCCGGGAATCCAGGTCGCCAGGAAGACACTGCCGTCGCCCGTCACCTGCCACATCGTATCGAGACGGTGACCCGCCGCGCTCCCTGGTGGAGCGATCTGGTGGTCATCGATGAATCCAATCCGGTAGCGCTCGTTCTCCTCCAGAACCCGTACCATGTTGCTGAGATGCTCCAGGCGCCAGCGCGGCGTCTGCGTGCGCTCGAAGAAGATGTCGTCGCGTGGGTACATGCCGTCCCTGATGAGCGATTCGAGCGCGCTCTTTGGGCAGATGTCGTAGTAGTCATCGCTTTGGACATTGCGCTCGAAGGCTTCGATACGCTTCAATTGGCTGTCCCGGCTGATCCGCCATTCCTCAGGGGTCATCGCCAGCCCAGGCGGCGGGGGGGGCGCGTCGCCATCGAACCACGTGCGCGGCTGCGTAAAGAGGCTCAGGCCATTCTTGAACAGCCGCCGACCGCCGCTGAGGTCCTCTGCCTGGCGGATGGCGACGACGGGTTCCGCGTGGTTTCCACTGGCGCCGATTGGCGCCGTGATGAGGGGCTCTGTTTGCAGCGCGAGCTGCCCTGCATGCGCCATCATCGACCGCACTTGCCGGGGGTCGCGCACGAAGATTCCCGCGTCGGCGCGGTCGGCGGACTGCGCGGAGTAGAGCCAGGCCGCCGCGAAGCCCGGGATGACCAGCAGATCCGTCGCGGCGGTCAGGGTG
>DATBTW010000398.1:0-31467 GCA_036559055.1 Ktedonobacterales bacterium
TTTGCGCCTGCGCCATGCACGCGCGCGCCTCTGCCCCGCTCAGAATCCCCTCATCGATCAGCAGTTGGTACTCGCGCACGAGGTTGGTCAGCAGCATCTCCGGGCCGTCGGTATTGATGGTGAAGGCCACCTCGCGGTCACGCAGCGTGCGGATGATGTGGCGCATCTCGGCCAGGTCGCGCACGGCGCGCGTGCGCAGGTTGCTGGTGGGGCAAATCTCCAGCGTCACGCCTTGCCGCTTGACCTCCTCGATCAGCCGTTCATCGTAGGCGCACAGGATTCCGTGCCCCACGCGCTCCGGGCGCAGGTATTCCAGCACCTCCCACATATCCTCGATGCGCCCCTCCTCGCCCGTGTGGATGGTGATGCCCAGCCCGGCGTCGCGGGCGCGCTCCACCAGCCCAGCATGCGCCCGATAAGAGAAGTCCGGGTTGGGCGGTCCAGCGATGTCGATGCCGATCACGCCACGCTCGCGGTAGCGTATCGCCTTCTCGATGATGATGGCGTTCAGCTCAAGCGGGAATGTGCGATCCATCATCAGAATCAGCCCCGCCCGCACCAGCGGATACTCCAGCAACGCGCGATCCATGCCGCGCAGCGAGGCGGTGATGATGTGGTCGAGGTCCTGCTCGCCTTCGCGGTTGCGCTTCATCGGGTTGAGTCGCAGCTCCAGCATGGTGATGTTGCACTTGCGATAGGCGCCGCCGATCACCTCGTAGATCGAGCGCTCGATGGCGAGCGGGCTAGACTGAATCAGCTCTGTCCAGCGGAAGATCTTGTCGTATTCGGTCAGATTGTTCACCTTGTCGGGATGACTCACCGTAATCAGTTCGACAAAGTCCCAGTAGCTCTTGCCAGGCAAGCGGATGCCCTGCTGATGCGCGATGCTCCACATGATCGCCGGATCGATCGCGCCGCCAACGTGGCAGTGCAACTCGGTCAGTTCGGGGCGTTCGCCAAAGAGCGTCGTCGGGATCACACCCACTCCTCCAGATCGCTAGTACATACTTTCATCTCTTGCGCATAGTGTAGCGCGTGGGATGGCTCACACGCCGCGCGTCTCGCCCGCATCCAGTACGCGCGCGACATCCCCCGCTCGCAACTCGCCCGCCTGCAAGACCTGCGCGTAGACGCGGCTCTCGCCGGGATGCAACTTCTGCGAGATGCGCGTGAAATCCTTATCGCTGAACGCCTCGGCGACGCCTTTGCATGGCGTAGTATACTGCGTCACCTCGATGACCACCGCATCGCCCAGCGCCAGGCGAGTTCCCGGCGTCAGCGAGTCCAGCGCAATCCCGCTCAGTGTCACGTTCTCGCCAACGGCGCCGGGGAAGATGGGGTGTCCCTCACCAGCCAGCCGCTCGATCTCCTCCAGGGTAAAGAGACACAGCGCGCGCATGGGGCCGCCATGATTCTGCGTATCGAAGTGCAGATCGCCAACGATGCCCTCGCTCGTCACGCGCGCCACGTCCACGGGCAGCTTGGGGGCGCCCCCGCGTGACAGGCTGACCTGCACGATACGCCCTCCCGCAACAGTCTCCATGATGCTCCTCTTCTCGCGCTTGTCAGGCTTTGCTTGTTTTCTCTTACATTGTAGCAAAAGCTCCTCCTGCCAGCGACATCTCGCTGGCAGACATTGGCGCTCTTGGCGGCATAATGACTGAGGCGCAAGCAGCGCCTTGCAGAAACTTCAGTCTATGGAGCGCGTATGTTGATACCCGACCCTGAGACGCAGGCCACATTACACGCCGAAGTACTTGATGCGCTGGCGGCCTGGGGACTAGGCGCTGGCCACTGGCGGCTCGTCGGCGCGCTGCCCGGCGCGCAGGGCGGCCTGCTGCGCCCTGTCGTGCGCATTGAGGGCGCGGACTGGGTGGTGCGGCGACAGGCGCCCGTGCTGACTGAGAACGACACCCGCTTCCGGCATACCTTCATGCGGCATCTGGCCGACGCAGGGCTACCCGTGCCTGCTCTGCGCACGCGACCGGATGGGCAGACGTGGGCAGTGGCCGACGGCGCCATCGTCGAGCTACAGGCATATGTCGCGGGCGCCAACTACAGCACGGATACGCCGCTGGCGCGCGACCAGCTCGCAGCCGCCGCCCAGACGCTCGGCGCGCTGCACCAGACCTCCGCGCAGTTTGCCTGGCAGCCCTATCGCTGGCCAGAGGAACGCAGCGCCGCAGCGCTCGCGCTGGCTTACACCCAACTCATCCGCGAGGCGGGCGAGACCGCCAACTCGACGCAGATGCGCACGGGGCTGGAGCGTGTCGCCGACGCCTGCGAGCAGCGCATCGCCGTCGCCGCCGATCTGCTGGCGATGGGCAATCCCGGGCCGCCGCAGCTTCACATTCACGGTGACTACCAGCCACACAATCTGGCCTTCGCCGAGGCGCGCGTCGCCGCCATCTATGACTTCGACGCCGCCCGCTGGGAGCAACGTATCTATGAGCTAGCCTATGCGCTCCTCCTCTTCACAGGGGTGCGCTGGGACGCCGATTCTCCGCTGACCCCCGCGCTGGTGGATGATGGGCTAGACATCCTGCGCGTCCACAGCTTCCTCGCGGCCTATGGACGCGAGGCGCCACCCGCCGAGGACGAGGCCGAGCTACTGGCCAGCGCGCTCACGCTCGTCTTTCCCATCGCCTTCGCCAATGGCGTCGCCGAGGACATCATCTTCAGCGGCGACTACGACGGCGCGCTGGATGAAGACGATGCGCTGGCGCGACTGGCTTGGGCAGATCGTTTCTGGCTCTGGCTCGACCGCTACGCCTCCACGCTGGCCCAGGCATGGGAAAACGCCTGAACCGCGCGCAGAGCCGCGCACTCGCATCACGCCAGCAGCGGCCTCACCTCGCTCTGCTCCCAGCCCGTCACCTCGATGTCGCCAGTCAGCAGCAGGACATCGACCTCTGTGCGCAGGCCCAATCCCTCCTGCGGCAGATAGATGCCTGGCTCCATGCTGACACAGGTGTTGGCGAGCAGGGGTCGCGTATCGTGCGTCTCCAGGTTGTCGAGGTGGGCGCCGTTGCCATGCACGCGCTCGCCGATGTTGTGGCCGGTGCGATGCACGAAGGCGTCGCCGTAGCCAGCCCGCGTGATGACCTCGCGCACGGCGTCGTCTACCGCGCAGCCCTCGATGCGCCGCCCCGCGCGAATCGCCTCCCTGAGCTGCGCGACGCCCTCATCGCGCGCCTGGCGGATGATCTGGAACAAGTCATCGATGCGCTGCGGCGTGCGTTCACCGAGGTATGCCATCCAGGTGTAGTCGGCGAAGATGGCCCCCGGCTCCGCCAGCGGCGCGCTGAAGTCGATCAGCAGCAGATCACCGCGTGCGACGGGCGCATGACGCGCGGCGGAGGGGCTGTAGTGCGGATTCGCGGCGTTGCCATTCACCGAGACGAGCGGCTCCTCATCGGGCGTGACCTCCAGCCCCTCTGCGCGCATGTAGCTGCCCAACTCCTGCTGGATGCTGAACTCGGTCAGCGTATCGCCTGCCAGCAGCCGCTCCCGTATCCAGGCATAAACGCGCTCGCCTGCGCGCACCAGCGCCGTTCCCGCCCGCCGATGCGACTCGATCTGCTGCGGCGTCAGCGTGGCCTCGAACTGCTGTGCGAAGTCGGCGGAGGAGACGACCTCCGGGCCAAGCGAGCGCACCAGCTCCACTGTCCCCGCATCCACCAGCGAGCAGTACGGGATGCCGTTCTCTGGGACGTACTCCATCGCGACCCGCTTCGCGCCGCCGACCACCTCGGACAGCAGATCGCGATACTCGCGCCACGAGCGATACACCCGCGGCTGGCCGGGAAGATCCGCCAGCACGTGCGACTCCACCGCGCTGACGATGGCCACTGGCTCGCCCTGCGCCGGAACATAATACAGCCAGCGCCGCGTGAAGAACCCATGCGGCGGCAGCCCCAGCACGCGGTGCGCGATGGCATTGGATCGGCGAAAATCGTAGAAAAGCCAGCCATCTACCCGCGCCGCTCGCAACGCCGTCTGGAACGCGGTAATATCTGGCATAGGAATGTCTCCTCTCATCGATCGATGGGCGCGTATCTTGCGCTATTGTACGCGACTTCACGCGACCATCGGGCCACGCGTAGCGTGTGTTTTGCAATGGTCACGCCTGTAAATGCTCATAGATTCGTGCGTCATGTTATCAAAGCGCGGTTAACGCTCGCTTTTTACGCAAGCGCGCCGTCAGCCGCGAACCGATGGTAACGACGCAACGTAGTTGCACATGCGACCCATACATCGTAAGCGGTGGTTTGACGTCTGGGAGGGTGAGCCGCACAATATGTTGATATTGCTCTGTCCCATGGAGCAGTGAACACACATGCGCTTGCCATCTCCGAGTGAGTGGCGCAGAAGGCGCAACTCGTACTGGTGCATTGAGACGAGAAAGGAGCGCGGCAGGTTCCCGCTGTGGCCACAGTGTTGTGGCGCCGACACATCAGCGGAGGAAAGCCGCAAAGACGTGTGAAGCTAGAAGATCGTCCCGCGCTCTCGATACAGGACCTGAGCCAGTCCGCGAGCCGTGTCATCGAGAACGTCGAGCGCGTCATCGTCGGCAAGCAGGAGTCCGTGCGCCTCACGCTGATCGCTGTCCTGTGCGGTGGCCACGTGCTGATCGAAGACGTTCCAGGCGTGGGCAAAACGACGCTGATGAAGTCCATCGCCCGCTCGATTGGCTGCGGCTTCAAGCGCATCCAGTTCACGCCTGACCTGCTGCCCAGCGATGTCACTGGCGTCTCCATCTTCAACCAGCGCTCCTCGGAGTTCGAGTTCCGGCCCGGCCCGATCATGAGCCAGTTCGTGCTGGCCGACGAGATCAACCGCGCCACTCCCAAGACACAGTCAGCGCTGCTCGAAGCGATGGAAGAGGCGCAGATCACCGTGGACGGCGCGACCTATCCACTGCCGATGCCGTTCCTGGTAATGGCGACGCAGAACCCCATCGAATACGAGGGCACTTTCCCCCTGCCAGAAGCGCAACTCGACCGCTTCATGATGAATATCAGCCTGGGCTACCCCGGGCCAGCCGATGAGGTGACAATTCTCGATCACCAGCAGCGCCGACATCCCATCGACGACCTGGGCGCCGTCATCGACGCCGATCAACTGATGGAGATGCAGGATCGCGTGCGTGAGGTGCGCGTCAAGCAGGAGATTCGCGAGTATATCGTGGCGCTGGTGAGCGCCACCCGCACCCACCCGCACGTCTACCTCGGCGCCAGCCCGCGCGGCTCGCTCGCGCTCTTCCAGGCGTCACAGGCTCGCGCAGCGCTGGATGGCCGCGACTACGTCGAGAGCGACGACGTCCAGGCGTTGCTCAAGCCGACCCTGAGCCACCGCATCATCCTGCATCCCAATCTGCGGCGCGACGACGTGACCACGATGACCGTGCTGGATGACGTGCTCACGCAGACGCCTGCCCCCGGCGGCCCGTCCTCGCTGATCGCGCGCGGGTAGCCCGGCTGGGAAAGGCGTTGTGCTATGCGTCCATGGCAATTGATCGCGATGATCTTCGTGCTGGGCTTGCTGGCGGTCTTCAATGGCTGGAAGCCGTTCTGGGTGCTGTTCTATGCCCTGCTAGTCGCCTTCGCGCTCTCGCTGGTCTGGCTCGCCCTTAGCGTGCGCGGCCTGAAGTTCGTCCGCTCCTCGGTGGGTGGGCGCGCCGAGGTCGGCGACCGCATCGAGGAGCGTCTGGCGCTGGAGAATCACTCCTGGGTTCCCAAGCTATGGGTCCAGGTCAGCGATGGCTCGACCTTGCCGGGGCATCACGCGGGCTATGTATCGAGCGTTGGCCCACGCCAGCGTATCGCCTGGCGCGCGCGCACGCTCTGCCGCAAGCGTGGCCGCTACACCCTCGGCCCTGTCACGGCGACTACTGGCGATCCGATGGGCCTCTTCCGCCGCGAGATCACGCTGGCTCAGTCGTCACAGTTGCTGGTGCTGCCGAATGTCTTTGACCTCAGGGCATTCCCGCTCTTCCCTGGCGTCATGCCCGGTCGTGGGCGCGGCTCGCAGCGCTCATTGCAAGTGACGACCAATGTCGTGACCGTGCGCGACTATCGCCCCGGCGACGCGCTGACCCGTATCCATTGGCCCAGCACCGCCCGCCACGGACAGTTGATGGTCAAAGAATTCGACCTCGACCCGACCATCGACGTGGTGATCCTGCTGGACCTCGACAAAGACGCACATGCTGGCGAGGACGAAAGCTCGACCGAAGAGTATGCCGTCACTATCGCCGCTAGCATCTCCGCCTTCCTGCTGCGCCAGCGCGAGCTGACCGTCACGCTGGAAGCGCCCGGCCCCAGCGGCATCTCACTGCCCGCCGACCGTGGCGAACGACAGCTCGATCGCTCGCTGGAGGCGCTGGCCGTGGTGCGCGCCGACCGCCATTACCCGCTCTCCACCGCGCTCGCGGAGATGGAGATGCGGATCTCGCGCAATACCGCGCTGATCGTCATCACGCCATCGACCGATCTCGACTGGGAACAACAGCTGGGCTATCTGCGTCGCAGAGGTGTGCGCCCTGCCGTCGTCCTGCTCGACCCCAGCACATTCGATGACCACCATGGCGGCGTCTCGCGCGTGCTCGATGCGCTGGACGGCACAGGCGTGCCATCGGTCACTGTGAAGCTGGGCGATGCGCTGGCGCGCGTGCTGGAGAGCAGCGTAGCTGGTGGCCGCACGACCCGTGGCCGCCTGGCCATCGCCCGATAACTCAACCATCACCCGCAGGGGAGGCGTTTCCATCATGCAAACAGCCCACGAAGTCGCGCCGCAGACCGCCAATCCGGTACGGACGACTCGCGCCACGCCGCGCTTCTACCTGCTGCCGCGCGACGGCTGGCTGACGCTGCTGCTGACCGTCCTCATCATCTGGGTCACGGTCGTCAGCGTGCAGTCGGTGCAGCCTGTGTGGGCGTCTGGGCTGGATGCGTTGACCGGCGCGATGTTCCTGGGCATCGTCCTGGGCTACATCGCCACCCAGCAGAACGCCATCCCCAACGGCTGGATGCACGTCATCGCCGTCGTCCTCGGCGTGCTCGGCTCCTTCCAGGTCACTGCCAATACGGCGCTCGATGGCGACCGCCCACTGCTGCTGCACAATACGCTCATCTGGTTCCGGCGCGCCTTCACACCCAATGGCAGCAGCGCCGACAACAGCGTCTTCCTGCTGTTTCTGACGACTCTCACTTTCTTGCTGGCCTACATGACGATGTGGCTGGTCTTTCACGCGCGCAGACCGTGGCTGGCCGTCGTCGCCAACTCCGTCGTGCTGCTGATCAACCTCAACCAGACCACCAACGACGAGTTCTATTTCCTGATCGTCTTTTTGGTGCTGACGCTGCTGCTGCTGGTGCGCTTCACGCTGGCGGAGAACATGCGCCACTGGCGGCGTACCGGTCTGCGCTTCTCGCCCGATCTCGGCTGGGACTTCATGCAGGCGGGCGCCATCTTCGCGGTGATCGTCACGCTGCTGCCCAACCTGCTGCCCATCGCGCAGCCCGATCCCGCGCTGGTCGCCTACTGGAACTCGAACCAAAGCCCGTTATCGGCGGTCGAGCAGCGCATGGAGAGCCTGTTTTCGGGGGTCAATGGGCATGGGCAGGGCGGCATCAGCTTCTTCTCGTCGAATCTGCCACTGGTCGGCGATGTGAACCTGCCCTCCATTCCGGTGCTGCACTACACGGTCGTCGACAACCTGCAGAATGACCCGACGCAATATCTGGTCACCGAAGCCTTCGCCGACTACGACGGCCTCGACAACTGGACGCGCGGCCAGACCATCGACGTGAACTACGGCTCGAACAAGAACCAGCCGCCCTCCACCGATGCCTTCCACCTCGACACATACAAGATCACCTTCGACGCGACTCCCGCAGGTGGCGAGAAATACATCCTGGCGCCGGGGAGCAGCGCGGCCAGCTTCTCGGTTCCCAGCGTCGCGCAGACCAGCGTGCAGACGCAAGAACCCGTCACCTGGCTCTCGCAGCAGCCGATGGGCAACGGCGACTCCTACAACGCCGTCGGCTACATTTCGACCGCCAGCGTCAACCAGCTCGAGACGATTCCGTATCCTGAGCAGGCGGCGTCTGCTGGAGACAACGTCTACCCGCAGTCCATCCTGGTGGAGTACCTGCCTCCCGAACCGCCCATCAGCCCGCTGGTCGCCACCACCGCGCAGCAGGTGACCAAAGGCTCGCCCAACATGTATCAGGCGGCCATTGCGCTGCAAAACTACCTGCGCACCTTCACCTACAACGCGCACAACCCCAATCCGCCATCGGGCAAGGATTCCACCGTCTGGTTCTTGCAGCGCAAAGAGGGCTTCTGCACCTTCTTCGCGTCAGCGATGGCGTTGATGGGCCGCTCGCTCGGCATGCCAACGCGGGTCGTCAGCGGGTACACGAACGGGTCGTATGACGACAAGACCCACACCTATATCGTGCATGGCTCGCAGGCGCACACGTGGACGCAGGTCTACTTTGGTAAGTATGGCTGGATCAACTTCGAGCCGACGGCGACCTTCACGCCATTCTTCCGCCCGCAGACAGGCCTCACTGGCCCGATTGGCAGCCCCACCACCGGCCCCGGCGCGACCCCCAGCTCCACGCCGCACAACAGCCGCCAGGCCAATACCACAACAGGCGCCTCCCAAGGCAACGTCCTCCGCGATAGTGGGTTTGCAAAGGTCGGGCTAGGCGTCTTCATCCTCCTGCTGGTGGCGCTGATCGCGCTGGCGGCGCTATGGGTCTGGTGGCGCTCGCTGTTCCGCGCGTATTCGCCCGCCGCCGCCAGCTTCGCCCGACTCATCATGCTTGGCGTCTGGGCTGGCGCGCCTCCCAAACCGTCGCAGACGCCGCGCGCCTATGCGAAGCGTCTGGCCCAGGTGGCGCCGGAGCAACGCGCCTCGATCGAGCGCATCAGCTCACTCTATGCCCAGGAACGCTGGGGCGACCCGCTGACAGAGGGCGAGATAATCGATGTGCCTCAACTCTATGAGCGTGGCCGCACAGGCCTCATCGCCGCCATCACGCGCCGACTCCAGCGCCTGCCCGCCGTCGTCGCGGCCTATTCGCGGCGCACGCGCACGCAGGTGGTCGAGCGCCTGCGCGAGCGCTGATACCGTCCAGCCGCGCCGCATCTCCGATTCCACCTCGCGCAGCCGGAAGTAGTATAACGTCAGAGGGCGCGCCCACCATCGCGCGATGGTGGGCGTCTGCGGGTTTGCCTCGGACAATCTCACCGGATATGCCGCGCGTGAAGGCGCTATACGATTGCGAGAGATGAGGGCAACGTATGACCGACGGAACCGACGGAACCGACAGCGCACCTCGCACGCTCACCTTACTTGATGGCCATGCGCTGTTTCATCGCGCGTTTCACGCCTACCCTGATGAGATGAGCACCAGCGCTGGTGAGGCCACCAACGCCGTCTTTGGCTTCACGCGCATCATGCTCGATCTCTTCCGCTACATCAGGCCTGAGTACATCGCCGTCACCTTCGACCGACCCACTCCGACCTTTCGCCACAAAGACTATGCCCCATATAAAGCGCACCGACCGTCGCTGCCCGACTCGATGCGCGCGCAGTTTCCGCGCGTGCGTGAGGTCGTCAGCGCCTTCAACATCCCCATCTACGAGGTCGATGGTTTTGAGGCCGATGATGTGCTGGGGACGCTCTCGTTACAGGCCACGCGGCAATCCACCGATGTCGTCATCGTCACGGGCGACCTCGATACGCTCCAGCTCGTCAACGAGCATGTGCGTGTGACCTTCGCGCGCTCGCCGCGGCGTGGCGAGTTCGACTACTACGATGTCAACACCGTCGAGCAGCGCTATGGCTTCGCGCCGCCGCAGATCGTCGATTACAAGTCGCTGGTAGGCGATACCTCCGACAACATCCCCGGCGTAGCGGGCATCGGGCAGAAGACTGCTACCAAGCTGATCCAGGACTACACCACGCTGGAGAACATCCTGGCGCATCTCGACGAGCTGCCGCCGAAGGTGCGCGAAAAGCTCAGCGACCAGCGCGAGATCGCCATCCAGAGCAAATATCTGGCGACCATCGTAACCAACGCGCCCGTCACGCTCGATCTGCCGAGCGCGCGCGCGCTGGACTACAATCCCGATACCGTGCTGGCGCTTTTCCGCAATCTGGAGTTTTTCAGCCTGGTGGATCGCCTGCCGCGTCGCGCAGGTGAAGAGTCTGCGCCCGATGAGGCCGAGCCAGAAGAGCAGGCCACCGTCGCTGTGGCACCAGCAGCGCGTCAGATCGAGGCCGCCGATGCGCGCGGGGTCGCTCCATCGGCGGCGGGCCAGCTCAACCTCTTCGCCGAGGATGAGATGGAGGCGCTGGCTGAATCGGGCGACACGACGCTGGCCGCGCCGCTGGCCACTGCGCCGCGCAAACCCACGGTGACGCCGACGGGCGGCACGAACACGATGACCATCGCCGCACCGGAGGCGCTGCGCACCCTGACCGGCGCTCTGCGCGCCTCTCCCATCTTTTCCTTCGATCTGGAGACGGACGCCGCCGACGAGCACCACGCCAACATCGTCGGCCTCTCCTTCGCCATGGGGCAAGGCGAGGCATACTACGTTCCAGTGGGCCACCAGCGCGACACCAGCGGCGAGGAGCCTGGCCCGCAGCTCAGTGTGGCCGAGGCGCTCGACATCTTGCGCCCCGCGCTGACTGATCCGAAGGCGGGCAAGGTCGGCCACAACGCCAAGTTCGACATGATCGCGCTGGCGCGGCACGGCGTCTGGGTGGAGGGCCTGCGCTACGACACCATGATCGCGGCCTACCTGCTCAATCCAGGTCGGCGCGGGCTGGGGCTGAAAGACCTCGCCTTCGAGTTGCTGGGCGTCATCATGACGCCCATCACCGATCTGATTGGCACAGGCAAGCAGCAGATCACCATGGCGCAGGTTCCCATTCGCGATGCAGCGGCCTATGCCGGAGCCGACGCCGACATGACGCTGCGCCTTTACTATGCGCTGGAGCCGCAGCTACGTAAGCGCGACCTCGACTCCCTGATGACAGACGTGGAGACGCCGCTGGTGCCTGTGCTGGCGCGCATGGAGACGGCGGGATTCCTGCTCGACCCCGACTTCCTGCGGCGGCTCGGCTCCGATCTGGAGAGCCAGCTGCGTGCGTTGGAAGCCGACATCTACGATGCGGTCGGGCATCAGTTCAACATCAACTCCACCAAACAACTTGCCGAGGTGCTCTTCAACGAGCTGAAGCTGCCGACGACCCGCCGCACCAAGACCGGCTATTCCGTTGACGCCGAATCGCTGGAGAATCTGCGCGGCATGCACGATGCCGTCGATGACCTGCTGGAGTTTCGCCAGCTCTCCAAGCTAAAATCCACCTACGTGGATGGGCTGCTGGAACTGATGGATCCCGCGACCCATCGCGTGCATACCTCGTTCAGCCAGACCACCGCCAGCACTGGTCGGCTCAGCTCATCCAATCCGAACTTGCAGAATATTCCCGTGCGCACCGAGGTTGGGCGGCGCATCCGTCAGGCGTTCCTGGCTGATCCGGGCATGCAGTTGCTCGCCGCCGACTACTCGCAGATCGAGCTGCGCATCCTGGCGCACATCACCCACGAACCAGCGCTGATGACGGCGTTCGAGAACGATGAAGACATCCACTCGGCCACCGCCTCACAGCTCTTCAAGGTCGCGCTGAGCGAGGTGACGCCCGACCAGCGCCGCCTCGCCAAGACGGTCAATTTCGCCGTGCTCTACGGCCAGTCGGCGTTCGGGCTGGCGCGCGTCACTGGCATGAGCAACAGCGAGGCGGCGGAGTTCATCCGCAACTACGACAGGACGTTCCCGCTGGTGCAGAAGTATGTCGAAGATACGCTCTTCCAGGCGCGCACGCAGGGCTATGTGCAGACGCTGCTGGGCCGCAAGCGCTACCTGCCGGACTTCAGCACGCTCCAGCTCTCGCAGCGGCAGGCTGCGGAGCGCGAGGCGATCAACATGCCCATCCAGGGCACCAACGCCGACATGATCAAACTCGCCATGAACCATCTGGATGCGGAGCTACGCGCGCGTGGTATGCGCGCCCGCATGATCTTGCAGGTGCACGATGAGCTGGTGCTGGAAACGCCCGATGAGGAGATGCACGCCGCCGCCGATCTGGTCAGCGCGCGCATGGTCGGCGCGCTGGAGCTGAGCGTTCCCGTCAAGGTGGAGATGAAGGCTGGCCGCAACTGGTACGAGGTGCGCCCGCTACGATTCAGCTAACAGCCGCTTCCTGGGGCGCTTGCCCAGCGATTTTAGACTGCGAACGCCCAAACCTGCGATGTGGGGCGAAGCGGCGCATCCCTTTGTCTGAGGCTATGGGGCGATGTTCCGAAACAGGAGCCATGTGCATGATTCAGACCTCGAAACTCGACCTGTTCGCGGGCATTCCGGTCGCTGACTATGCCTCGGCGCTGAAGTGGTATGAACGGCTGCTGGGCTACCAGCCCGCATTCTTCCCACATGACACCGAGGCCGTGTGGGAGCTTGCGGAGCATCGATATTTGTATATCGTGCAGCAGCCCGAACACGGCGGCCATGCCAGGCATACGCTCTTCGTCGAAGACCTGGATGGGCTCGCCGCTCAGGTAGCCGAGAGGGGACTCGACCCCGTGACGCGAGAAACCTACTCGAATGGCGTGCGCAAGATCACCTACCGTGATCCCGACGGGAATGAGATCGGGTTCGGCGGCGGCCCACTGTAGCGCGCTGCTGGCCAGGGCGCCGGCAGACGAGCAGATAGCAATCCCAGCCACGATGCTGCGGCTGGGATTCTACTTGCATCAGAGCGATGGGGGCGCGAGTTACAGCTTGCGGTAGGGCATCGTCGGCTGCTGATCAACCGCGTCGTAGCCGCCGCGCTCGCGTGCTGCCTTATCGTGCTTGAGATGCCGATAGATGTATAGCCCCACCGCGGCCAGGAACAGCACGATGATGACGACATCCAGCCCGTGGAAGACGGTACTCAACTCTGAAATCTTCTGATTGAGCGCAGGCCCGAACTTCCAGCCGATGTACGCCAGGGCAAACGACCATGGGAGCGAACCGAGGAAGGTGTAGAGCATGAACTTCGGGAAATTCATGCGCGAGACGCCCGCAGGCAGCGAGATGTACGTGCGGACGACCGGCAGCAGGCGTGAGAAGAAGGCGACTGGTGAGCCGAAGCGCGCAAACCAGCGATCAGCGCGGTCGGAATCAGCCTTCGAGATAAGGACGTATTTGCCGTAGCGCAGCAGCAGCGGGCGACCACCCACAGCGCCAATGCCATAGGCCACGGCTGAGCCAAGCAGACAACCAGCCGCGCCAGCCAGCGCCACGCCGATCAGCGAGAGTCGGCCCGTGGCCGTCGCCGCGTTCGTCGCCACAAAGAATCCAGCCAGCGGCATCACGATCTCGCTGGGGAGCGGAATACAGCAACTCTCCAGCGCCATCGCCAGGATGATGCCGAGATAGCCTGTCGAGGAATACCACTGGCCAATGAGGTTGAGGAGGGACTGTTCTATCGACGACGCGATGACCACGTGTACCACGTGCTACTGCTCCCTTTCACGCACTGCGCTCGCTCGGCCTCATGCCGCGCTGAGCGCCGCCGTGCGACCGAATCGCTCCGATTGCCGATCCTGACGCCGCTTGGGAGGAATCAGCACAATTGGCGCCGCCGTGAGCGTAGCATAGCCAGGCGAGAAGCGGCAAGCGAGGCGCCCAATTGTCGCATGAGCGCACAATGGACGCCTCGCTGGGAGCAGGAGACGGTGAATGAACTGGGGGAGCCGAGCGGCGCCGTCGGCGCCCTAGCAGCGACGATAGACGGCGATGACCTTGCCCTGCGTCTGCCACTCGCGATTCCACTCGCCCGCGTCGACAAGGATCGGATCCATCGTCGAATTGGCGGGCTGCAAGCGCACATGGCCGTGCTCGCGATAGAGGCGCTTGAGCGTGGCGGCGCCACCATCGGTGACGGCGTTGATATGCGTCGCGACGACGATATCGCCGTTGTCGATGGGAGCGTCAGGATCGATCAGCACGAAGTCGCCACTCGCGATTTGGTCGTCGATCATCGAATCGCCCTTGACGATCAGCCCATAGGAGCGACCGGTCACATGCTCGCCGAGATCGAGCGTCTCAACCTCGGTATCGGGATAGTAGTCCAGCGGCACGCCTGCGGCGATGGAGCCGACGATGCGCAGACCATTCGTGGGACTCTCCGTCAGCCGGATGCCGCGGCTCTTGCCACGCACGCGGATGATGTAGCCCTTCGTTTCCAGGGCGGAGAGGTGATGGTCGATATGCCCGGTCGAGCGAATGCTCACCGCCTGCCCGATCTCGCGGTTCGTGGGTGGCCGCCCTTCCGTGCGCATGTACGCCACGATAAACTCAAAAAT
This sequence comes from Ktedonobacterales bacterium, assembly GCA_036559055.1. Taxonomy (GTDB): domain Bacteria; phylum Chloroflexota; class Ktedonobacteria; order Ktedonobacterales; family JADMIN01; genus JAKAIY01. The sequence goes on from DATBTW010000398.1 coordinate 14,442, forward strand.
GCGCGCCTGCGGCTCGCTCAACTTGCTGTTCATCGGCCTTGCTCCCTGGAGTCCCGTCAATTCTCCTGCTGATGCGGTGTCAGGCGATCGGCGCCGAATCCGCGCGCCAGAGGCAGATATGGAACTGTCGTTCTACAGTGTAGCAGCATGCCTGGCGATATGTCAATATGAATGTAGCAATTTTGTTCTGCCTTTGCGCAACCTGGCGGCGTGGCTCGCGCGTGACGTGCAAAAACCCCGCTCATCATCGGGGATAAGCGGGGTCTACATGTTGATGGAGCCTGTTGCATTGGGCGCGCGATACGCAGGACTTCGGGGCTATTCGCTCAGCCCTGTGCGGCGAGCTCATAAGTGGCAAGCGTTGGCGCCGCGCTAAAATAGGGGCTGACCTTGCCCACCTGCTCACGATAGGTACCGCTGGAGTCGTAGGCCTCGCCATCCGCCTGGTTCTCCCAGAGCGTAATGGACATACCCTTGCCGCTCGTCGGGTCGATCAGAAGATAGACCCCGCGATTGCCGCTGGCGGCTTTGACAGCCGGGAGAATGCTCTCGTTGTAAATGCGGGAAACGTTAGCAACCTGCTCAGGCTGCACGGACACGGTGGTGACGCGCGCGAACATCGGTGTTCTCCTCTCGCCCCTGTGGGGTTCCACTCCACTCCAACGACACCCGTTCGACGGCCCTGCGAAACGGCGCAGTGGCCGCTTGCCCCCTGCCGCGCGCTGCCAATGGATCGCATCGTGTATCCGAGCGGCTGAGCGCACGCAGTATACGATATTCGCCGACGGACGAGCGCATTGTCGCCCGCTCGCTGCTTGCGGCGCACTGATGGCCTCGTTATACTTCGAATGTCGGGCCACATGGCAGCCCGACGCATGACGCTGGTGACGACGGCGTTGTCCGTTGAGGAGCGAGCGAAAGGAGACAGCCCCACGCGACGCCGAAGATGGCGCGCGGCGCGGCTGATAATACGTATGGAATACGGTCTGCGCGGCAAGACCGCGATTGTGACGGGCGCCAGTCAGGGCATTGGCCGCGAGATCGCTCGGGCGCTGCATGACGAAGGCTCCATCGTGACGCTGGTCGGCCAGCATCGCGCGCGGCTCGATCAGACCGTCCGCGACCTGGGCGGCTCGGACAATCAGGCCGCGCTACACACCATCGTCGCCGATCTTAGCCTGCTCGGCGAGGTCGAGCGCGTGGTGAATGAGGCGATTCAGCGCATGAGTCACGTGGACATCCTCATCAACTGCGCGGCGCGCACCAAGTACGAGGGCTTCTTCAGCATGTCCGATGCGGACATCCAGGACGCTTGGCAGGTGAAAGGGCTGGGGTACGTGCGGCTGGTGCGCGCAGTGGGGCCGCACATGATGCAGCGCGGTGACGGGCGCATCGTCAATATCGTCGGCACGGCTGCGCGCGTCCCCACCGCCGACTTCATCGCGGGCAGCATGGTGAACGCTGCGCTGGTCAACTTCACCCGCGGTGTCTCGCGCGAACTGGCGCGCCACAATGTCCGCATCAACTCGATCAGCCCCGGCTGGACACTAACCGAGAACCTGCGCCGCAGCATCGAAATGAAAGCCAATGCGCAGGGCATCGATGTCTCCGAAGCCTTGCAGCGCGAGGCGCGCGCCATCCCCACGGGGCGCCATGTGACGATGGCTGAGATCGCCAACATGACGCTGCTGGCCGTCTCGGATCTGTGTCCGAGCCTGACGGGCGAGGACATTATCGTGGATGGTGGAGCGACCCCTTCGATCTGAGACGCCAACGCATCAACGCTGGCTACGGTATGGCCTATTCGCACACTACACGCTTGCGCACGTGGCTCGCTACCCGTATAATGGCCGCGACGTCTGAGGCGCCACACACTGCACGGCGGCGCCCGCGCAGACGTCGCATGCCGCGCGAACGTCGCGCGTCCACTGTCCAGTTGTGAGGAAGGGAAGATTCGTTTCCTATGGAACTGAGTGGTAGCCAGAATTTCTCCGCAAGCCCGCAGGCTGTCTGGGATGCGCTGCACAACCCCGCCACCCTGCAGAATGCAGCGGGTCTCCAGAATGTCCAGTGGTCGGATAATTCGCTGACGGCGACCGTTAACCTGCCCAACCTTGGGCCGATCAGCGGCGGCGCACGCACGGTGACGGTGTCGATCGATGAGAGCAGCGCGCCGAGCCACATGAAGATGTCGCTCAGCCGCAGTGTCCTCAACGCCAATGGCACGGTGGACATCGCCCCCAACGGGGACGGTTCGACCCTCACCTACAGAGCAGTCGCCAATGTCAGCGGACCGCTGTCGGCATTCGAGGGTGTGGCCAAGCCGATGGTGCAGAGCCAGATCAGCCAGTTCTTCGCGAAATTCGCGCAGATGATCTAACGGCGCTGGACGCCTGGCATGAGGACGGCTCGTGGTCGAGCCGTCCTTTCTTGTTCGTTCTCCACCTGCTTGCTCGGCGCCGAGCAAGCGCGGCCTGAAGATCGGTGCAAGCGGATGACGCGGTGAGGAGGACTGCCCAAGATGAATCCACAACCTGGTTCGAAGGTGTCTGTGCAGTACGATGTGCCAGCGACGATGCGCGATGGCGTGACCTTGCGCGCCAATGTCTATCGCCCCGATGACGGCGGCGCGGGGCAATATCCCGTCCTGCTGACACGCCTGCCCTATGGCAAAGACCTGCCCATCGGTTCCAGCGCCCTCGATCCGGCGCAGGCGGCGCGCCGTGGCTACATCGTCGTCATTCAGGATGTGCGCGGTACGTTCTCCTCAGAGGGCGCCTGGTATCCCTTCAAGTACGAGCATGAGGATGGGCTGGACAGTGTGGCCTGGGCCGCGCAGTTGCCGGGCAGCACTGGCCAGGTGGGCATGTTTGGCGCATCCTACTTCGGCCAGACGCAGTGGATGGCCTCAACGGCGCCCGCTCTGCGCGCAATGGTCCCGGTCATCACCTGGGCCGACGCCCAGGAGACCACGCAGCGCAACGGCGTGCTGGAGTGGGGCGTGCAGGCAAGCTGGCTGACACAGCAGGGCCTCGGACAGCTCTTCCGCCGCTACGCGAATGACCCGCAGGCGCTTGGCAAGGCGCTCTATGGGCTGGTCAGCGCCTACGACACGCTGCCAACACAGGGCTACTTCTCGCTACCACTCGATCAGTTCAGCACATTACAGGCGCTCGACCTCGATGCGCCGCTCGTCGATGCCATCCACGGGCGCGATACTGGCGACTTCACCGGCCTGCCGCATGGCCCGCAACCCTATGACGATGTCGATCTGCCGATGCTGCATATCGGCGGCTGGTACGACCTCTTCCTGAATGGAACAATCCGCAACTTCCAGGAGATGCAGCGCCGTGGCCGCCAGGGGCAGTATCTGCTCGTAGGGCCGTGGACACATGGCGTCTTTAGTCCCGTCATCGGAGACCTCTCCTTCGGCATGGCCTCCTCGGGCGGCCTGCTCGACCTGCAAGTCGATCTGATGAGCTTCCAGCTCCAGTTCTTCGACCGCTGGATCAAAGGGCAGCCCGGCCCGTTCGACCGCCAGGCGCCAGTCAAGTATTTCGTCATGGGCGCGAACGTGTGGAAAAGCGCCGAGACCTGGCCGCCCGCTGGCGTCATCGAGAAGCGCTGGTATCTGCACAGCGCGGGCCACGCCAACTCCGCCGCTGGCGACGGCGCGCTAAGCGAGACGCAACCCGCCGCCGAGCCAGCCGACCACTACACCTACGATCCGCTGCATCCCACCCCCACCGTCGGCGGCCCGACCCTGATGCACGCCGTCTTCCGCGCCGGGCCGCGCGACCAGGCCGAGGTGGAGGGCCGCGAGGATACGCTGGTCTACACCTCCGCGCCCGTCGAGCGCCCGCTGGAGGTGAGCGGCCCCGTCAGCGTGACGCTGCACGTCGCTACCGACGCGCCCGATACCGATTTCGTCGCGCGCCTGGTCGATGTCTACCCCGATGGCAGCGCGATCCCGCTTACTGATGGCATCACGCGTATGCGCTTCCGCAATGGCGTGGGCGTGGCGGCTGAGCCACTCAGCGCCGATCAATCCTATGCGATCACCATCGATCTGTGGTCTACCAGCGTCGTGTTCCTGCCCGGCCATCACGTCCGACTGGACATCACCAGCAGCAATTTCCCCCGCTGGGAGCGCAACCTGAACACTGGCCAGTCGAATGCAACGACGACCGAGACACGCCCGGCGCGCCAGCGCATACTGCACGACGCCGAGCATCCATCGTTCGTCGCGCTCTCCGTGATGGCGCGCTAACTCGGAGTCGTCATGAAGCCATCGATTGTTCGCATTCGGCGGGGGCTGCAAGACCTCGCCACGGCCATGTATCGCCAGCGCGAGCCGCTTCGCGAACTGCGCCTGCTGCCGCTGGGCGCCGAAATTCCACCACAGGAGGCGCCTATCCCCGACGCCTCATCAATGGGCTGGCGCGCCATCGCGCCCGGCGAGAGCTGGGGTGGTCGCGACGAGAATATCTGGCTGCATGGCGTGGCCGACATCCCGCCGCAATGGCGCGCGGCCCAGCGCACGGGCGACTACGCCATCGCCCTGCGCCTGCTGCTCGGCGTCAGCGCCGATTTCGGCTGGCCAGAGGGATTGCTCTACGTCAATCGCAAGCTGCTCCAGGGCATCAATCAGCATCATCCCGATGTGCTGCTGCCCGCCGAGTTGGCGCAAGAGGAGACGATCACCTGCGATGTGCGCGCGTGGAGCGGCATGCGCGCACGCCCGCAATGCCTGGAGTATGCTGAGGTCGCGCTGCTCAACCGCGAGCTCGAGGCGCTCTATCATCTGCTGCTGGCGGGCTGCGACCAGATCGATACGCTGGATGACGCTGACCCGCTGATCAATCCCTTGGCGCAAGCGCTCGACGACGCCTGGGATCACCTCGATCTGCGCCGACCCGCCGAACCCGCGCTGGACGCCTCGGCGCACAGCGCGCTGGCGGGGTTGCGGGCGCGGCTGGCCGAGCTGCGGGCCAAGCATGATCCCGCCGAGCGGCCCAGGGTGGTCGCCATCGGCCACGGCCACCTTGACGTGGCGTGGCTCTGGCAAACACGCCACACCCGCGAAAAGGCCGCGCGCACCTTTAGCATCGCCACCGCGCTCATGGGTCTCTATCCCGAATACCACTTTTTGCACAGTACGCCGCAGGTCTTCGCCTGGCTCGCGCAGGACTATCCTGAGGCCTTCGCGCGCACCAGACAGCGCGTAGCGGAAGGACGCTTCGAGGCGGCGGGCGCGCTGTGGCTGGAATCCGACACCAACCTTGTCTCCGGCGAGTCGCTGGTGCGCCAGGTGCTGTATGGCCAGCGTTACCTCCGCGAGACCTTCGGCGACGAGTATGACACGCTCTGGCTGCCCGATACCTTCGGCTATAGCTACGCCCTGCCGCAGATCATGCTACGCGCGGGGCTGCGCGCCTTCATGACCACCAAAATGAGCTGGAGCGACACCAATCGCATCCCCTACGACACATTCCGCTGGCGTGGGCTGGATGGTAGCGAGACGCTGGCGCATTTTGTCACGACACCGTGGCTGCCCATCAATCCGGAGTTCGACACCGACACCTACAATGCCCGGCTCGATGCGCCCTCCGTCCACGCGCTGTGGCGGCGCTATCGCGACAAGCCACGCAACCATGACCTGCTACTGATCTACGGTCACGGCGACGGCGGCGCTGGCCCCACCCGCCAGCACATCGAGAGCTACCGCGCGCTGCGCGAGTTGCCCGGCCTGCCCGAGGTGACGCTGGGCCGCGCGGATGACTATTTCCATGCTCTGCGCCAGCGCGTCTGGGATGACGCTACGCTACCCACCTGGGATGGCGAGCTGTACCTGGAATATCATCGCGGCGTCTACACCACCCAGGCGTGGCTCAAGCGCCTGCACCGCCGCAACGAGGAGCGGCTGCTGCTGGCCGAGTCGCTCGACGCCGCACGCTGGGCGCAGGCGCGCATGACGGGGACGGACGCGCAGGACGAACGCGCCACGCTGGATGACGCCTGGCGCACGCTGCTGCTGCACGAGTTCCACGACATCCTGCCTGGCTCCTCGATCGGCCCGGTCTACGCCGACGCCCGCGTGGCGCTGACGGCGCTTGCCGAGCGCCTGGACGGCTTCATCAGTGCGGTAGAGCGCGACTTGACTACATCAGCCGCGACGCCGCGCGCAGACGATAGCGCCTGGCTGATCCACAATCCCAGCCCGCTCGCCACACCGGGCGACGCGGCGCTGGTGGCCTTGACGCTGGAGCGCGACGAAGTCGCGCCTACGCTTGCGCTTGCCATGCAGGTCGTCCCGTCGGCGGACGGCGCCCGAACAGCGCTCTATGAGACGCCGCCCATTGCCGGGCGCGGCTGGCTGGCGCAACGCACAAGAGCGCCGGAGAAGCCGCACTCGCGCCCGGCTGACTTGACACGTCCCAGCGCGACAGCGACAGAAGATGGCGGGGCCGTGCTGGAAAACGCGCTCTATCGCCTGACGCTGAATGCCGCTGGCGAGATCACGTCGCTGCTGGATAAGCGCGTGGAGGGCGGGCGCGAGCTGATGCAGGTAGGGGAGGTGGGCAATCAGTTCATCGCCTTCGAAGATCGCCCGCGCAACTTCGACGCCTGGGACATCGACGCGAGCTACACGCGCAAGCCCTACGCGATGGACGCGGCGCAAGTGACTCTCATGGAGCACGGCCCGTTACGCGCGACTGTGCATGTGATGCGCAAGTTTTTGAACAGCGTCATCGAGCAGGACATCTCGCTCTATCGCGGCCTCGCGCGCATCGACTTCGCCACGCGCATTGACTGGCGCGAGCATCACATCCTGCTCAAGGTGGCCTTCCCACTCGACCTGCGCGTGACACAGGCGCGCTCCGAGATTCAGTATGGCAGCATCAGCCGTCCGACCCACCAGAATACCTCGTGGGATCAGGCGCGCTTCGAGACAGTGGCGCATCGCTGGGTCGACCTCTCGGAGGGCGACTACGGCGTGGCGCTGCTGAATGATGGTCGCTACGGCCACGACATCCGCGAGAACGTCGTGCGGCTCACCGTGCTGCGCTCGCCGACCTCGCCCGACCCCGACGCCGACCAGGGCGCGCACGAGGTCACGTTCAGTCTGCTCCCACATCTGGGCGCGTGGCCCGCCGGCGCAGTAGTCGCGCATGGCTACGCGCTCAACCGCCCGCTGCGCCTCATCCGCCCGCTGCGCGACGAGCAAGGCGCGAAGCCACAGCCACCCTCAGCCGCCAGCGCGCCGCCTACGTTCTTCGCCGTCGATGGCGCCGGCGTCGTCATCGAGGCGGTCAAGCGCGCCGCCGAGGGCGATGATCTGATCGTGCGGCTCTATGAGTCCAACGGTAGCCGTGTCGCGGCGCAGATCACCTGCGCATATTCCATCGCCAGCGTGGTCGAGACGGACCTGCTGGAGCGCCCGATGGTGGAGGGGGTCAGCCCGGCCTTCGACCTGTGGCAGGCGTCAGCGGTGGCCTCGCACGACGCTCCTCAGCCGAGCGAAGCGGGATGGCGCTGCCAGTTGCGCCCATTCGAGATTCGCACATTCCGCGTGACGCTGCGCCTGCCCTGACCGTGATCGCTCTCGCCGATATATACTGAGTGACGCGGCATCGCAGCCGCCTCGAACCAACCACGGCGCGCGTGGCGCGCGGGTACGAAGGAGTACAATCTCAGATGACCCAGCCTCAGCGTCCCATGACCCTCACCCAGAAGATTCTCGCGCACCATGCCGTCAACCTGGAGCGGCCCTGGGTCGAGACTGGCGACATCCTGCGCGTGCGCGTCGATTGGACCATCGCCAGCGAGCTGGCCTGGAACGGTATGGACCGCACCTATACGATGCTCGGTCGCCCGAAGCTGCATGATCCAGAGCGCTTCTATCTGGCGCTCGACCATACCGTCGATCCCATCACGCTCACCAACGACGCGCGCACGCGCAAGCTGGCCGACCTCGCGCGCTCGTTCGCGAAAGAGAGCGGGCTGAAGCACTTTTACGACGCCAACGTCACCATCATGCACACACGCTTCTACCGCAATCTGGCGCAGCCGGGCGAGATCGTGCTGGGCGCCGACTCACATACCAGCTCGCATGGCGGGCTGGGCGCCATCGCCATCGGGCTGGGCGGCGCCGACATCACCGTTGCCATGACACTCGGCGAGACCTGGCTGGAGGTTCCCGAGGCCATCGCCGTGGACTACGAGGGCGAGCTGCCATTCGGCATCGGCGGTAAAGACGTCATCCTGCGCACGCTCGGCGCGCTGGGCCGCAATACCGTGGCAATGGAGCGCTCCGTGGAATATCGCGGGTCGGCGGCGCACCGCTTCAGTACCGACATGCGCTTCACCATCTGCAATATGACGGCGGAGTTCGGCGGCCTGAATGGCATCTTTGAAGCCGACGGGATCGTGGCGGCGTGGCTGGCGCAGCGGCGGCGCGGCTACAACGACAGTGCGCTCTATTTCCGTGCTGACGACGATGCGCCCTACCTCGCGCACTATCCCATCGATCTGGCGGCGCTGGCCCCGCAGGTCGCCAAACCCTTCTCACCCGATAACGTCTTCGACGTGACGGAGCTGGTTGGTCAGCAACTCGATGGCGCTTTCGTCGGCGCCTGCACCACTACCGAGGAAGAGCTGGCGCTGGGCGCACTCGTGCTGGAGGCCGCGATGGCCGATGGCGCGACGCCCGTCCCGATGGAGAGCGGGCGGCGCATCGTCGTGCCAGGCGATCTGCTGATCCAGGAGTACTTCGCCAAGCAGGGGCTGTGGGAGATCTATGAGCGCGCGGGCTTCGTGGTGGACCCGCCTGGCTGCTCGATGTGCCTGGGCGTCGCCAGTCGCAAAGCTGGCAAGGGTGAAACCTGGCTCAGCTCGCAGAATCGCAATTTCGAGAACCGCATGGGCGAAGGCTCACTGGCGTGGCTCGCCAGCGCCGCCACCGTGGCCGCAAGCGCGCTCGACATGCGGCTGGCCGATCCGCGCGCCCTGCTGGAGCGGGTAGACCGCGACCGGCTAGCGAGCATCCTGCAACGTAGCGACAAGCGCGCCACGCCTGTGATCACGACCGCCACGCCTGAGATGACCATCGAGCAGCGCGCGGCTGCCGAGGAGCATGCGGAGAGCGCGGGAAGCGTCGTGCGTGGCCGGGTACAGCGTTTCGGCGCGGACGTTGACACCGATGCCATCATTCCCGGCGAGTTCTGTCACCTGACCTCGACCGAGGCGCTTGGCGATAAAGCCTTCTACTATGTGCGCCCAGAGTTCCGCGAGCGCGCCCGCGCCGGCGCCAATATCATCGTGGCGGATGAAGGCTGGGGCAGCGGCAGCTCGCGCGAGATGGCCGTCTGGGCGCTACAAGGCGTGGGCATCCAGGTCATCATCGCCAGGAGCTACGCCTTCATCCACAAGCGCAATCTCGTCAACGAAGCGCTGCCGTTCCTGACCATCCATAACCCTGCGTTCTACGAGCTGGTAGGAGAGGGCGCAGAGCTGGAGGTCGATCTGAAGTCGGGCATCGTGCGCGATCTGGCCAGCGGCAAGACCTTCCACGCCGAAGAGGTGACGCCGATGGTGCGCGCACTCCAGTCTGAGGGCGGGCTGGTGCCAGCCGTCCAGCGCCACGGCGCTAGCGTCTTCACCGTGCTGACCGCCTGAGCCGCCAACACCGGGCCACATCGCCAGAACAATCTGCCCGCTCGCGTCGTCCCTCAAGTGAGGATGTACGGAGCGGGCGGCTTCATGTACAATGGGGCAAAGCGTTAGCGAGTTGTAAGCGTTTGTCGATTTGCGACGTAATCCTCATAACACCCTTTTGCCCTGCCGCCGAGGAGCAACGTCGGCATTATCTATCCAGCATCGCCACGGTTATCATAGAGCGCCGTATCGCTGAGGAGTAGAGCATGGACCGCGCCGACAGGCCGCCCAGACAAAGCCCTCTGTGGTTATCGGTTATCTCGGTGGCGCTCATCGTCATGGCGGTGATCGGCGCGCTGGCGGCGACGCAGCGGCTCACCCTCAGCATCTTTGGCGCTCCCGCGCGCGATGCGCTCACCTCGGCCATCTCTATCTCCACCGACACCACCGTCGGACTGATGCAGCCGCAAGATACCGCCTTCTCACCCGACGGCTCGCGCATCGCGATTATCGGCGCCTTCACGCCATGCACGCAACTCAAGCAGGGTCTGGCGCGCTGCGGTCACGGGCTGGCCATCTATAACAGCGCCACCGGTGCGATCGTGCAGATGTCACCCATCGAACCGTTGATCGGCGTCACCACGCCGGAAGTCTCTGAGCTGCGCGCCCACGGCACGGATGGCTATGTCGCCGTACACGGGCTGGGCTGGTCGCCTGACTCCGTGTGGTTTGCGATGGCCTACACCGTCTTCAACTCCCCCACTCCCACCTCGCCCGACGCCATGCTCGATTCTGGCCTGCTGCTGCTCAACCCCCAGACGGGCGCCACAGAGATCATTCGCGGCGACACCGGCTTCTTCGACTCGCTGGACGGCGCGACGACTGCGCATCCGGTCTGGCACATCACCAGTGGCAACCAGACTGCGGGCTATACAACTGCCCCCGGCGTCATCTTCGCCTGGGGAGCCGATGGCCTGCCCTTACCGACGGTGGGCGCGTATAGCTCGCTGAGCGAGTTGCCCGCCAACGCCGGAGCGCGCTATCCCGTGGGCCAGCCAGATGGCTCCGCGCCCTTCACCATCTGGCAGCCGGGACTGGTCGTTGGGTCAGGGTCGGCGGGAGTCGGTGGAGGGCGCAGCGTCTTCGTGACAACCTTCACCTCGTGGTCAGCGGATGGCGCGCACGCCACGACACTCACCGAGGGCGTGACCCTGCCTACGCCTGTCAAGGCGCTCTCGGCTGTCAGCGCCCCCTCGGGAACCGATGGCCCCGCCATCGCTGAGCCGGCCAACATGCCCGCCGTCCCCGCGCGCGATGTGGCGCTGGCGCGAGTGCAGGAGGCGGTCGGCGCCTATGGCTGGGCGGAGGTCGCATGGAATCCGGCGGGCAGCGCGCTGGCCAGCGTGACCTGCTTCGCGCGGCAGGGCGAGGACGTCGAGCTACGCGATACCACGTCTGGCTCGGTGATTGGCTCGGCGCGGATGAAACTCTCCGATGGCGACCCTGGCTGTAGCGACCCCACCGCCTCGAATCTGAGCCTGCTCTGGTCGCCCGACGGCGGCAAACTGCTCGTCACCGACGCCGCCGCCAACACCCTAACAATCTGGTCGGTCAGCAAATAGCCCCGCTCACGAGTCGGCGCAAGGCTAGCTGGCGCGAGCGGCGGCAGGGGTAGTTGGCTGCTCTGTATCGGGATGCTCGATCTGCGGCAAGATGAACCAGCCAGTCATGACGCCGAAGATGGCGCCTGTCAATAAGCGCAAAAACAGATTGCTCTCGTGCAGGCCGAAGAGCTGCGTGCCGCCATCCAGCGCCATTGGAATCATCCCTATGACCCAGAACTTCCAGCTGATGGGGCGGATGAAGCGACGCTGCGGCGTGTGGCGAGCCAGCGCGATGAGCAGGCCAACCATCAACAGTGAGCTATAGATGGCCAGGCAGCGCGAGCACAGGCACATCTGATAGCCCGCGATGTAGAACGAGTGCGAGGGCGTTTGACCGCAGAAAAAGCGATAAATGGTGAAGACTTCGGCGCTCGGCCCGGTCAGCCCCAGTGAATAGCCAACCGGCGCCAGCACGGACAGGCCAATGAAGGCGATCAGCGCGCCATTGACGAGCGCCAGCCAGTGCTGCGAGAGGAACCCCAGCGCGCCATCCGCCAGCACGCTCACGCCGCGATTGAATGCCTGGCGACGCGGGCTGATGCCGTTCAGCGCGGCCTCGACCTCGGCGCGCGTGCGCGGGCGCGACGTCGGAAGCTGATCGTTTGGGGAACTCATAGCATGCTCACTCGCTCTTTTAACGCGCGACACTTATCATTCCAAGCATAGCATGCTCGCGCTACGCACGGCGCCCGACCGTGCGGCAGCGCCAGGGCCAGTCCATGGCGGCCGCGTCCATTTTGCGTAGGCGCTATAATTGAGACGCTACCAACGCTCAACGAGACATCACCATCCGAGGCGCTCATTCGGCGTACTCTAGCTGGACGGATTCATGCCACAGCCACCATCGCCCTTCTCATGGACATTCGATCCCGCGACCATCGTCTTCCTGATTGCGCTGCTGGCGGCATATCTCATCGCCATCGGCCCGCTGCGCCCGCGCTACCAGCCCGATGAGCCGGTCGCGCGTCGCTACATCATCACTTTCGTCGCGGCGTGGGCGCTGCTGGCGCTCACCCTCATCTCGCCGCTCGACGCGCTGGGACGCGGCTACCTCTTCGCCGCGCATACCTTGCAGCTCTTCATCATCATCACTGCCGTCGCGCCGCTGCTGATGCTTGGCCTGCCCGATACATTGGGTTATCGCCTGCTGCCCACGCGCAAGCTGCGCGAGGCCGGACGTGATCCGCTCTTCACGGTGGTCGCTGTCGTCCTCTTCAACATGCTCATTCTGGTCTGGCACGCTGGCCCGTATTACGAGGCCGCGCTGCACAGCGCCCCGCTGCACGACCTCCAGATGCTAACCTTTCTCATCGCGGGCGTGCTGACGTGGTGGCCGCTGCTGACCCCGGCTGACCAGCACCATCGCCTCTCGTCGCCCATGCAGATCCTCTATCTGGCCGCGGAGAGCCTCCCGCTAGATGTCTTCGGCATCTTCACGCTATTCGCGGCTGGTCCGTTCTACCAGACCTACGCCAACGCCCCGCGCGTCGTCGGCTGGCTCTCGGTGATCGCCGATCAGCAGGTCGGCGGAGGCATCCTGGCCGTGCCGGGGAACATCCTCGACATCGTCATCATGAGCATCGTGTTCTTCGGCTGGGTCAACCAGATCGAGCGCGCCCAGCGTGAGCACGAGCGCATCAAATACGCCGACGAGGATGCCGCGCTGGAGGCGGCGCCTATCGATCCTTCCCCCGCCCCCAACGAATGAGTCCACCAGCTTGCGCGGGCTTCGCTGCGGCGCAGCCGCCTCCCAGGCGCGATTTCAATCGCCAGCCAAGCGCCGCCTACCCTGGCCGCTGACCATACGCGATGTAGAACGGCAGCGCGCACTGGTAGTTGTTCAGGTCGGCTCTGGCGGCCATCACAGCGTTGTCATATTGCTCCGGAGTAGCCAGATTCTGCGACGCCACCAGCCCCTTGACGCCCTGTAGCACGCCGAAGACGTCCGTCTCGGCGAGCCGCCCCACACGTCCACCGTAGGCGCCGACTGGCAGCGCGATCTCGCGCGCGCTCACATTCGGAACGCCCGCCTCGCCCAGGAAACCGCCGATGCTTGGGCCGAGTAGCGGATTGATGCCGCGCTTCAGGCTGGCCTGCGTGATCCAGTTGACGATCTGATCCATGGCCGGGCCACCGTTGCGCTGGGGACCAGTCTCTACCAGCTCGATCCAGCCGCCGGGGCGCGTGACGCGCACCAGCTCGCGAGTGACGTCGGGCCAGCGCGCCTCCGGGATAGCGAAGAGCAGCAGCCGCATGTGAGTGTAGTCGAAGGCGCCATCGGCGAACGGCAACCCCTCCAGGACGTTGCCCTGGATGAACGCATAGTTGTCCGGCCGCGCGCCGTCATCCGAAGGCGTGTTTTCAGGGTTAGGCGCCACGATGTCTGTGCCGATGACGTTCGTGTCAGGGAAGAGGCGCGCCATCTCGGTCGCCCAGCGTCCCGTGCCGCTGCCGACATCGAGGATGCTCATAGGCCGCTGGATAGGCGCCGCGAAATTGCCGCGCAGGGCATAGCGCAGCATGTAATGCTGGAAGTCGAGCCGGTTGATCTCCTTGTCGTCGGATGGCAACACGTAGGGCGCGTCCTGCAATCTGCGCCTATCGTCCACGGCGTCGGTTGTCTTCTGCCGCGTGTCCGTCGAAGCCCCACCATTCTTGCGTCGCCCGAACCGAAACCAGCTCATGCTCGCTCCTCCACGTACATGCTCACTGCCACTATCATGACCTGAGGGCGAGCGTGACATCGAACTGTCTACTCGCCCGCCCTCGCCTCGGCCCACAAGGCCAGCCAGCCAGCCGTGTCCAGCGCCTCGAGCGTCTGCTCGCGGCTATGCGCCAGCGCCTCCATCGCCTCGAAGCGCTTGCGGAAGCGCGCATTGGCCTGCTGCAACGCATCCTCCGGGCGGACGCCCAGCCGCTGCGCCAGCGCCGCCAGCGCGAACAGTGTATCGCCCAGCTCGGCCTGCTCGGCGCTGGTCGGCGCCTCGCCTTCTGACGCGCCTCTGGCCTGCACCGCTTCGGCCAGCTCCGCCAGCTCCTCCTGCGCCTTGCGCAGCGCGTCGCCCGGCTGGCCGAAGCGGAAGCCGACCTTGCCGGCCTTCTTGGTCAGCTCAGCGGCCTGGTAGAGGGCGGGCGCGCTCTTCGGGATGCCACGCAGCGCGCTTTCCTGCGCCACCTCCTCGCCGCGATCGATGCGCTCCTGCCGCTTGATGACCTCCCAGTTGCGCACGACATGCTCGGCGTCACGCACGGCGATATCGCCGAAGACATGCGGATGGCGGCGGATCAGCTTCTCGCTGATGAACTGGTAGACGTCGCCCAGGTGGAAGGCGTCTTCCTGGTAGGCGACTTCAGCTTGCAGATAGACCTGGAGCAGCAGATCGCCCAACTCATCCGCCAGCTTCTCGGCCTGCTCTGGCGAGCCGTCCAACTCGTCGATGGCCTCGGCGACCTCATAGGCCTCCTCCAGCACGTAGCGGCGCAGCGACTGATGCGTCTGCTCGCGATCCCACGGGCAGCCATCCGGCGCGCGCAGCCGCTGCACGATGTAGCGCAGCCCCTCGGGCGCGCGTGTGGCGGCCAGTGGCGTCAGCGGAGGGAGGTAGAGCGTCGTCAGGTGGTCGGCGCCCTCATCGCGATCCAGCTCGTAGAGGGGGATGCGGCGAACGACCTCACGATCAGGCATGCCCGCCCACTGTACCAGCGCCACCTCCCAATCCTCTGGATACAGTTCGCTCAGCGCCAGCTTCACGCCACTGGCGAGCCGTCGATTGTACACCTGGGCGACTAACGCGGGCTTGGTCGGCAGCAGCGCGCCCATCACCGCCTCAGTGGAGAGCGTCGTCAGCGCGGTGGCGTCGAGCAATTGCAGGTCGCGCTCCAGCGGATTCAAGTCCAGCGCGGCGCAGACTGGCTCGACGAATGACAGCCCTGCCACCACCTGCACGCGCACGCCGCGCGCCGCCGCCTCGTGCCGCAGCAGGCGCACCGACTCCTCGCCCATCAACGGATGCCCCGGCGTGGCGTAGAGCAGCGGCTCGCCTGGGGGCAGCGCGTCTGCGCGCTCCAGCAGCGTGCGCGCCATCGTGGGATAGAGCTCGCCGAAGCTGGGAATCGTCTCATAGAGCGCGTCGAATGACTCGATCTGGAGATCGGGCCGCCGCTCGCGTAGCATGTCTACCGTAGGATGCCGTGTCGTGCGGCAGATGACGTGCGCGGCGGACATCAGGTGGTCGAGCGCCTCGACTGTCAGGTCCTCCCAGCGGCCCGGCCCCAGCCCCACCGCGATAATCACGCTCGTGTCCATCCTGTCCTCTCTCCAGCGCGGCGCAGCGGGTTAGTTGACGTAGAGATCGACGTGCGCCTGCGGCATGAGGACATTCGTCACCCAACTGGTCAGGTATTGATTCTGCGTTTGCGCGTCTTTGACGGCGCTCAGCGGCGAGAGCTTGCGTCCCGTGATCTGGAACACGCCGTAGTCGTTGGTGAACGGAACGATCACGACGCCATCGCCCTTCAGATCCTTGAAGACCTGGGTATCGAAAGCGCTGACAAACTGGCCGGGGTAAACCATACCCAGATCGCCGCCTTTGGCCGCGCTGGCGCTGTCGAGCGACTTCGTACGCGCCAGCGTCGCGAAGTCCTGCCCGCTCTTGACCGCCGCGACGATGCCGTTGGCGTCTTTCAGCGTGCTCACCAGGATGCCGCGCGCCTGCACCGTCGGCGCCGAGCCTTTGTCGGCCAGCGTGACGGTATAGGCTTGCTGCTGGGCCAGCAACGAAATGGCGTCGGGCGTGGCGGCGTCCACCAGCGCCTGCAAGCCGGTATTGGTCGGGGCGCTCTTCGCTTGCGCGGCGGCCTGGGCAATCTGCGCCTCCAGTTGCGCCCTGGCGGCGTCGATGTCTTTCTGCGTCACGGTGATGTGCTGCGCGTCGAGTTGCTGCTTGATGACGGTGGTATTTTCGAAGAAGTTGGCCGTCTCGGTCTTGGCTGAGGCCAGTGTCTGCCGCGCGCCCGGCGATTGCCACGCCAGCGGAGCGCTCGTGCCGCTACCCTGCAAGGCAGCGCTGGCGTCGAAGAGCGCCAGCAACTGCTGGTAGCTCGACATCGTGACCGGTATACCATTGACCCGCATCGCCAGCACGGGGTCATTGGTGGCGCTGGGCGCGCAGCCCGCCAGCAGCAACCCCAGCACGCACGCTAGCGCGATCACAACGGCTGAAACGCGCGCCGATACCGCGCGGCTGAAGCCATGAGGTGAGGTCAGAGAACGCATGGGGGGCCTATCTATCCTGTCGTGGTGGTTGGAAGTCAAATCATCTGCTCGACGCGCGCAGGTAACTGTCGGCGCAAGCCTGACGCGGCCTGATATACGCGAGCTACTATCTTGCCGATGGTAACACGCGCGCTCATCCGCGTCAATGTGAGCGAGCAGGCGACCACGCTCCAACCTTCTCCCACTGCGGCGTGGGAGGGGTTAGGATGGGGGGGCTACACGCGCGGCGTGAAGGTCTGCCAGAGCAGCGCGAGGTTCAACAGGATGATGCCCGCCGTGACGCCCCACGCCAGCCGCCGTGTCCAGGCGCGATTGACCAGATCGCCCATCACATCGGCGCGACTGGAAAAGTAGATGAGTGGGACAACGGCGAACGGCAGCGCGAAGCTCAGCGCGACCTGGCTCAGCACCAGCGTGCGCGTCGGATCGA
>DATBTW010000399.1:0-12818 GCA_036559055.1 Ktedonobacterales bacterium
CCAGCCGCCGTGTCCAGGCGCGATTGACCAGATCGCCCATCACATCGGCGCGACTGGAAAAGTAGATGAGTGGGACAACGGCGAACGGCAGCGCGAAGCTCAGCGCGACCTGGCTCAGCACCAGCGTGCGCGTCGGATCGAAGCCCAGCGCGATGACCACCAGCGCGGGCGCCATCGTGATGGCGCGCCGCACGAATGTGGGGATACGCCAGCCCAGGAAGCCGCCCATGACCACCTGGCCCGCCAGCGTCCCCACCGTGGAGGACGAGAGGCCAGAGACCAGCAGCGCCACGCCGAAGAGCTGAGAGGAGGAGCGACCCAGCAGAGGCGTCAGCGTGCGATAAGCCTGATCAAGCTGGGTGATGGTCGTGTGGCCCGACGAGAAGAATACCGCCGCCGCGACCACCAGCATCGCGCCATTCACCAGCCCGGCGATGCCCAGCGCCAGCCAGATGTCGAAGCGCTCCAGGCGGAAGACGCGCCGCGCATCCGCAGCGTCGCGCAAAGGGATGCGCCCCTGTGTCAGCGCGGAGTGCAGGTAGATGACGTGCGGCATGACCGTCGCGCCGAGGATGCCCACCGCCAGCACCGCGCCGCCCGCGCCGCCAAACTGCGGCGTGACCGCGTGATACGCGATCTGCCGCAGATCGGGCCGCGCCATCACCGCCTCGACCAGATAACTTCCCGCGATGACGCCGATCAGCCCGGCGATGACGATCTCCATGGGTCGGAAGCCGAAGCGCTGGAGCGCCAGAATGCCAAACGTGGCGACGCCCGTCATGAGGCCAGCCACCAGCAGCGGCACATGCAGCAGCAGGTTGAACCCAATCGCGGCGCCCAGGAACTCCGCCAGGTCGGTCGCCATCGCAGCCAACTCAGCCACACCCCACAGCGCGTAGTTCAGCCCGCGCGGGAGGTAATCGTGGCATAGCTCAGGCAGATTCTTTCCCGTGGCGATGCCAACCTTGGCCGAGAGGGTTTGCAGGAGGATGGCGACCAGATTGGCTGCCAGAATAACCCACAGCAGCGTGTAGCCATACGCGGAGCCGGCCTGAATGTTGGTGGCGAAGTTGCCGGGATCAACGTAGGCGACGGCGGCGATGAAGGCTGGCCCCAGGAACGGCAGCGCGCGGCGCACGGTCCAGCGCTGGGGCGCGTCGAGTTGCGCCTGGGCGCGCGCCAGCGTGCGCTCGCTGCTCAGCGCGCCCAGCCCCGCGTCCAACCGCCTCGCGAGCCATCCACCGCGCGCGCGATCCATCACGCGCCGCATCCCAGCATCCATCGCCTGCCTCGCCTCTCACCGGAGAGCTATTCGTCATCGCTACACGTCAGCCGCCGCGTCCAACTGAACCACGGCCTCGTCAGCGGTCGAGCGTCGCCACGCGAATGCCAGCCGCCAGCTGCGGCCCCATCGCGCGCTCCACGCACGCCTCGCCAGCGCCCACCTGCACGCGCAGCGGCCCGCCAAATGGCTCGCGGTCGAGCAGTCGCACCGGTATCCCCGGCGCGATGCCCAGCGTCGTCAAATAGCGCAGTTGCTCCGCGTCGTCGTCGCTGACACGCTGCACCACCGCCTCTTCGCCTGGCTCCAGATCAGAGAGCGGCTGCGTCGCTGGCATGGCGACCTCGCCCGACTTGCTGGGGATCGGGTCGCCGTGCGGATCGACCGTCGGATGCCCTAGCAGAGTATCCATGCGATCCTCGAACTCCTCGGAGATAACGTGCTCCAGCCGCTCGGCCTCGGCATCCACCATGTCCCAGGAGTAGCCCATCACCTGCGTCAGGAAGAGTTCCAGCAGGCGATGATGGCGCACCAACTCCAGCGCGATGTGCAGCCCAGCGGGCGTCAGCTCGACACCGCGATAGGGAGTGTGGCGCAAATAGCCATGCTCGCTCAGCCACTTGAAGAGCTGCGTGACGCTGGCGTCGCTGAGTTGCCCGCTCGGCTCTAGCGCGGCCAGCCGCTCGCGCATCGCCGAGGTGGTGACACGCTCGCCACGCTCGGTCAGCTTATAGACCGTCTTGAGGCAATCCACCGCGCGCGGGGAAAGCTCGCGTAGATCGGGGGCCATTGTGCCACCTCCCAAAACTCTACTTTTAGCACCCTAAAACTCAGTTTACATGATAGTAGTGGATGGCGTCAAGGGCTGGGGAGATCACTGCGGAGCCAAGCCCTCACCGCGCGCAACCCTTCCTGCTCCCGCTCCCTCTGGGAGAGGGCTGGGGTGAGGGCCGCACTATGACGAGCGGGCTAGCGCGATTGACATAGCCAGCGCGCTTGCGTACAATCGCGTGGCATGTCGCTTCAACAGGCATCGTCATCACTTGGCCAAGGCTCATGACGCCCCCTTTGCTGAACAGCGGCCTGTTCGCAGCGCGCCGAAATCACGCGCGTTGCGAGCAGGATATGGATGCTCGCTGTGCGCGGCGCCAGGGGGCTGGGAGGTTCACCACGCATGCGCGGGCTTGAGGCATTATCCCGGTGGAGTCACGCCTCCACCACCCCCATCGGGCGCACGAAGCGATCGGCGGCGACACGCACGCTCCCGCTGATCTTCGCCGCGCTCACGCTCATGCTCTCGGCATGCAGCGGTAGCCTGGGTGGCCAGCAGGGCGGCAACCCCCTTGCGGCGAGTCAGACCTTCACCTGGCCATATGTGAGCGCCGTTGGCTCGTTTGGCCACAATGAGGTGCTCGACCCTGCTGCTGTCAGCACGATCTACGACGCCAACAACATCAACATGCTCTACATGGGGCTGGTGACGTTCTCCTCCACCTATCAGGTGGTGGGCGACGCGGCGAAGAACTGGGATGTCGATCAGACCAGCACGATCTACACCTTCCACCTGCGCCAGAACCTCGCCTTCAGCGATGGCAAGCCGATCACAGCCGCTGACTTCGCCTACAGTATCGACCGCGCGCTGGCTCCCGACCTCTGCACCGTGCAGAGCGCCAAGACCTATCAGGCGGCTGGCAACTGCTACCAGGCCGGGCCAACCTACCTCGGCCACATCCTCGGCGCATCGGATCGCGCCAGCGGCGCCATCAGCTCGATGATCGCCACGAGCGACGACCCTCGCAAGGGTCTGGATGTGCTGGACGCCCAGACGCTCCGCATCCGGCTCGACGCGCCCATCAGCTACTTCCTGGATGCCCTGACCTATTCGACCGCCGATGTCGTCGAGAAGTCCTTCATCCAGAATCCAGCCTACGCGGGCGGTACGTGGGTCGATCACCTCGATCAGGGCGGCACATCTGGCCCCTTCAAGCTGTCGTCCTATGGCGGCGGTACGAAGCTCACGTTCGTGCCAAACACCAATTGGGAGAAGGCGTTTGGGCAGAACCTGTCGCTGACGCAGGTGAACCGGCCGCTGCTGCCGTCGGTGGACCAGGAATACACGCAGTATCGCGCGGGCAACTACGACTACACCGAAGTGCCAGCCGACCAGTATAGCTTTGCGCGCGGCCAGGCCGACTTTCACAGCTCGCCTGCCCTGTTCATCGAATATTTCGGCCTCAACACGCAGACTCCGCCGTTTGACCAGCTCCAGGTGCGGCAAGCGTTCGATCTGGCGCTGAACAAGCAACTGCTGGTGGACACGATCGAGAACGGCGGCGCTATCCCCACCAATCACATCGTGCCGCAGGGTATGCCTGGCTTCAATGTGAACCTGAAGAACCCGGCGCCCGACAACACGCAGTCGCTGACAGGCAATCAGGCAGCGGCCAAGAGCCTGATGACGCAGGTTTCGACCAAATGCCCGCCTCCCGGAACGTTTGGCGCGCCAGCGTACTGCGCGTATGTCACTGGCAGTTCGCCGACCCCGATCAATCTGTATGCGCCAGAGGATGACTCCAGCCTGGTCAAGATTGCGCAGGGCGCGGCGCAGATGTGGAACGATACGCTCGGCGTGAACGTGGTCGTCAAGCCCGTTCCATTCACCACGCTAGTTGGCTACATTATTCTGCCTGCCGCGCAAGATCCCGCGCCGATCTGGGAGATTGGCTGGGCGGCTGACTACCCGGACCCGCAGGACTGGCTCAGTCTCCAGTTCCGTACTGGAGCGGGCAATAACTCTGGGGGGTTCAGCAGCAAGGCGCTGGATGCGCAGATGGACGCCGCCGATGTCGAGCAGAACCAGGCCAAGCGCATGCAGATGTACAACCAGGTCGAGCAGGCCATCGTCGACGCTGGCGTCTGGATTCCGTTCCAGCAGAGCAAGCAGTACTGGCGGTCGCGCGACTACGTGCGCGGCTTCGGGTACAACTCGTTCGGCCTGATGATGGGCCATAGCTGGTCTCAGGTCTACATCGCGCAGCACTAGCGGCTACAACGCGGGGCTGAGCGCGCTCGTAAATTAGAGCAAACACAGCCCTGAGCGCTAGCTTGGAGCGGTCGGTGGCGTCTTGACTTCGTCTTGACGCTGCCGACCGCTCACACTACGATTACCAAAGTGACTGCATGCGGCGGCCATCCCTTGATCATGGCTCCGTCATGGACGCTGAATCGCAGCGCAGCCCGTCTCATCGCCTGGATCGAATCATCATGCGCGGGGCGCCGCTTTGAAGCGTCTGCGCGCAATGGAGGCCGTCGTGCTGAGTGATACTCGCCCCCCTGAACAGCCCTCGCCGAGCAACCCAGGCGATCAGGCCCGCAACCGACGTAGCCAGGCCAACGGCGCTCTAGGCCAGATGGTGGTGACATCGATACTCGTCCTGCTCGCGTTCGGGGCAGGCTGGTTCGGCAACGCCTACGTCAACCAGGGGCGCTACATCTCATCACCCAACGAGTTGCTCATCCACCAGGCATGGACGGACATCAACAACAACTTCGTCGTCACCAGCCGCATCAATCAGAAGCAGATGGCCTATGCTGCCATCAACGCCATGGTGGCGACGCTTGGCGACACCGGCCACACACGCTTCGAGACGCCCGAGCAGTTCGCGCAGGAGAACGCGCAGCTTCAGAATCAGAGCAGCGTCGGCATCGGTGTCGAGTTGAGCGGTGGCGGCGACAAGCCAATCCGCATTGACGAGGTCTTCCCTGGCTCGGCGGCGGACAAAGGTGGGCTGAAGCCTGGCGACCTGATCGTCGGCGTCAATGGCAAGGATCTCAAGGGCTACACTATCGATCAGGCGCGCCCGCTCATCGGTGGCAAGGCTGGCACGCAGGTGACGCTGAGCATCACCCGCCCGCTACCGGCGCCTGCCAAAACCTTCGATGTAACGCTCACTCGCTCGCCCTTCACTGTGCCGACCGTCTCGACCTACGACATCCCAGGCACAGGGCTGGTGGACATCCAGTTAACGCAGTTCTCATCCAACGCCGACTCTGAGTTGCGCGCCGCCCTGCAGAAAGCCAAGGCTGACGGCGCGGCGGGCATCATTTTCGATCTGCGCGGCAATCCCGGCGGCTATCTCGATCAGGCGCAATCGGTCACGAGCGAGTTCGTCGCCAGTGGCAATGGCCGCAACGTGCTGATCGAAAAGACGCGCACCTCGCAAAGCACGGTGCCGGTGCTGCCCAACGGTGTCGCCACGACCATGCCGCTCGTGATTCTGGTGGATGGCGATACCGCCAGCGCCGCTGAGATCACGACCGGCGCCATCCACGTCAATCGCCCTGAAGTGCATGTCGTGGGGCAGAAGACCTTCGGCACCGGCACTGTCCTGCAGAGCTACATGCTGTCCGACGGCTCGGCGCTGATTCTGGGGACGCAGGAGTTCCTGCTGCCCAATGGCCAGTCGATCTATGGCAAGGGCTACCAGCCCGATACCCCCGTGGCGCTGCCCGCCAGCGTCTCGCCGCTCACCCCGCTGGTGGCGTCGGAGACCAGCGTGGGCCAGCAGCAGCTCATCCACTCCGGCGACGCCCAGTTGCTGACCGCCATCGGCATCCTCGCGCCCAACAGCGTCTACACCAAGGCCGCCGCGTAACGGCGGCCCTCACCCCAGCCAGGCGCGCAGGGCGTCGGCGACGCGCTGCGGCTGCTCGATCTGCGCGTAGTGGCCAGCATTCGGGATGATGGCGAGCGTGGCGTTGGGGATCTGCGTGGCCAGATATTCGGAGTATTTCGGCGGCGTCATGCGGTCGCCTTCCCCGACGATCAGCAGTGCAGGCTGCGTGATACGCCCAACCTCGCCCATGACGTCGAACTGGTTACAGGCGGCGAGGTCGCGGTAGAGTATTCCTGGCGCGGCGCCCGCTCGCTGCGTGTGGTAGCGCCGGGCCTCCGCCGCGTGCCCCTCGGCGAAAGCCATCTGCGTGATGGCAGGTACGCCAGTGGGGTCAGCCATGCGCGCCGCCTCCAGAAAGGCTGGCGCCACCCGTAGGCGCGCGCCCGATCCCACCAGCGCTATCCGCCCGACCAGCTCTGGCGCGTCCAGCGTCAGGCGCAGGGCGACGGCGCCGCCGAGCGAATGTCCCACCAGCGTTGGCCGCTGCGCCCCCAGCTTCTCCAGCGCGGCGCGCACGAACGCCGCATAGTCGGCGACGCTCATCTCCGCTGGCCCCGGCTGATCCACCAGCGCGCCATGTCCGGGCAGATCGAGCGCGACCGCATGCACATCGGGCAGCAGCGTGATCAGCGGCGCCCAGACCGCGCCAGAATCGCCTGAGCCATGCACAAATACCAGCGTCTCTGTCGCCATGGGTCACGCCTCTTCACTATGGATGAGCAGGGGCGGCAGGCAAGCGCACCCCTCGACCTCAGCATACACGCTAGCCGTGGGAGGTGTGTGACGAAGGTAGCGCGAGCGGCGCGCCCGGCGCCATGCTACACTGAGCGCATGATGCGCGCTCACACGCTGGCGCCACCCAGCGCCGCCACACAACGTACATGACGCATACCAGACGCCGAGGGAGGATGGCATGGCCGACGACGCGCGGCAGCGCGGGCAGGCGCGCAACCGCCGCAGCTCCGCGCTCGGCAGGCGCGGCGAAGACCTGGCCGTCGCCTGGCTGGAGCGCGCTGGCTACGTCATCCTCGAACGCAATTGGCGACGACGCTGCGGCGAACTGGACATCATCGCCGAGCGCGAGGGGCAGGTGGTAGGCATCGAGGTCAAGACGCGCGCCAGCGACGCGATGGGCACGCCTGAGGAGGCCGTCACGCTGGCCAAACAGCGCAAGCTGCTCCTCACCATGCAGACCTATCTGATGGAGGCTGGCGAGGAGCAGCGGCCGTTTCAGCTCGACGTGATCGCCGTGCGCCTGACGTCCAGCGGCGCCCATCTGGAGACACGCCATTACCCGGCGGCCATCATGCTCGACGCTTAGCCCGAGCTGGGCAGCGCCACATCTGGAGGAGACAGCGATGCAGGACATGTTCGACAATGCCAAGCGCGCCGCCGGTGCGATGGTCACCCGCGCCGCCTGGGAGGCGGAACGGACGCAGCGCATCGGCGGCATCCAGCGCGAGTTGGGGCTGCTGCAGCGGGAGCGCGCCGCGCTGCTCGATCAGCTCGCCGGAACGGTGGTCGAGCTGTCGCGCCGCCACGAGGCCATGCCCCCCGCGCTTAAGGCTATCGCCGACCGGCTCGCCGCGATGGAAGATGAGGTCAAGCGCGCACAGACGGCCATCCAAACCATCCAGAGCGAGCGTTTTCAGCCCACAGCGGCGCCTTACGCCGTCAGCGCCAGCGCCCCAGAGCGCCCGTGTCCGACCTGCGGCGCGCGCATGCCCGCCACGGCGCGCTTCTGCTCCTCTTGCGGCGCCCGGCTGGCCTGAAGTCGGCGTCGAACATCATCTCAGCCGTCCGGCATTGCGGTGCTATAATTTTGAGTACCGCGTGCAGAAACAGACCGAGCAGTGAACTGCGCGAGCAGAGTGGATGTCTATGTCGGGGTCAGCAGGTACAGGTACAGGTACACACAGAACGCGGGCGCGCCGAGTCGCCCCCGCGACGACGCGCGTTCGCAGCGCTAGCATTGAGCGGACGCGTGCGCTCGGCGAGGCGCTCGGCGCGCTGCTGGCCGCCGGCGAAGTCATCCTGCTGGTGGGCGACCTCGGCGCGGGAAAGACTGCGCTGACGCAGGGTATCGGCGCGGGGCTAGGCGTGCGTGGGGTCATCAACAGCCCGACCTTCACCATTCTCAAAGAGTACACCGGGCGGCTGCCGCTCTATCACTTCGACCTCTACCGCATCGACTCGCCCGATGAGGTCTATACGCTGGGCTTCGAAGACTACTTCGAGGGCGACGGCGTCTCCGTCGTGGAGTGGGCTGAGCGCGGCGAGCCGCAGGAGTCAGGAGCGCCGCTACCCTGGCCTGCGAATTACCTGCGCATTGAACTACACGCCGAAGGGCCAGACGCCCGCCTGCTGGTCGTGACGAGCGCAGGGCCACGCGGCGCCGAGTTGCAAGCGGCATTCGCCCGCGCCAGCGCGGAGGAACTCTAGCCGATGCTGCTTGCCATCGACACCTCCACTCACTACGCTAGCCTGGCGCTCGCCGACGGCGACGTGCTGCTCGCCGAGCTGAACTGGCGCGTGGGGCAGCGACACGGCTCCGAATTGCTGGAGCGCGCGCGCTGGCTGCTGCGCGAACAGAGCGCCGCAATGTCTGAGTTAACAGCGGTAGCCGTCGCGCTGGGGCCAGGCTCGTTCAACGGCGTGCGCGTGGCGGTCGCCACCGCCAAGACGCTGGCATTCGCGCTGGGCGTCCCGCTCTACGGCGCCCCCACGCTGGATGTCATCGCCTGGGGCGCACGCCTGGCCGCAGAGCCGATCTGGGCGCTACTGGACGCGGGCCGCGGCGAGGTCTACGCCGCGCGCTACGACTCTGCCTCCTCTCAGCCCATCTGGGCGCCGCAGACCGACGCCGACGACGGCGCGAGCGAGCCGTACTGCATCACGACGCCGCAGGCGCTGGCCGAGCGCATCCGCGCGTCGGTCGTCTTCACCGGCGAGTGGCGCGACGCAACGCGCGACACGCTGGCGAGCGCGCTGGGCGAGCGCGCGCGCTTCACCTCGCCGATGGCCACCAGGCGCGGCGCGTGGCTGGCTGAGTTGGCCGCCCAGCGCGCTCACCACGGCGCCGACGACGACCCGCGCGCGCTGGAGCCGCTCTACCTGCGTCGTCCCAACATCACGAAGAGCGCCCGTAGCATGAGTACGCCCACCGCAGCACGCATGACAGATCGAGCCGACGGGGAGGAGGTGACCCATGCGCTATAGCGTGGATGAGATGACCATGGCCGACCTGCCCCGCATCGTCGAGATCGAGCGGCTGGCCTACACCACGCCCTGGCCGCCCAGCGCCTATCGTCGGGAGTTGCAGGAAAACCGCATGGCGCACTACATCGTCGTGCGCGATGGCTGGCTCAAGCCACCAGAGCCGCTGGCCGCGCCGCGCGAAGATCAGCATCGCCCGTTCCCGCTCTCGCTGCTGCCAGTACGCGTGCCGCCCGCCATCGCGCCCGAAGCCGTCAATATCGTCGGCTTCGCTGGTCTGTGGCACATGGTCAATGAGGCGCACATCACCACCATCGCCGCGCATCCAGAGTATCGCGGCAGAGGGGTCGGCGAGCTGATGCTCTCCTCGATGATCGGCGTGGCGTATACCGTGCATGCGCGCTTCGTCACGCTGGAGGTGCGCGTCTCGAATTACGTCGCCCAGAATCTCTATCGCAAATACGGATTCAGCCAGACGGGTGTGCGCCGCCGCTACTACAGCGACAACCACGAAGACGCCTTCGTCATGTCCACTGAAAACATCACGACCGACGCCTATCAGCAACGCTTCACGGAGCTGCGCGCACGGCTGCTGCTGCGGCTGGAGGCCGATAACAAGCCACCAGCGACAACCGACGACTTCACCAACCTCAAATAACCATCCCGCAGGCGTCCGAAGTCTGACGGAGCCAGTGACAGGGCAGCGACCATGCGTATCCTTGCAATCGAGAGTTCGTGCGACGAGACGGGAGCCGCCATCATCGAAGATGGTCGCTTCATTCATGCCGATGTCGTCGCCTCGCAGGCCAGCATCCACGAGCGCTATGGCGGCGTGGTGCCGGAGGTGGCGTCGCGTCAGCAGCTCAGCGCGCTCATCCCGGTGATCGAGTCGGCGCTGGCGCAGGCCAACGCTGGCTGGGAGTCCATCGATGCCATCGCCGCGACCTATGGCCCCGGGTTGGCTGGCTCGCTGCTGGTGGGGCTGGCGGGCGGAAAGGCGCTGGCCGTCGCGCGCGACCTGCCCTTCCTCGGCGTCAATCACCTGGAGGCGCACATCTACGCCAACTGGCTGCGCCCCGCCGACGAGCGGCGCCCGGCAAACGCCCCCGCCGATGCACTGGCGGCATGGCCCGGCGATCCGCAGTTCCCACTGCTGGCGCTGGTCGTGTCGGGCGCGCACACCGAGTTGGTCTACATTCCGCGCCACGGCCACTACGAGCTGCTGGGACAGACGCGCGACGACGCTTCCGGCGAGGCGTTCGATAAGGTGGCGCGGCTGCTAGGGCTGGGCTATCCCGGCGGCCCAGCCATCCAGCGGGCGGCGGCTGAGCGCGACACGAGCGCGCGCAATCCCTACACGCTGCCGCGCGCCTGGCTGCGCGGAACGTGGGACTTCAGCTTCAGCGGACTCAAGACCGCCGTGCTCGATCTGACCCAGGGTGGCCGCGACCAGGCCGCTGAGCGCGGAGCCAGCCGCTATCGCAAGGCGGGCGAGGCGCTGGGCGCCGGCGCGGGCGTCTCGACGCCCGATGTCGCCGCCGCCTTCCAGGAAGCGGTGGTGGATGTGCTGGCGACAAAGACCACGCGCGCCACTGAGGAGCTAGGCGTGCGGCAGGTCGTGTTGGCGGGCGGCGTAGCGGCCAATCTGGCGCTGCGTGAGCGGCTGGCCCGCGATCTGGCGCCGCTGGATGTGCGTCTCAGCTATCCGCCCGTCGCGCTCTGCACCGACAACGCTGCAATGATCGGCGCAGCGGCGTACTTCCATCTGGCGCTGGGCGAGCGCAGCGGCCTCGAGCTCGACGTGCAGCCCGGACTGCACCTGCCTTTCACTACGCGCGCGCCTGCGGAGGTGTGAGCCGCCTATGACCGCGCCATCCCCTGAGCCTGCTAGCTGGAGCGTCCGCGCTGCGCGCCCCGACGACGCGGCGGGCGTCATCGCGCTCCTCACCCCCATATTCGCCGAGCCACTCAACAACCTGCTGACTGAGCCGGGCGAGTTCACCATGACTGAGGAGCAGGAGCATGTCTTTCTGGCCGAGCAGGCCATCCGCCCCAACTGGGCGGCCTTCGTCGCCGTCACTGACGCCACGCCCGCGCAGATCATCGGGCTGGCCACCGCTGACGGCAAGCAGCGCCGCGCCATCCGCCACTGCGCTAACCTCGGCATCTCCGTGGCGCAGGGCTGGCGCGGTCAGGGCGTCGGGCGGGCGCTCATGCAGGGTATAGTGGACTGGGCGCGCGCATCTGGCCTCGTCACGCGGCTAGAGCTGGAAGTCCTCACCCGCAATCAGACCGCCATCCACCTGTACGAACGCATCGGCTTCCAGCGCGAAGGGCTGAAGCGCCACGCGCTGCTCCGCAACGGCGAATATCTGGACGAGTTGACGATGGCGCTGCTGCTCTAGCCCAGGCCCCCCACCCCAACCCCTCCCCCGCTGCGGCGGGAGAGGGGCTTTCAGACTTCGCTTGCCTAACGTACACTCTCCGCTCCCTCTGCCTCTGGGAGAAGGCTGGGGTGAGGGACCGCGCTGGACAAAGCCCGTCCAGCCCGACTAGAATGAGGCATGCCTGGGACATAGCATGCCGCCTACGCACGCAGATCACGCAGGAACAGGGGAGTCTATGAGCGCAGATTCCGCATCGGGAGCTTCATCGGAGCAGCTCCTTCGCACGCCGCTTTACGAACGGCACCGCGCACTGGGCGCGCGCCTGGTCGAGTTTAGCGGCTGGGAGATGCCCGTCCAGTACAGCGGCATCCTCGAAGAGCACCGCACCGTGCGCGAGCGCGCTGGGCTGTTCGACGTCTGCCACATGGGCGAATTTCGCGTCGAAGGCGCTGGCGCGCTCGACTACCTCCAGCGCCTCGTCCCCAATAACGTCGCCCGGCTTGCCGACGATCAGGCGCTCTACACGCAGATTCTGCGGCCCGATGGCGGCACGCTCGACGATCTCATCATCTATCGCCGTGGCGAGGGACGCTACATGGTGGTCGTCAACGCCGGCACGATGCGCAAAGACTGGGACTGGTTCAGCGAACACGCCGCAGGCCTCGCCGACGTGACGCTGGCCAATATCTCCGACGAGACGGGGCTGATCGCCTTGCAAGGGCCACGCGCGCAGGACATCCTGCAGCCGCTGACCGAGACGCCGCTCGCCGAGATCGCCTACTACCACTGCAAGAGTGGCGTGGTGACCGGTATCCAGTGCGTCATCTCGCGCACCGGCTACACGGGCGAAGATGGCTTTGAACTGTACTGCTCTGCCGAGCACGCCGCGACGCTGTGGGATACGCTGCTCGACGCAGGCAAGGCCGAGGGGCTGCTGCCCGCCGGGCTTGGCGCGCGCGACACACTGCGGCTGGAGGCGGGCTATTGCCTCTACGGCCACGAGCTAACCGAGGAGATCACCCCGCTCGAAGCTGGCCTCGGCTGGACGGTGAAGCTCGATAAGGGCGTGGACTTCATTGGCCGCGACGCGCTGATGGAAGAGAAGGCGCAGGGTCTGCGCCGCAAGCTCGTCGGCGTGGAGTTGACCGAGCGCGGCGTGCCACGCGCCGAGTATGCCATCGTGCAGGGCGGCGCGGCAGTGGGCGCGCTCACCAGCGGCGGGATGGCGCCGACGCTGAACAAGCCTATCGGCATGGG
>DATBTW010000400.1:0-18919 GCA_036559055.1 Ktedonobacterales bacterium
AGAGGCTCCTTACGTCGTGACGTCGGGAAAGGGCAGCGACCAGTGTTGCAGCCTGCGCCCATACTCGCGCTGGAAGGCCAGCGGCTCCGCGTAGTCGCGCTCGAACAGCGCGATGAAGAGCGTCAGCGTCAGGAAGGGATACGCGCCCAGCTCGAACAGCTTGACGTAGTCGTGGGTCGCCAGCGCCTCGCGCTCGTCGTCGTCGAACGCCAGCCAGGTACTTCGCTCCATCGTCGGCAGGTTCAAGACGACGTTGGCGCGCTCGGCCTCCCACCACGTCACCGTTCCCCTCGGATCGGCGCGATAGCGCTCGACCAGCTCCGGATCGCGGTCGATGGTGTAGAGGAACTTATTGACGAGATACTTGCTCATGCGTCCACCCCGTTCGGATACCAGGTGAAATACGCCTCCATCGTGTGGAAGAGGTCGAGCGTATCGGCGTAATCGGCTTTCACGCCGCCAGCCGCGCCCATCATCAGCATGAAGTCGAGGAAGCCATGGGTGGCGTTGCCCGGCTCCCACAGGCTATCGAGCGAGACGCCAGCCAGCGCCCCCGCGATGTCGCCACTGCCGATCCACTCCACGGCGCGCTTGTCGAACTCCGGGTCGGGGCCGTGCGGGCCAAACTGGCGCGGCCCGCCCAGCTCTAGCGAGAGATGCCCAGTGCCGATGATGGCGACGCGCGCATCGCTGGGCCACTTGATGACCAGATCGCGCAGCAGGCGGCCAAACGCCACATAGCGCGGCGGCTGGGGCAGCGGCGGAGCGAAGATATTGGTGTAGACCGGCACGATGGGCAGGTCGGCCTGCGGGCGTGTCGTGATGATGGGGCAGGTGATGCTGTGATCGACACGCAGCTCGTTGCTGAAGGCCAGATCGAATCCCGCATCCAGCCCCTGGCGCAGCAGATACGCCGACAGATCCTCATGCCCCTTCAGCCGCATGCGCGGCAGGCCGAACTCGCGCTCCTCGTTGTAATAGTTCCCATCGTAGAACGGCGCCTTGCCGATCAGGAGCTGCGGCATGTTGTCGTACCAGAGCTGATGGAAGTGATCCGAGCCGACCATCACCAGCACATCGGGATGGACGCGGGTCAGCGTCTCGCGATAGGCCGTCACCTTGCGCACCCACTCATCCGCGAAGTCGGGCCTGCTCTCTGGCGGGGCGGTGCTGGCGCGGTAGAAGAATGGATGGTGTGTTGTCGCGAGGACGGCAACCAGGTTGGCCATGACTCCCTCCCTTGGGCGACTGGATCACTGTTTCGTTTCGGCGTCGCTGGCGGTGGGCGGACGATACACCGCGTTACGATCCACAGCATAATAGATGTCGGGCGCGATCGGGTGACGCAACTCTTCGGCGAGATGCCCCAGCAGCCCGGCTGTGCGCGCCAGCAGCGCAACCCCGCGTAGTAAGGCGGGCGGCAGGCCGAGATCGGCTAGCGCGGCGCCGCACACGCCTGCGCCATTCAGCGGCAGCCGCCGACCCAGAATCTCCGCATGTGTGCGCCCGATGGCCTCGAAGAGCCGCAGGTGTGGCCCACGCAGCCCCTCCTGCTCGGCGATGGCGATGATGACCGGTGTGCGCGGATCATCCGACTTATGCACGGGATGCCCCAGGCCAGGGATGTAGCGGCCAGCGGCGCGCTCGGCGGCCACTGCCTTGCGGGCCAGCGCGTCCCACTCCGCATCCGTCTGCGGCAGGTCGCCCTCGACGCTGGCCAATACCGCCGCCAGAAAGCGCCCGGTATCTTCGGTGACGCCCAGGTAGCGCGAGCCACCGCCCAGCAATCCCGCCGCCATCGCTCCCTGGAGCGCGTCGGGCGCGCTATAGAGCGTCAGGCGGGCGGCGATGGCGGTGGGCGTGAAGCCGTGGTCGGCCAGTGCGACCAGCACAGCCTCGAAGAGGCGCGTCTGCTGCGGCGTGGGGCGCTGTTGTGTCGCCAGCCAGAGGGCCAGCTCGCCGAAGCCCACCTTGCCGAGCAGGTCATTGGCCAGATCGTAACCAAGCAGATAGATGCGGTCGGCGTCGGATGTTCCGATGCCAGTGGGGTACTGCGGCGTCTGCGGGTGGTCTCCCATGGTTCATCCCCTTCGGATATGCGGTCGGAGAGGCGCCGGGCCGCTCAGCCCTGCCCCATGGCGGCGCCCGCCGGTTGGCTGAGCCATGCGCGAATGGCATCGTTATCCTGGCCGAGGGCGGGCGGCGGCAGGTCGTAGCGCGGTGGCGTGGCCGAGAACGTGATGGGATTGCGAATCATGGGGATGGCAGCGTCGCCATCGCCCACCTCCACTACTGGATCAAGCTCCATCGCGCGCGCGAACGCGACCCCACCCGCGATGTCGTTGATAGGCCCGCACGAGACGCCCGCCGCGCTCATCTTCTGGAACCACTCGTCGGCGCTCTTCGTGCGCAGGCGCTCCACCAGCAGCGGACGCAGCGCCTCACGGTTGCGGGTGCGGTCTTCGTTGTTGGCGAAGCGCGGATCGTCGGGAAGGTCGCTGAGGCCGAGCACACCACAGAGCGCGCGGAATTGCCCATTGTTTCCCGCGATGACGATGAGATCCTTGTCGGCGGTCGGCAGCGGCTCGTAGGGGAACAGGCTGGGGTGGGCGTTGCCCATGCGCGTCGGGATGACGCCGCCCGCCACATACGCCGAGGTATGGTTGACCAGCCCGGAGAGCGCCGAAGCCATCAGGCTCAGCTCGACATGCTGGCCCTCGCCTGTGCGGTCGCGGTGATGCAGCGCCGCCAGGATGCCGATGGCGGCGTGCAGCCCGCTCATCACATCGAAGACCGAGATGCCCGCGCGGTAGCCGGGGCCATCCGCATCGCCAGTAAGGCTCATCAGTCCCGACATCGCCTGCACGACCAGGTCATAGCCGGGCAGCGCGGCTCCCTTGGCCGTCCCGAAGCCGCTGATAGAGGCGTAGATGACGCCGGGGTTGCGCTGGCTGGTGGTGTCGTAGTCCAGCCCGAAGCGCTTCAGTCCGCCTGGCTTGAAGTTCTCGATCAGCACATCGGCGCGGGCGGCCAGCTCCTGCGCCAGCCGCAGATCATCGGGCTGCTTGAAGTCGAGCGTCACCGAGCGTTTGTTGCGGTTGATGGCCAGATAGTAGGTCGCGACGCCATCGCGCACAGGCGGCGCCCAGGTGCGCGTATCGTCGCCCGTGGGGCTTTCGACCTTGATGACGGTCGCGCCGAGATCACCCAGCAACATGGAGCAGTATGGGCCAGCGAGCACCCGCGAAAAGTCAGCGATCAGCAGGTCATCCAGCGGCCCGGGTCGCCGTGCGGTCTCTGTATCATCCTGCGCTGCCATCGGACTTCACCCTCCCGTCACGAGTGCCTGTCCGCAGAACGGACAATTGTCCGCTGTCCATGGTAGTTGAGGCCATGCGGCTGTGTCAAGGCGTGGAAGCGGCGGGAGGCGTGGTACGGCTTCAGCCGCCAGCCGACACGGCGCTCAGGGTGATCTCCGGGCGGCTGCGGCGCAGCGTCCAGTCGGCGCTGATGTCGTCGGCGGTCTGGATGAGCAGCGGCAGATAGGTCTCGGTGAGGGTGGCCACACTCGTCTCGGCGGCGAGGACGCAGATGTTGAGGGCGGCGACGACATGGGCGTCGCTGTCGCGCACGGGCGCCGCGATGGAGCGGATGCCGGGCGCCAGCTCTTCGTCGGTCAGCGCCCAGCCGCGCGCCCGTACCTCGCGCAGGGCGCAGTCCCGCTGTTCCACCTCGGGATTCCAGCGCGGCGTGACGCCAGAGCGGCTCGGCTCGGCGAGCGTATGCGCCAGCTCGGCGGGAGTGAGCGCCGCCAGCAGGACTTTCCCCAGGGAGGTCTGGAGGGCCGGAAAGCGCGTGCCAATCGTCACCGCGAAGGTGACGACCTTGGGGACAGCGACCCGCGCGACATAGACGATGTCGGAGCCGTCGAGTTGGGCCAGCGAGGACGACTCGCCCGTGCGCGCGACGAGCCGCTCCATGTGCGGGCGCGCAATCTCCCAGATGCTCGATGAGCCGATGTAGGCCATACCCAGCTCCAGCACGCGCGGGGTCAGCGCGAACACGCCGCCAGTGGAGCGCACATAGCCCAGCTCTTCGAGCGTGAGCAGGATGCGCCGCGCGGTCGGGCGGGCGAGCGCGGCGGCGGCGGCCACTTCGCTAAGGCTCATCGTTGGCCGGTGTGGCACGAAGGCGCGAATGACGTCCAGGCCGCGCGCCAGCGCTTCGATGAAGTCCGGCCCCATCTGTTCCCGCATCATCCCTCTCCGGCCCGCAGGCAGCGCTTTCGCGCGGCGCTGATCTCCGCCAAGTGCGGATTCGCCTTGCGCCGCCACGTCAGATTATCACACCAGTGTGCGGAAACCAGCGTACAAAGGTCAAGCGCATGTCCCACTGTCTACCAGTCCGCGCAGGCGGCAGGCGGAGCCGTGCTTCGCGGCGGCGCAGCCGCCTCCCAGGCGCGACTTCAGTCGCCTGCCAGGCGGTGGGCCGCAGCGGCCAGACCAAGCATAACATAACCCCTTGACAGTGGATGTGTCATCAAGGTAGCATTGCCAGCGGACGAGTGTCCGTACAGCGGACACCAGGGTTTCTCGATTCGATATGGTTGGGCTACACCGCTTCTAGGACGCTGGCGCCGTGGCCATGCGGCCACCGGCCCAGGCAGGCGATTGCAGGCGGCGACCGGCGCTGACTGAGCGAGGTTGGCGTCGCGCGGCGGCGCTCGCGTCCTATTGGCCAGAACACCATGAGGTGAGCGCCATGAGTCAGAACCGCGCGCCAATCGCCGACGACTTCACACCTGGCCGCCCCGTCGTCTTCCGCAACGCCACCGTCTTGACCATCGATCCAACGCTCGGCGTCATCACCGAGGGCGATGTCCTCGTCGCCGACAAGCGTATCGCGGCGGTCGGCAAGCGCCTCACCGCGCCGGATGACGCCGTCGAGATCGATGCCTCCCAGGGCATCCTGATGCCCGGCATGATCGACACACATCGCCACATGTGGCAGACGGCGCTGCGTGGGTTCGGCGCCGACTGGACGCTGACCAACTACTTCATGTACTACTACATCAACTGGGGCAAGATCTTCCGCCCGGAGGACATCTACGCCGGCAATCTACTCTCCGCTATCGAGGCCGTGGACGCCGGTGTCACGACGGCGGTGGACTGGTCGCATGGCTTGCAGACCACGCAGTACGCCGAGGCGGCGGTGGACGCGCTGGAGGAGATTCCCGGTCGGCATGTGCTGGCCTACGGTAATCTGCTGGGCGCTCCCTGGGAATGGACGAAGACGCCCGAGTTTGCCGACTTCATCAAGCGGCGTATCGCCGGGCGCGGCGACCTGCTCCGCATGCAGATTGCCTTCGATGTCACCGGCGATCCGGCCTTCCCGGAGCGCGTCGCCTTCGAGGCCGCGCGCGACTTTGGGCTTTCCGTCACGACGCACACTGGCGTATGGGGCGCCACTAATGATGTCGGCGTCCAGCAGATCACCGACGCCGGATTCATGAATCCCTCCACCATCTGCGTACATGCCACCACCCTCTCGGACGACTCGTACCAGCGCATCGCCGCGTCGGGCGCCTCCATCTCAGTGTCGAGCGAGAGTGAGGACAGCGCGGGCCAGGGCTATTCGCCTACCTGGCATGTGCGCCAATTCGGCATCCCTGTCTCGCTCTCTATGGATACGAGCGTGTGGTGGAGCGCTGACCTCTTCTCCGCGATGCGGGCCACGCTCAACGCCGACCGCGCGCGCACCCACATGGAGGCCCACAAGACCAACGAGACGGTCGTCAACAATTTCCTGCGCGCCGAGCAGGTCGTCAACTGGGCCACGATGGGCGGCGCGAAAGCACTGGGCATGGACAGCATCGTCGGCAGCATCACGCCGGGCAAGCAGGCCGACCTCGTGCTGATCAAGAACGACGCCTGTCCGGCGATGTTCCCGATCATCCATCCCTATGGACATGTCGTGTTCCAGGCTGGGCGCGGCGACGTGCATACCGTGCTGGTAGATGGCCGAGTTCTCAAGTACGATCATCGTCTCAAAGACATCAGCCTGAACCGCGCCAGGCATGCGGTCGGTGGAACGGTGGAGTATGCGCGCTCGCAGATGGGCGAGAGCGCCTGGAATGAAGTGATGAATCCTGAGCAGTCGAAGGTTGATCTGCTCGACAATCCGTATCGGTACACCGAGCGGGCGGCGGTCAAACCGGATGCGAGCCAGCAGCAGGGCTGACGATGCTCAGCCCTGCCTCGTCAGCGGGAGAATGCCATGGCGCCTGCCGAGATGCCCGCCGCCGTGCTGACGCAGCATGGCGCGCCGCCCGTGTTCCAGCGCCGCCCCAGCCCCAGGCGGGGCGCTGGCCAGGCGCTGATTCGCGTGACGGCGGCGCCCATCAGCCCGCTCGATCTGCTCTGCGCTTCGGGCCACTCCTACTTTGGGGCGCCGCAATTGCCCTATATTCCAGGGACGCAGGGTGTCGGCGTCGTCGAGGAGGCCGAGACGCTGCGGCTCGGCGAGCGCGTGTGGTTCTCGTGCGATGCGGGGATGAAGCCCGGCGACGGCAGCATGGCGGCGCTCTGCGTCATCGAGGAGTCCGCCGCGCTGCCCCTCCCCGCCGATGTTCCGGATGATCTGGTGGCCGCGCTTGGCCTGTCCGCCATCGCCGCCTGGATGGCGCTGACGTGGCGCGGGCGGCTCCAGCCAGGCGAGCAGGTGTTGGCGCTGGGCGCGAGCGGCGCCGTGGGTCAGGTGACGGTGCAGGCGGCGAAGCTGCTGGGGGCCGGGCGTGTCATCGCCGCCTCGCGCGATCAGGCGGGGCTGGCGCGCGCGCTCACCCGTGGCGCTGACGCGGCGGTCGATCTCAACGGCGACGACGTGGACGATCTCGCTCGCCGCATCGCCGCCGCGTGCCAGGGGCCGCTGCATCTGGTGATTGATCCCGTCTGGGGGCTGCCAGCGGAAGCAGCGGTGCGGGCGCTGGGCGCCGAGGGCCGACTGGTCAACATCGGGTCGGCATCCGGGCCAACCGCGCGCTTCGAGTCGGCCACGGTGCGCAGTCGGCTGCACAACATCCTCGGCTACACCAACAACGCCCTGTCGCCGCAGCAGAAGGCCGAGGCGCTGCGCACGATTCTGGGGCATGCCGCCGCTGGCCGCTGCACGGTCGATCGGGAGACGATCCCGCTGGCGCGGGCCAGCGAGGCATGGGAGCTGCAAGCAGCCATCGCTCGCCGCAAGCTGATCCTGACGCCATAGCATGGCCCCGCTGTGGTGGATTGCTTTCGCGCAGGTGGCAGCCGCCCTTGAACTGCTAGGACATCTGGTACGGTGGGTAGTGACCACTCTCGCGCCCTTGTGTATCATCGGATGGGTCATGTCAGACCGTACCCACGCGAACCACCACACCTACCACTCCGAGGCATACACACCCCATGGCAGTTACCACCGAACACGATCGGGCGCGCGATGAAGCGCACGGGCGCCCGCAAGCTTCTCATTTGTTCCAGCTTCGGCGCACCTTCGGCGTCATTGCCACGATCTGCGTGCTGTTCGTAGTCAGCACGACGACGGCGATGTTCCTCTATCCGGGGGCGCTGGCCCGACTGCTGCGTCGCATGGCTACCAGTTCTTCGTGAACTTCTTTAGCGATCTGGGGCAGACCCGCACGCAATCGGGCGCCACGAATTATCCATCCATGCTGCTCTTTAGCCTCTCGATGCTCGCGATCGGAGGCGCGGCGGGCGGATTCTTCGTGACATTTGGCCACTACTTCGCTACCCACCCGACAACGCTCTGGGGACGACGGTTCAACCGCGCCGCGACGGTGTGTGGTCTGCTGGCGGCGGTCGCCTTCGCCTCGGAGCGTCCATCCAGCGCATCGACCGCCCGATCGGGGCGCACCATCGCAGATAAAACCATCCCCAAAGCTCATCCACTGTTGGAGGCCGAGTTGCACACTGGACGTCGCGTGGCGATGTCGGGCGTCGCGCTCTGTACATTGGACTACCCAGGATACGCCATCGCGCCGATGGTCTGGGTGGTCCGGTGGCGTTACACTTGGAGCCGCGGGATGCGCCTCGCTCCTCCTCGATACCGTTGGATTCACCACCCGAGGGCGTTGTCGCACCGTATGCCATCGCGCACTGTCACGTCACATGGGCGTTCGGAACCATGCGGGGTGGGATGCACGAGGCATGGGGGGATGGTGGGAGGAGTGCCCCGCTCGGTGACCGAGGCCCTGGGAACTCATGGTCAAGTACCCAGGACCTCGGTTTTTGCGTTCTCTGCGTCCGCCGTCAGGAGGGGCAATCGGATGCTGACCGTCGTGCCCAGTCCTTCGGCGCTGGAGACCGCGATCTCCCCGCCGTGGAGCGCCACGATCTCACGGGTCACGTAGAGGCCGATGCCCAGCCCACTGATGTGTTCCGAGCGCACCGATGGCGCGCGATAATACGGGTCAAAGAGCTGCGGGAGCGCCTCCGGTGGGATGCCGATGCCCTGATCCGTGACCGTCAGTGCCGCCCACGCGCCGACGCGCTGCGCCTCCACCCGGACCTCGCCACCCGCTGGGCTGTATTTGATCGCGTTCTGCAGCACGTTGCGAAGCGCTTGCTCGAGGCGCAGCGCATCACCCCGTACCAGCAGCGTGCGCGTCGTCGGGACCTCCACGTCGATGGTGTGCGCTTCCGCCGTCACCTGCGCTTCCTCGACCACCGTGCGCGCCAGCGCCACGAGGTCGACCGTCGCCCAGGTCGGGGCAAGCTGACCGCGCTCGATGCGCGTGACATCCAACATGGTCGCAATCAGCGCGTCCAGGCGTGCGAGCTGGCGGCGCAGCACCGCGAAACTCTGCCGCTGGACCTCATCGCGCGCGAGCTCCCCTTGCAAGCGCCGCTGTAGCAGCGTGACCGCAGTGAGGAGCGCGGTGATGGGGGTGCGCAACTCGTGCGAGGCGATGGACAGGAACTGATCACGGAGCGCCACGGCCGCCTCAGCCGTCGCCCGCGCCTGCTGCTCCTGATGGAGATGCCGCTCACGGGCTGCGAGGGAGCGTTGCACAAACACGAAGAACGCGAGAACCAGCACGATGGCGGCGAGCGTGGCGAGCGCCATCGTCATCTGCACCTCCCGCAGGCTTTGGTCTGCAGCGTGGAGCCGGGCGTCACGTTCCTGCTGCTCCGCTGCTACCAACTGGTCGAGGAGCGCCGTGGTGGCGGCGGTCAGATGCGCGTTCGCGGCGGCATCGAGCACGGCGAGCGCGGCGCCGGGTTGCCGCTGCGCGCCCAACGCCACGCTGTGCTGCAACGCAGCGAGGTTGGCGCTGATGAGGGGACGCAGCGCCGTGATCCGCTGCCGCTGCGGCGCGGTGTCCGTAGCAGTAAGCGCCTGAAGGCGCGCCAGCTCCATCCCCACGGCCATGCGCGCCGCGCCGTACCGGGCAAGATACTCCGGGTCGCCAGTCAGCAGATACTCGCGATCACTGGTCCGCGCGTCCAGCAGCCGTGCTCGGAGGGAGTCGACATGCGCCTCGATCACATCGGTCTGCGAGACGAGCCCCTCGCTCGCGACCAACAGGCGAAAACTGCGGAGCGCGATGAGCCCATTCAGCACGACCGCGAACAGGAGGAGCACAAAGGTGAGCGTGGCGCCGTGCCCGCGCAACCGCCGAGCGATCGCAGCAGGCGCAACCGGTGGATCGGGTGGAGCCGATGGAGCCGATGGAGCAGGCGCAGCAGCGGCGGCAGCGATTGTACTGCCTGCGGTCAGCCGATCACGTGCTGTCCCCAGGGCCGAGGTTATGCTGGCGATGCTGGTGACGCTCGCGCGCACGCTGCGCCGCAGCCCTCGCCACGCGCGATGGAGAGTCTGACGCACCCGATCCATCGCTCTGGCCTCCCGTGCCTGCTTAACGACCTGCTCGCATGTCGCTCCTCTGTCGCTCCTCTGTCGCTCCTCCACCCGAGAGCGCAGGAGCTGATGACGTTTGGCTGATGACGTTTGGCTGATGACGTTTGGCTGATTACGCTGGCGGTCCAGTCCCTTTCTCCTCGAGGCGTGCCCCGGCGCGTTCGATCTCCTCGAGCACGGTCGAGAGCGCGTACGGCTTCTGAATCACCGGGATGGCCGCATCCTGGACGACCTGAAGCAGCTCGGGGGAGAACGCCAGCAGATTTGCGGTCACGAAGATGAACGCGTCCCGGCCAACGAGGGCAGGCTCAGCGCGCACGGCCCGGAGTAGTTCCTCCCCATTCATGCGGGGCATTTTGTAGTCGAGCAGCACAATCAGTGGGCTCTTGCTTGCCCGCAGGTGCGCCAGCCCGTCAAGCCCATCGGCCGCTTCGCTGACCGTAAAGCCTTCCAGTTCCAGCAGGCTGTGCAGCATCATGCGGACGTCAGGGTCATCCTCCACGACGAGCAGCGACCACTTGGTGGCGAGTCCATCCACTGCGGATGCGCTCGCAGGCGCGCTCTCACTGGCGGGAGGCTGGCGCTCCGCCTCATCAGAGCCGTGAGAGTCGTTCGCCAGCGTGTATGGCGCCGTCACAGTAGCCGTCGCGCCAGGCGCACGGCCCACGCGGGCGCCCAGGGCGCTGGAACTGGCGACGAGACCTGCAGCCATAGCGCGATCCTCCTAGCGCGATCCTCCTAGCGCGATCCAGGCAGAGGCGCCAGATGTAGCTGAGAACAGCGCTCACGAGCGGACGCGAGCGGGCGCAAGCGGGACAGAGCGCGACATTGCGTGGAGCATAGCACAGTGAGGGGCTCTGCGACATGCGCGAAAGTGCGGTACTGATGCCAGGAGTCTCACCGCCAATGTAGCGTCAGCGCACCTGAAGGCCAGGAGAGCGATGGCCGCGCAGGCGCTCATGCTGCGCTGGCGTCTGCTTCGTCTGCACGCCGCAGCGATGGCGGCGTAAGGGCGCGAGATCGCATCGACGCGCATCGTTCCAGACACTCCCGTCATGAGCATCGCGTGCGTCAGCCGCGACAGAGCCAGCGGCGCCGAGGGCGGGCGCCAGCGAGCGTGGCATGTTCTCATCGACCAGGCATCCCCAGACGGCAGTCTGGTCAATGTTGGGAGATGACAAAGATCTCGTCGTCTGTGACCAGGCTGGCCCCATAGCCCACGGCTGCGCGCACCCGCTCAGGGGTCAGGTCATAGCTCGCGCAGACGGACTTGATGCTTTGGCCGCCCGCGATTTGATGCAGCACGACGGCGACCGAGACGCGAGTTCCAGCGATCATGGGCTTGCCATGCACGATGGCTGGATCGACGGTGATGCCAGGGCATACCTTTCCGGCTCCTCACAGCGTCACGATGAATCGCCTGCTTCCTGTTGATGAAATCAAGTGGTGGGGCTGGGCGGACTCGAACCGCCGACCTCCGGTTTAGGAAACCGCTGCTCTATCCACTGAGCTACAGCCCCGTCGGCGCGCCTGCTCGCGGTGTGCGGCTGCGGGCGGCGCCTGCCAAAGTATACCCGACCGTCTGTCGCCTGCGCAATCTTGCCGGAATGGGCCAGGATGGCCGTCGCGATATGGTCGCCAGGGGGCGCAGTGGTATACTCCTTCACGAGCCAGAACGAGCCAGATCGGCCCGCGATGAGTCGACTCATAGGCAGTGTAGGTGATGGGGGGTAGGGGATGGACACAGAGATGAATCAGACGCTGCTGACCTGTCCAATGTGCAAGCGCGTCAACGAAGTCGGCACGCGCTTCTGCCGTGGCTGCGGGCGCCTGTTGATCGAGCCGAATCTGGAGCTTGCGGAGGGTGAGCTTACGCCATTCTATGAGAGTCAGGGCAATCTGCCGGTGGTCTCGGTGATGCCGTCAGATGAGCCTGCGCAGCCTACCATCCCGATGAACGCCGCCCACGCGCGCCTCATCATCCGCCCGCTGCCGCCTGAGCTGCCAGAGGCTGCGGATGGCGAGCGCGGCCAGAGCGCGCCAGAGCCGCGCGTCAGCGAATATGCGCTGGAAGGTCAGAACATCACCATTGGGCGCACGTTGGGCTGCGACATCATCTTTGACGGTGACACCCTGA
This sequence comes from Ktedonobacterales bacterium, assembly GCA_036559055.1. Classification (GTDB taxonomy): domain Bacteria; phylum Chloroflexota; class Ktedonobacteria; order Ktedonobacterales; family JADMIN01; genus JAKAIY01. Next base: position 12,053 of record DATBTW010000400.1, read on the forward strand.
CCTCACGGCGCCACGCCATCCTGCGCTTCGACGTCAACCGCTACGTGCTGGCTGACCTGGGCAGCAGCAATGGCACGTTCGTCAACGACATCGAGATCACCATACCTACCACGCTGAAACACGGCGACCGCATCCTGATTGGCGAGCATGAGCTGCTCTTCCTGCTGGATCAGGTGCGACCCATCGTTCCCGGCGCCGCACAGCCTGACGCGCCCGCCAGCGAGCCAATGAATGCCGCCCCGACAGGCGTGTTGCGTGATGAGCCTGACGATGCGCCAAGCGCGCCAGGGGAGGCCAGCGCCAGCACGAACGCCGATGAGGCCAGCGCGGCGGCGGGCGGCGAGCCTGCTGAGCCTGCTGAGCCTGCCGATGGCGGCGAGGGCGAACATGGACGAGCGACCGCTGGCCCCGCACCCGATGGCGCCACGGCCAAGTATGCCAGCGTCTCGCGCCTGTCGAGCGAGCTGGCCGCCTCGGCCTCGCGTATGGCCGCGCCACCGCAGGATGACGCCGAGCTAGCCGCCGTCCGCACGCGGCTGCTGGAGGCCAGCGAGGCGCTGTCCCGTCAGGCGGCGCAGCAGGCGGCGCTGGCCGAACGCCGCCGCGCCGCGCTGGTGGAGGCGCGCGAGCACGTCGCCGATCTGCTGGCGGACCTGCGCGGCGACGACACCCTGGCCAGCTCGCCTGTGCATCATCAGCAGCAGATTGGGTTGATCGAGTTGGTGGACGCCGTGGCCGCCAATCCGGATGATCGCGAGCGGATGAACGCGCTGGCCATGCGAGCCGAAGAACTGGCGCAGGCGCTGCGGGCGCAAGCTCCCAGTGAGGGCCGCTGGAGCTACGAGCGCGCGCATACCGTACGTATTCTCGAAGACATCCTCTATCGCATGCGCGAGCTACCCTAGCCGCGCGAGCAGCAGCGAGTGACGATCCGAAGACCATGGAGAGCGCATGACAACGGCCAATCTGGAGCATGAGGCGAATCAGGCGCGCGAGCAGGCGCAGCGCGAAATGCCAGCGCGCCGCCTGGACTACGATGTCGTGGTGATTGGCGCTGGACTGGGCGGCTTGCTCTCTGCCGCACAGTTCCTGCGGCGGGGACGTCGCGTGATGGTCGTCGAGCGGCTGGCGCATCCGGGCGGACGCTTCACGGCGAAGCTGTTTCAGGGGGCGCAGGTCAGCACCGGCGCCGTGCATATGCTGCCTTTCGGTACCAATGGCGAGCTTGCGGCCATGCTGCGCGGGCTGGGCGTGCCGCACGCCATCCACGACTCCGAGGTCTTCGCCTCGTTTCATGTGCGTGGCAAGCAGATCGTGGCCCGCTCGGTGTTGCAGCTCGCTGGCGTGCTCGGCGCGCGTCAATTTGCGCAATTCGTCCAGCTTGGCTATGCCATGCTGCTGCGCGGGCCACGCCCCGACGAGCGCGCGCAGACCTACCGCCAGTGGCTCGATCAGCGCATCTCGCGCGCCGGTTCGCCCCAACTCTACGCCTACTTCGAGCGCGTCTGCCACTTCGCGCTGAGCGTCGATCTGGACGACGTGCTCTATCCGGAGATCGTCGAGACGACCAGGAATATGTTCCGCTACGGCGCGCCGGGCATCGTGGAGGGTGGCTGCGCGGCGCTGACGGGCGAGCTGGAGCGGCGCGTCACCACTGGCGGCGGGGAGGTGCTGCTGGAGCACGAGACGCTCGCCATCATCCAGCAGGATGGCAAGGCGACAGGCGCGCTCGTGCGTGACAAGCGCAGCGGCGAGGTGACGCAGCTCTGCGCGCCGCTCATCATCAGCAACATCGGCCCCAACGCCACCGCGCGCCTGCTCGCCGACGCCACGAGCGCGCCCGATCAGCCCGATCAGCCAGACAGCGCGCCCACGCCAAAGCGCGAGGCCAGCGGTCTCAAGACGCATCTGCTGGCGGATGAATCGATCATCCCGCATCGCGGCATCATGTACTGCCTCGATACGAAGCGCATCGCGGGTATCGTGCAGCCCAGCAATAGTGATCGGCGGCTGGCCCCTCCCGGCAAGCATCTGCTCATCACCCATCAACTGATGTACAGCGACGACGTGAACGCTGAGCGCGAATCGGCGCGCGCTGACCTGCGCTACCTCTTCGGTGATGATTTCGGCGAGAAAGTACGCATCCTGACGATGAGCCAGTATCGTGGCGAATGGCCCGTTAACCGCATGGCCCAGGGATCAGACGTGTCGCCGCGCACGCGCCTGCCGGGGCTGTATCTGGTCGGCGACGCGGTCAAGCCGTCGGGCTATCTGATGGTGGAGGGCGTGGCGCAGAGTGTCAATGCGCTGCTCGATACGCTCGACGGCTGGGACGCCGCCGACGCGCTCCAGCCCGCCGCACAGGCGCTGCCCAATACGCCCGCCAAGCCATCCAAACGCCGCGCCTTCCACTGGCTGCTGGCGCCGCCGCCGCCCAATCGCGGCAGTCAGCGCGCCCCCGATGGACGACCATGAGCGATGAAATGAGCGATGGGATGAGCGCCCCGACGACCCGCTGGCCCACCGACCGCGCCTCGCTGGAGCGCGATTCCGACATGGATTTCTTCATCGCCAGCGGCCCTGGCGGCCAGAATCGCAATAAGGTGGAGACGGGCGTGCGGCTGACGCATCGACCCAGCGGCATCGTGGTGACGGCCACCGAGCGCCGCTCGCAGCTCCAGAATCGCGAGGCAGCTTTCGAGCGCCTGGCCGCCCGGCTGGAGGAAGCGCAGCGCGTGGAGACGCCGCGCAAGCCCACGCGGCCCAGCGCCGCCAGCCGCGAGCGCCGCCTGGACGCCAAGCGCCGCGCCAGCGCGCGCAAGCGCCTGCGCAACGCTCCATCCGAGGAGTGAGGCCGATGAGGAGCGTTAGAATCCGATGTATGCGATGGCGCCTATCGCGATGAGGACGAGCGCGGTGATCGTCGTCGCATTCTGCTCCAGCCACTCTCCCTTGATTTGATAGCCTGCCAGAGTCGCCAGCACGGTCAACCCGACAAACGTCGCCATCGTCACGGCGGCAAAGACGACCAACACCCCGGCGACCGTCAGCCCATTCACTGCGCTGGCCGCCAGCGCCACCGGAAGAATCGTGAGATCAGGCGAAGCGGCGATGCCAAACGGAACCACGATCGCCGCGAGGCGCCGCGCTCCTGATTGCGGGGCGCTCGTCCCGTGCTGGTCAGTCGGGCGCTCCCCCGCAATTGTGGTGGCTGGATCGAGATGGCTCGGCATAGCGTCGTCATCGTGCGACTGCTCGCGGTCATCGTGCTCGTGTGCCTCGGCGTCGCCGTGCGTATGCTCAGCATGATGGTGGCTGTGTCCATGGCCCGTAATTCCCCACACGAGGAAAGCAACGCCTGTAATGATCAGTACAGCGCCTACTAAATGCCCTTGCTGCACATCGATCTGACGCTGAAACTGGAGACCAACGACCGCAATGACGCCCCCCAGGACGACTGAGGTCAGCACATGTCCGGCGGAAGCGAGCGCGCTGAGCCGAGCCACCCGCCCGATCCCCCAGCGCTCGGAGCGCGCCACCACCGCGAGCGGTACCCAGTGATCCGGCAGTATCGAATGCAGAATGGCCACCGTCGCCGCAGCCAGAATCAGCAGCGCATCCGAAGTCGTGCCCACACGCTCTCTCCTCAGATGTCGACACGCGCCGTATGGCTACGGATACGGATGATCCGCCAGCGCCTGTCGGACATGATCCGCATGGTATTCGGCTTCGCGAAACAGGACGGGCAGATGGTGATTGTCCAGCGCATAGTAGATGGTCGTGCCCGCACGACGCGACCGCACGAGCCGCCGATCGCGCAGGAGGCGCATCTGGTGGGAGACCGCCGACTCCGAGACGCCGCAGACCACCGCAAGGTCACGCACACACAATTCGCCAGTCGTGAGGGCATAGAGAATACGAGCGCGCGTTGGGTCGGCCAGCGCGCCATACATCTGCGTCACCAGGTCGAGGACGCCATCGGGCGGAATGACCGCCTGAGCCGCAGCCACGACCTCTGGATGAAGAGCCGTGATTGCCGCCGATGAACCTGTGGTCATAGTGCATTTCACCCGCCTCGCTTTTGTTACCTGCATACCTGCTCAGATAGTACAGGATGCAGGCGCCTGTGTCAAATCGGCGTCTACGCGAGTCGCACGCTTGCCAGCAGTCAGGTGGCACAGGTGATACACTCAGACAGAATGGCGTCGCCGGCCGCGCTGGCTGCGCTATCTGCCACGCCGCCGAGGAGGAGTCCGTATGCCCACCGCGACTATCGCCAAAGAGTTCTCATTCGATGCCGCGCACAGCCTGCCGCATTCGGATGGCCCGTGCAAGCGGCTGCATGGGCATACCTATCGCGTGGTGGTGATGGCGCGCGGGACGATTCAGCCGACCGATGGACGGGCCGAGGAGGGCATGGTACTCGATTTCACGCGCATCAAGGAGGTTTTCAAGCGGCGCATCGAGGCGCGCTGCGATCACCAGTTCCTCAACGAGACAGTTCCCGTGGAGCGCACCACCGCCGAACTGCTGGCTGCCTGGATGCTGACCGAGATGCGCGAAGAGCTGCCGCAGGTCGTGGCTGTGCGCGTGAGCGAGACGCCATCCTCCTGGGCCGAGGTCACGCTGGACGATCTGCGCGCCAGCGGCGAGGAGGCCTAGCCGGTATGGCGACCACGCGCGATGCGGCGCGCGAGCGGCTAGCGCAGGCGCGTGGCGCACGCTACGGCGCGGCGCGCACCTTCCCCGTCATCGAGGTCTTCGGCCCGGTGCTGCAAGGCGAGGGGCGCATGATTGGCGCGCAGACCCACTTCGTGCGCTTCGGCTACTGCGACTTCAGATGTCGTTGGTGTGATTCCCTCTTTGCCGTCGAGCCAGAGCAGGTGCAGGCTGAGGCCGAATGGCTTGCGGTGGACGCCATCGTCGCACGGCTCGATGCGCTGGGCGAGCATACGCCGTGGGTGACGCTCTCCGGCGGCAACCCCGCCATCCACGATCTGTGCGCGCTGGTGGAGCGGCTGCATGCCAGCGGGCGGCGCGTTGCCATCGAGACGCAGGGGACGGTTTTTCGTCCGTGGGTGGCGCAGTGCGATGTCGTGACCGTCTCGCCCAAGCCGCCCAGCGCTGGCATGTCCACCGATCACGCCCGCCTGGCGCGCTTCACCGCGCTGCCACAGAGCAATCTCAAGGTCGTCGTCTTCGACGACGCTGACTTCGCCTATGCGCGTGACATCCATCAGCGCTACCCCGACCGCCCGTTCTTCATCCAGCCGGGCAACGCCGTCGGCCAGGACGACACCGCCGCGCTACTGGCGAAGCTCGATTGGCTGGCCCAGTGCGCCATGCGCGACCCCGCGATGGCCGACGCCGTCGTCCTGCCGCAGCTCCACACGCTGCTATATGGCAATCGGCGCGGCGTGTAGCCCTGACGCATACTCTCCCCTGTCGCTGGCCTGAAACATTCAGGCGCGTGGCCGTCTCCTACCAGCGAGCCAGGAGGTGAGGTCGCGGCCATTCATGGCCGAGAGGTTTACCAGCCGACGAAGCGCTGTGGTATAGTAATGTGAGGAGCGTCTCATATTTTAGTGAGACGCCACAGGAGGAGGGAGCATGATGGCGAACGCGCCGAGCGAGCGCGCCGCGCCGCCCATGATGGAGCAAGCGCGCGGCGCGCCAGCGAAGCCGCTGATGCGCGGCTATCTGCATGCGGCGGCGGCTGTCGCGGCGGTCATCTGCACGGGCATCCTGGCCGCACTGAGCGCCGCTGATCGCCCCAAGCAGGTGTCATTGCTGGTGTACGGAGCCAGCTCGATTCTGCTATTTGGCTGGAGCGCGCTCTACCATCTGGGGAACTGGTCGCCACGCGTGCGCAATCTCTTTCGCCGCGTCGATCACGCCAACATCTTCATCCTGATCGCTGGCACCTATACGCCGATCGCCTTCAATCTGCTCTCCGGAGCGGGGCGTGTGGCGCTGCTGGCCATCATCTGGTCGCTGGCGGCGCTGGGTATGCTGGCGGCGGCGCCCGCGCTGCGCATTCCGCGCCAGGTGATGGCGGGGCTGTACATTGCGATGGGCTGGGTGGCGCTGGGCTTCCTGCCACAGATCGCGGCGGCGGTTGGCGCGCCCGCGCTGGCGCTGCTGGGGGTGGGCGGGCTGCTCTACACGCTCGGTGCGTTGGCCTATGCCTCACATCACCCCGACCCGTGGCCGCGTGTCTTCGGCTACCACGAGGTCTTCCATCTGGCGACCATCGCCGCCGCCGCATCCTTCCTGGCGTTCATGCTGCAACATGTGTTGCCCTTCGCGCGGCAGTGATCGACCAGCAGTCGCGGCCATACATGGTCGATGCACGCCGCGGGATGGGGGCATGAATGCCCTCGCGTGGCGCACGACAGTCAGGCGCATCCTGGCCTTTCAAGGCCGAGAGCACACCCCCACCCTCACACCGGGCGTGTCATCTCGATGAAGACGCGCTCGCCCTCCGGCGCGGAGAAGCGTGTCTCGCCGACGGCGACGAAGCCCGCGCGCTCGTAGACGCGGATGGCGCGCTGATTCCATGCGAAGACGTAGAGGCGAAAGAGCGTGGGATGGTAGCGTTGGCGGGCGAAGTCCAGCCCGGCCTGCGTCAGCGCCAGCCCGCGCCCCTGCCCGGTGAGGTCGGGGCGCAGACCCAGCCCAATCGTCGCCGAGCCATCCGGGCGCAACAGATAGGGCGTGGCCAGACCGCGTGTCTCCGGCGCGCCCACCTCGCCCGCGCTGCCATACGCGAAGAAGCCCAGCGGCTCCGCATCAGGGCCATCATCCGACGCGCGCACGGCGAAGTAGGGGCTTCCGGTGTCCAGCATCTCGGCCAGCGGTTCGAAA
>DATBTW010000401.1:0-2969 GCA_036559055.1 Ktedonobacterales bacterium
AGGCGCGGGGCTGGTGCGCAGCGAGTTCAACTCGGCGCACACGGCCAGCGATTTCCAGCAGGTCTGGTACGATGGCTACACGCTCGACACCAATCTGCATGCCCTGCTCGACAACCTGAAGGACAAGACACCGCACAACCAGCCGCATGCCACCGACCTGACGCTGCTCAATACCTACCATCTATTGCAAGGCAAGGTGGTAGTTGTCTCGCTGCGCGAGCAGACAGCGCGCTTCTACCAGAATGGCAAGCTGGCGTTCTGGTCGTATGTGACGACTGGCGGCCCGGATACGCCATCGGTGCCGGGGCTGAACTACGCGATGGTGAAACTCACGCATACCGTCTTCACCTCGCCTGACCCGCCCGGCTCGCCGCTGTGGTATGCGCCGACGCCGATCAATTTCGCCATCGAGTACGCGCTGTATGGCTACTTCCTGCACGACGCCTGGTGGCGCGCCGAGTTCGGCCCCTACACCAACCTGCCGCACTGGGATCCGGCGGCGTTCAACGGCGGTTCGCATGGCTGCGTCAACTTCCCGCTGAACGAGATGAGCACGGTCTACAACTGGGTTGATCTGGGAACGCCAGTCATCCTGTACTGAGGAACCTCACCCCCTGGCCCCCTCTCCCGCCAGGAGAGGGGGGAATCTGAAGCGAGGCGAGCGCGTGTTGGGTGAGCGCGGCGTTACAGCCTGCCAGCGCTGGCGGCGTCGAGCCAGCCGTCGCCCGCGCGCTGCCACGCCACGATGGCCCCCTCGCGAATGCCGCGTCGCGAGACCCACAACTGCGCGGCGTCGAAGCGCTCCATGCCAGCGAAGAGCGTCAGCGCGCCGGGCAGCAGGAGCGGCGCGCGCCCCTCGCGCAGATGGTAGCGGCGGGTCAGCTCGTCCGCGTCATAGCGCAGCAGCAGGCGGATGAGGGCGTCGAGGCTGGCGTCTGTCAGCGCGCGGCGACGACCGCTCACCAGCGCCACCGCGCTGGGGTCCACGGGAGGCAGGCGACGCTCAGCGTGCTTGTGCAGCGCGCGGCCCGCCATGGTCGCCAAAGCGGTGGCCGTGCCGCCGCAGACGGTCAGATCGGCGACGGGCAGGGGAATATCGAGCGCGCGCAGGTGTTCGCGGATGGCGTCGTAGGTGGCGACCAATTCGCGCAGGGTGGCCGGATCGGTGGGCAGATAGCGCGCGCGCACGGCTCCCGACCCCAGCGGCAGAGAGGCGCGCCAGCGGGTCGCGTCGCCCACGCCGACTATCAGCTCCAGGCTGCCGCCACCCAGGTCGATGACGCCGCGCGCGCCAGTCGTCTCCGGCGATTCGCTGGTGGCGCCCCAATAGGCGAGCGAGGCTTCCTGTTCGCCAGAGATCAGCGTGAAGCTCAGCCCCGTCTCGGCGTGCACACGCTCCAGAAAGGCGCTGGCGTTGGCGGCGCGGCGCACGCCTTCCGTGGCGATGCCCAGCACCGTCGTGGCGCCATGCTCGCGGGCCAGTGTCACCTGTCTGCGGATAGCGTCGATGGCGCGTTGGGCGCGCTGCGGGCCAATCGCGCCGATAGCGGTGACGTCGGCCCCCAGTCGCACCATCTCCGCGTCATCCACGAGCGCGCGCAAGTCCTGCTTGCCGCTGTCGGGACGCGCGACGACCAGATGAATCGTATTGCTGCCAGCGTCAATCGCCGCCACTGGCCGTCCTTCAGCCGTTCCCAGCGTCTCACCGCCTCTCTCTTGCCTCGCTCGTCTGCAATCGCCACCCGCCGTGTGGCGCCTCAAGAATGATGCCATAGTCTCGCTGCTTCGACAACGTCCTGTCGGCCGCCTGCACAACGTCCGCCTGCGCTTGACGTGGCCTATCGCCAGGGGATACGCTGGCCAGAGATGCAGCGCACGCAGAAACCGAGCGGAGGGCCGATGACACAAACAACCGATTCCCTACCTGATGACCCACACACATCAGGCGCTGAGCCTGCGCTGTCGTCGCACCGCTCAGCCGCTGTAGAAGGATTGGTTGTGGCGCTGGCCCCCGATTATTTTGAAGTCGCGGTTGATGACTCCGTCTACCTCTGCACCGCGCGCGGTCGGCTGCGCAAAGCGCGTCAGCCAGCTCCAGTCTCCATCGGTGCGCGACGTGGCGCCAACCCCGCAGGTCGCCGCGTAGCCGCGCCACAGGTCGTCGCGCCAGCGACGCCGGAGCGCCCTACCAGCATCGCGACGGGCGACCATGTGCGGATCACCCTGCTGGGGCAAGAGCGCGGGGTGATCGAAGACATCGAGCCGCGCCGCAACGCCCTCAGCCGCTCGCGCTCCGAGATGGAGACCGAGCATGTGATGATGGCTAACGTCGATCTGGCCATCCTGGTTTTCGCCGTGCGCGAGCCAGAGCCGCGCCTGGGCCTGCTGGATCGCTATCTGGCGCTGTGCGAGCGCGCCGCGATTCCCACGCTCATCCTCTTCAACAAGGTCGATCTGGCGGCCAACGCGGAGGTCGAGCAGGCGATGGCGCTCTACGCCGCGATTGGCTATCCAGTGGCGCAGACCAGCGCGACGACCGGGCAGGGCGTGGATGGGCTGCGGCGCTGGCTGGCGGGGCGAACCTCACTGCTGACCGGGCCATCGGGGGTGGGCAAATCGTCGCTGATGAACGTGATCTTGCCGGACGCCGGGCAGCGCATCGGCGAGATCAGCGAGGCGACGGGCAAGGGACGCCACACGACGACGGGCGCACGCCTGTTGCCGCTGCCGGAGGGTGGCTGGCTGGCCGACACCGCCGGCATCCGCGAGCTGGGGCTGTGGAATGTGCCCGCCGAGGCGCTGCCAGGCTGCTTCGTGGAGCTGCGCCCCATTGCCGATGACTGCGAGTATGAGGACTGCGGCCACGCCGAGGGCGAGGAAGGCTGCGCCCTGCGCGCCGCGCTGGCTGAGGGGCGCATCAGCCCCTCGCGCTGGGAGAGCTTCGAGCGCCTGCTCGATGAAGCGCGCGA
>DATBTW010000402.1:0-11274 GCA_036559055.1 Ktedonobacterales bacterium
GCGCAGGCGCCGCTTGACGCGATTGCGCGTGACGGCGTTCCCGACGCGCTTGTTGACCGCGAAGCCGATGCGCGACACGAGTGGCGCGACATCGGCGCTGGCGTCCGGCGCGCCTGGCGCCAGTCGGCGCGCATACGTCAGCGTAAGCCACTGGCCCTGCTGCCGTCGGCCCTTGCGCCGCACGCGCTGGAAATCCTGCGATGAGCGAAGCCGCGATTCCCTACGGAAGCGCTCACTGTGAGTAGTACGCTCGACCTGCTCATCGTGTTCCACTGCGCCGACCCTCACCCGCTTCGCTGGGCTACTCGCGGGCACACAAAATGCGCCTCGCGCGCGGCAGGGGCGAAATCGCCCAGCCACCAGGCGCTGCGAGACGCATTCCGCGTGCCCTGATCGCACACACGCCGTCTAGACGACGGTGAGACGCCAGCGGCCCTTGAGACGACGCGCCTTTAGCACACGGCGCCCGTCGTGCGTGCTCATCCGCTTCATAAAGCCGTGCTCGCGCTTGCGGGGAATGCGCTTCGGCTGCCATGTTCGCTTCATGGTATCTCTTCAAACCCTTTCCGACAGACGTTCTCAACGATTATACCTGTCGCGCCGCCACGCTGTCAAAGCCCAGACCCCAATTTGATGGCAGAGTCGCGGCCATAAATGGCCGACGCACGCGACGATGGGGCATGAATGCCCCGGCCGCAGCGTGGACGCGGCGCAACCAGTGTCTCGTGCGGCATTTATGCCGCGTTCGCGTGCTCCCGCCTTTCAAGGCCGGGAGCCTAGCGCCCCTTGCGCGCCGCCTTCACCGCCTTCAGGATATGCGCGCGCAGCTTCTCGGCGTCGTTGAGCTTGCTGAGCGCGCCAGAGGGGTCGAGCTGATGCTCGCGCAGGATGGCGCGCAGCGAGCCCAGCCGCAGCGACGCCAGCGCCTCGCGCAGCCCTGGCTCGCCCAGCCGCTCGCGCAGCGCGAAGGGATCGGGCACGCCGGGGCCGAGCGCTTCATCCACCCCTGTGACGATGCGCGGACGGAAGTTGCGCCCCACCGTCGGCGGCGCTGGCTCCGGCGCCGGAGCCACAGCGGATGGCGCGGGCACGGCGCGGGCAGTCTCCGAAGCAGCGGGCGCGTTGATCGCCTGGGCCACGCGCTCGGCCAGCGCGGGGTCGCGCTCCAGCTCACTCGCCACCGCGCGCAATGCCCGCGCCAGCGCATCGGGATGCAGCGGCAGCGCGCCCGTGGCCGCTGCGGGCGGCGCGCCGCTGGCTGGCTCGCTCTTGGTCGCCTTAGCCGCTTGCTCGGCGGGCTGCGCTTGAGAAGGCTGGTCGGAGGATGGCTTAGTAGGCCTGGCCGCTACGCCGGTTGTACGGGTGCGAGTGCGCTGGGACACGACGCTTTACCTCCCGTGCGAGTTCCATATATGCAAGGCCGCTGGAGCTATTGGGCGCGAAGCTCAGCACGCTCTCGTGCTCGCGGTGCGCCTTCTCCACGTCCAGATTTTTCGGGATGCGCGTTTCGAGCAGCCGCTCTTCGTACTTCTTTTCCAGGATGCCCCACGTCTCGCGCGCGGTGGTCGTGTCTTCGTAGAAGGTCGCCACCACGCCCGCGATCTCCAGGTCCTCCAGATCGAGTTGATCGCGCAGATCTTCGATGATGGCATCGAGCTTGTCGATGCCGATCAGGCTGAACTCGGTGAGCGCGATGGGCACCACCACCTTGTTCGCGGCTGCCAGCGCGTTCTGTGTCAGCACACCCAGCGAGGGCGGCGTGTCGATGATGATGTAGTGATACTCCAGGCCAGAGAGCGCCCGCGCCAGCCGCCACTCGCGTCCGGGCCGCGCGGCCAGCTCCACATCGGCGTTTTGCAGGCGGCCATCGCCCGGCGCCAGCCAGACATTCTCCTCATTGGTCTGCCAGAGGATCGTCTCCAGCTTGCGATTGCCCACCAGCACGTCGTAGATCGACGGCGCCGGATGCACGCGCCCGGTCAGGGCGTAGGTCGCGTTGGCCTGGCCGTCGATGTCGACCACCAGCACCTTGTAGTTGAGTCGGGCCAGCCCAGCTGCGAGGTTGACGGCCGTGGTCGTTTTGCCGACGCCGCCTTTGTTGTTGGCGATGCAGATTGTGGTCATGTAGCTGTCCTTCAGGGGAAGTTCGTCGCGCCGGGGCCGAATCGCACACAAGCGAGCCAGGGACGCTGGCAAGCGTAGCATGGGGCCAGCGGCGGCGTCAAAGCGACGTGACCGTTGGGCCAGCCCGCTTGGACTCGGTCATCTGTTCTTATATTCTGCCTGTCTCACTCGCGTGGCCTGGCCAGGCCCGCGATGACGCTCACCTGCGGCAGTTTCAGCAACTCGCGCGGATCGAGGAGTAGCTTGCTCGAACGATTGCCGCCGCCCATCACCACCTCGGGCTGCGCCATCACCGCGCTATCCACATAGATGGGTGTCTCCGCGATACCGATGGCGGTGACGCCGCCGATCTGCATGCCCGTGCGTTGCAGAGTCGTCTCGGCGTCAGCGAACGACGCCCGCTTCACCCCCAGCAGCGCGCAGACCTTCTGATTCACGTCCAGGCGCGTCGTTCCCAGCGCCACACAGATGACGTAGCGGGTCGGCTCGACCTTGCGCGACGCCACCAGAATCGTGTTGGCCGCCTGTTCGAGCGCGAATTGGTAGTGCTCGCAGAAGACGGCGGTGTCGGCCAGCTCCGGGTCGCAGTCGAGCACGCTATGGGCGATGCCGTACTGCGCGAGGGCCGCTGCGACGAGCGGCAGGAGTTTCGATTTCGTCACGGCGCTGCTCCATGCTTCTCCACGAAGAACGCCTCCTCCGCGCCATAGTGGCCCAGAGGAGGCGTCGGGCTGTTTCCCTCACGCCACTCGCGCGAGTGGCCGTGGCGAGATTACAAAATGTAGACGAGCAGGAACAGCACGATCCACACGGCGTCGACGAAGTGCCAGTACATCTCGACGGCGTTCACGGCGAAATGCTTGGGCTGGCTGAAATCTCCCCGTATCGAGCGTATGAAGCAGATCAGCAGGAAGATAACGCCGAAGGTGACGTGCGCCCCGTGGAAACCCGTCAGCGCGTAGAAGGTCGAACCGAAGATACCTGTCGAGGGGCCAAAGGCGTTGTGGATGTACTCATACGCCTGGATGCCGAGGAAGGTCGCGCCGAGCAGTGCCGTCAACCCCAGGCCAATCGAGAGGCCGCGCTTGTCGCCCTTGGAGATGGCGCGGGCGGCGAAGTGCATGGGGAAGCTGCTGGAGAGCAGGATGAGGGTGTTGATCAGCACCAGCGTCGGCTCTGGCCGCAGCACATGGTCGGCGGTCGGCGGCCACGCGCCCGCGCGCACGCGCAGGTAGAGATACGCGGCGATCAGGTTGGCGAAGAAGACGGCCTCCGACGCCAGGAAGAAGACCATGCCGTACCAGCCGTAGCTACGACCTTGTGGCTCGTGCTCGTGCTCGGCTACCGTCTCCTGAGAGATGACCGTGCTCATAGAGGTATGTTTCTCTTTCCCGTCGTTGTTTATCTATCGTGCTTGCGGTCTATCATACGCTCGCATGTCTGCTGTCAGACCAGCCTACGGTGTCTCCAGGCCCCATTCGATGCCTGAGAAGAGCGCGAGCACGAGGCCGATGCCGGTGATGACGAGCGTGCTGGTCCAGAAGAAGACGCCGCAGAAGGCGATGCCGATGGAGATGGCCAGAACGAGCGGCCAGTAGCTCGGCCCCGGCAGATGGATGCCCGGAGCGTGCGCCTCGGCGGCGGGAGCGGCGACGGCGGCTGGCTCGCGCGCGGCTGGGGCGGCCACCGGAGCGGTGATCTCGCGCACCTTCGCCGAGAAGCCGATGCCACTCATCAGGCGGGTCGCCTCTTGCAGGTCGCCCCCCTCATTGCGCGCCAACAGCGACTTGACGTTCTTGAACACCCAGAACTGCTCGGCGTCGAGACCTTTCGCCAGGGCGTCCATCTCGCCATCCTGGCGGGTGAACGTGGCTACCGCGCCGCCGGGGTGTGTGTAGACGACCTCATAGTTTTCCATGCGCCAGCTCCTGAATCGCTGTTTTCATGCCTGCCAGATGGCAAGCGCGGCAGCTCAAAGCGTCTTCTATCTTATCATGACGAGCAAGCCCTGACGAGAGGCGCGCCCGCCCGCGATGGCCTGGTTCCGCTACTCGTGCGGGCGCTCGTTCTGCCGCTCGTTCAGCAGGTCGCGCGCCGACTCCACATCCGCACGCACGCCACGCATGCGCAGGACGATCCAGCCGAGATACGCCATCAGCCCGAGCCAGACGACGGCGTAGGTGATGATCAGAAAATTGGTTCCCATGAGTGCGTATTTCTCCTCAACGCGGGCGGAGTCTCACTCCTGCCCGCTCAGCTCCACATCCACGCGCAGGCGCTCGGCCTCGGCGGTAGCGCGCTCCAGCTTGTACACCTCGATCGTCAACAGCGCGTAGAGCAGCGTGAATGCCACCAGCGAGATCATCAGCGCCACGATCATCGAGGCGGGGAGCTGTGGCGTGCCGCCCAGCGGCAAGACCTGATCGGGATGCAGCGTGCGCCACCACTTCACCGACATATAGTTGATCGGCGTGACGATGAAGCCCAGAATGCCAACGACAGCAGCCGCGCGCGCGCCCTGCGCCGTGCGCCCGGTGTAGGCGCGAAGAGCCAGATAGCCGACGTAGATGAACCACATCAGCAGCGAGGTGGTCAGCCGCTCGTCCCAGACCCACCACGCGCCCCAGAAGGCGCGGCCCCACAGCGAGCCAGAGATCAGCACTAGCGTCGTGAAGACCGTGCCTATCTCGGCGTTGACGCGGGCGAAGGTGTCCCAGCGCTCGTCGCGGCGCCACAGATACATGACGCTGCCGACCAGCACGAAGAAGAACGCCAGATACGAGATCCACGCTAGCGGCACATGCACGTAGAAGATGCGTTGCACCGGCCCCTCCACCGCCTCGGTGGGAGCATAGATGAAAGCGGCCCAGATGGTCAGCAGCATGCCGATGGTGGTCAGGGCCAGCAGCGCAAGCTCGCCGTAGCGGCCCAGCCAAGCCAGCGCGGCGCCGATGACGGGCGCACGCCGCGAGATGTCAGCCAGCCTCCCCTTGGCCGAACCCTGGAGAACTGATTGCATGGTTGTTCCGCCTATTCTTCGACCACGAACTGAAACGTGATCGCCGAGACACTCAGAAAGATGACATCGAAAGCCACCAGCAGTCCTAGCCACGGCGCGTCGTCGTGGATGGGCGTCAGCAGCGCCTCCGTCGCCCGCACCGCCCCGATGACCACCGGCACGATCAGCGGGAAGATCAGCAGCGGTGTCAGCAGCTCGCGTGCGCGGGTGTTGGCCGCCAGCGCCGCGAACTGTGTGCCAACCGCCGCCACCCCCAGCGTGCCGAGCAAGAGAATCGGCGCGATGGCGGGCTGGATGATCGGCAGATTATAGAGCATGGCGAAGATGGGCAGCGCCACCACCTCGATCACCGAGATGACGATGACATTGCCGACGACCTTCGCCAGATAGACCACTGCGCGATCCACCGGAGCGATCAGCAACCGATCCATCGGCCCGCGATCCTGCTCGACGGTGATATTGCGCGATAGCCCCAGGATACTGGCGAAGATGAACGCGATCCACAGCGCGCCTGGCCCCACCGTCGCCAGATTCTCGACCCGCAGATCGAAGGCGAAATTGAAGACCACCAGCGCCAGCAGCGCGAAGAGGCCCATGCTCATCCACGCCTGCCGCGTGCGCAGCTCGGAGCGCAAATCTTTCCAGATGATCGCCCAGAACTGCTCCCAGGCGAGGCGCGCGCCAGTCGCTTGCGTGCTCATGCCGCGCCTCCCGTCTCCGGAGACGTCAGCCGCTCGCCCGCGTAGAGCCGCTCGATGGCCGCGACATCCAGCGCGGCGGCTGCGCCTGCATAGGCGATGCGCCCGCGCACGAGCGTCAGCGCGTCGTCGGCCAGCCGCAGCCCGCGCTCCAGGTGATGCGTCGTCAGCACGGTCTCCAGCCCGCGCTCGCGGCGCTCAGCCACCAGCCGCTCCAGCAGCGCCAGCGCCTCCTGATCGAGTCCGGTATCTGGCTCGTCGAGCAGCAGCACAGCGGGATCATGCACGATGCCCCGCGCCAGCGCCAGCCGCTGCGCCTGCCCGCGCGAGAAGGCGCGCACGCGGTCGCTGGCGCGCGCCCGCAGCCCCACCCGCTCCAGCAGCTTACTGGCGCGCTCGGCGCCGTCGCGCAGGCCGTACATGCGCGCGAAGAACAGCAGATTCTCGCGCGCCGTCAGCTCCTCATAGGCATGCGGCTGATGCCCCACGTAGCCGACGAGCCGCCGCACCTCGCCCGCGTCGGCGACGACATCCAGCCCGGCCACCAGCGCGCGCCCAGCGGTCGGGCGCGCCAGCGTCGCCAGCGTGCGCAGCAGCGTCGTCTTGCCCGCGCCATTCGGGCCGAAGATCACCAGGGTGCGTCCGGCGGGCAGCGCATAGCTCAGCCCGCGCAGCACGGGCCGCGCGTCGAACGACTTCACCAGGCGCTCCAGCGCGATGGCTGGCGTTGGCGTCGTCGCGGCGGTGTGCGGCTGCGCGGCGGGCTGGAGCATCTGCGCGTTCATCGCTGACCTCCGCTCGGTACGCCGACTTCCGCATCGCCCGCTGCGGCAGGCTGGCTAGTCGTGGGCGGATTGGCGGCGGGCGCCTCGTCGGCCAGCGATGCGCGCAGCCGCTCGCGCAGCGCCGCATCCTCGCGCTTGAATTGCTCCGCCGCGATGGCGCCGCTGGCCTTGCGCCGCTCCAGCGCCAGCAGCTCGCGCAGCAGGCGGTCGCGCTCGGCGTCGCTGGCCGAGGCAAGCGGCTGCCGCTGGATGTCTGAGGGCGCGGGCGGCGTCGCGGGAATCAGCCCCAGCGTGGTCGCCAGCGCGCCACGCCAGAGGTAGAGCGCCAGCAGCAGCGCCAGCAGCAGCGCCAGCGCGCCACCCAGCCAGAGCAGATGGCTGGTGTTCAGGTCTTGCGGCTCGCCGGGGATTGGCAGGCCCGCCAGCGCGAAGCTGACCTGGCCACCATTCGCGACGTGGTTCGCAGCGTAGACGTGATACTGCGCGCCATAGGCTGTCACATCGCCCTGCGAGACGATGGCGCCGCCCGTCACGCCGCGCAGGCCATTCGGAACCAGCGTCACCACCTGCGCGGTCGGATATTCGGCCTTGTAGGGAACGCTTAGCGTCGAGCCAGTGTAGGGCAGATCGAAGGCGAAGGCGAACTCCGACTGCCCCGGCGGCACGGTCGTCGCTGCCGCGAAGCCCGTATCGATCTGGATGATCGTCGTGTTGTAGAAGCCCACGCCAGTCGTGACATTCTGCGCGTTGGCGGGCAACGAGAAGCGCACCAGGCTGGGCATCGCGCCGCTGGCCGTGTTGGTCGGCAGGCTGCCCACGAAGGCCGTCGTCCCGCTATTGTGGATGGTGATGAACTCGCCGATGCCTACCAGCCCATGTGTCACATCGGGCTGGCGCACCAGGATGGTCGCCAGGCTCACCGAGAGGTTGGCGCTATCCTGCGTGGCGTCGTAGACCGTCAGCGTCGTCGTCTGCGTCGGGTTGGTGTTGAGATTGATGGCTGACGTGGCGTATGTCCCGCCCTGGAACGTGGTGTAGACAGCATAGGCGCCGCCCAGGGCCGCGCCAGAGAGGTCGATGTTGCCGAAGGCGAAGTGGCCCTGGGCGTCGGTCGTGACGCTGGCGAGGTCTTTCGCGTCGGAGCCGATGCTGAGTTGTAGCGTCACCTGCTGGCCCGCGAGCGGCGCATTGGCGTGCGTGCCATTGATCGCCACGCCGGAGATGGAGCCAGCGCCAGCCGAACCCGCCGCCAGCGCACGCGGCGCGCCGAGGCCAGCGAGGCTGAGTGTCAGCAGCGCCAGCAGGGTCAGCGCGCCGATCAGCGCCAGTCGCCGCGACAGGGAGCGTAGAGCTATTCGCATCTCACGACCCCTTCCGGCGGGGCGCGCGCCGGTCGCGCACGCTGCTGCTGGCCGCACTATTGGCCGGGCGTGTCGGCGGCCTGGGCGCTACAGGCCCCGCCTTCGCTGGCGCTGGCCGCTGGGATGGCCCGGCGGCGATGGCGGGCGCGGCGGCCTCGCTCTGGCGCAGCGCGTCCAGGCGTCGCTCGATCAGCGCATCCAGCTCCTGCTCGCGCTGATAGCGGGTCTTGAGGGCGGCCAGCGCGCGGTTCTCGTAGCGCTCGCGCAGTTCCTCGTAGTCACCCGTCTCCAGATTGCCGAGCGTGTAGTCAAACTCCACCTCGCGTAGCGCCTGCCGCGCCTGCCGCTCGCGCTCGGCGGCGTCGGCGGCGGGCGCCTGCATGGCGGGCGTGGCTGTCTGCGTCGCTGGCTCGCGCACGAGGCCCAGCAGCGGATACAGCACAATCAGCGCGGCGGAGAGCGCCAGCAGCGCGGCGATGAGGAGTGGCATCAGGCGTTTCCCTTCCGCAGATCGAGCGCGCCGTAGGAGAGGCCCTCATCCGCTTCCATCTCGCGCAGCAGTGTCTCGCGCAGGCGCTGACGCTCCTCGTCGCTCAGGTCGAGCGCGGCATCCTCCTCTGTCGGCGCCGTCGCCACAGCGGGCCGCGCGCCCCATTCGCGCCCCAGCACAAAGACGACATACGCGCCCAGAGCCAGCATCAGCAGCGGCGCCACCCAGATCAGCAGCGTGAAGCCCTGCGGCGGCGGACTCTCCAGAATCGCATCACCATAGCGCGACTCGAAATACTGGATGACCTGCTGCTCCGACTCCCCCTGAGAGAGCTTCTGGCGGATCAGCGCGCGCATCTCGCTGGCCAGGCCAGAGGGTGAGTCGGCCACCGATTCGCCATGGCAGATGGGGCATTGCAACTGCGACGCCACCTCCTGCGTGCGCTGATCGAGCGTCTTGGGCTGGTTGGCGTGATAGAGCGTCACGCCCCAGACGGCGCCCAGCGTGAGCAACAGCCCCAGCGCCACCAGCAGCGAAGGGCGGCGCAGCAGGCTCCGCCAGCCGCCAGTCGCACGCGTCGCACGCGCCGCGTTGGTCGCATCAGCCGCTCGGGATGCGCTCATGATGTCGCCTCCTCGCCAGCGGCCACCAGCGCGGGCTGCGCGGCGACCACCCGTGCCGGAACCAGTCGCGCGGCGCGGCGTCGCTCTGGCCACCAGCACAGCACGCCGCCGACCACCATCAGCAGGCCGCCCGCCCAGACCAGCGAGACCAGCGGATTGATGAAGACGCGAATCGTCGCCGAGGTCGAGCCATCGTAGCCCGCCAGGAAGACATAGAGGTCTTTGAGCTGGTGGGTCGAGATGGCCACGATGCTGGCCGGCTGATTCTCGAAGCCGGGGAAGATGCGCTCGCCCGGCGCCACCTGCTCGATGACGTGCCCGTTCTGGCTGACGTTGAAGTGCGTCTGGATGGTCTCGACGCCGTTGTTGGTGACATCGGTGATGCCCAGATACGTCAGGCTGTAACCCGACACGATCAGTGTCTGGCCGACCTTGAGCTGCCCCTCGCCCTGCGTCTGGAAGAACTGTGAGCCGATGATGCCCACCGCCAGCACGACCAGCCCCAGATGCACCACATAACCGCCGTAGCGCTGCCGGTGGCGATTGAAGAGCATCGCCAGCGCGGTGGGGTAACTCTCGCCGTGGCCGTGGCGCACGCGCATGCCGCGCCAGGTGTCGTAGAGGATCGTTACGCCGGTGAAGACGCAGACCGCCAGCGCCAGATCGGCCCAGAAGCCCGTCACGCCCAGCAGTGGCAACGCGATGGCGCTGACGACAGCGGCCAGGGCGGGCCAGCGGAAGAGCCGCAGCAGGCTCGACGCCGAGGCGCGTCGCCACGCCAGCAGTGGCCCCACGCCCATCATGAAGATCAGCGCGATGAAGAGCGGGCCATTGACCTGCTGATAGAACGCTGTCCCCACGGTCATCGTCTGCCCGCGCAGGTCGGCGGAGATGATCGGGAAGATCGTCCCCCAGAAGGTCGCGAAGGCGACACCCGCCAGCAGCAGATTGTTGATGAGGAAGCTACCCTCACGCGAGATGACCGAATCGAACTCGGCTTCGGGCTTGAGCTGCGGCAGCCGGTAGAAGAACAGCCCGAACGAGATGGCCAACACGACCACCAGGAAACCCAGGAAGAACGGTCCCACGCTGGAGTAGGCGAAAGAATGCACCGAGCTGATGATGCCGCTGCGCACCTCGAACGTGCCGAAGATGGAGAGCGCGAAGGTCGCGATGATGAGCGTCAGATTCCAGACCTTCAGCGTGCCGCGTCGCTCCTGTACCATTGTGGAGTGCAGGAAGGCGGTGGCTGTCAGCCACGGCAGCAGCGCCGCGTTCTCGACGGGATCCCAGCCCCAGTAGCCCCCCCAGCCCAGCACATGATAGGCCCACCACATGCCCAGCAGCAGCCCGCACGACTGAATCATCCATGCCGCGAGTGTCCAGCGACGGATGGAGCGCAGCCAGCCTGCGTCGAGCCGCCCGGAGATCATGGCCGCCATGGCGAAGGCGAACGGCAGCGACCAACTCATGTAGCCCATCAGCAGCATCGGCGGGTGGATCAGCATGCCGGGGTCCTGCAAGATCGGGTTCAGCCCCGCGCCATCCAGCGGAGGGATGGTGATGCGGGTGAAAGGCGGCGTGACGAAGTTGAGCATCACCAGGAAGAAGGTTTCGATGCTCATCAGCGTGACGACGACCCACGCCATCAGCGGCTCGGCGCGGCGATGCAGCAGCACGGCGATGGAGGAGAAGATGGAGAGCATCGTCGCCCAGTAGAGCAGCGAGCCTTCCTGGCCACCATAGAAGGCCGAGAGCGAGTAGTACCACGGCATCGCCAGGCTGGAGTGTTGCGCGACGTAGACCGCGCCAAAGTCATGCGTCAGGAAGCTGGCGATCAGCGAGCCAGAGGCGATCAGCAGGAAGCCAGCGACCACCAGCGCCGCGCGTCGTCCGCTCGCCACCAGCGCCGGGCGACGCAGGGTCGCGCCCAGCGCCGAGGCGCCGAGGGCGAAGAGCGTGAAGACCAGCGCGAGCGCCAGCACAATCGCGCCGAGATCGGTGAATCGCACGATACCAACTCCTGTGAACGCCGAGCATGCCGATGGATGCCGATGGATGCGCGATGGGCAGTTAATTTCCGCCCGCGCTGGATGAGCCACTCGCGCCGGGTGTGGCCGCCTGGAACTTGGATGGACACTTGGCGAGTAACGTCGTCGCCTGGAACATCCCCT
>DATBTW010000403.1:0-14311 GCA_036559055.1 Ktedonobacterales bacterium
ACCAGAATCTTGTGGCGACCGCGCATCTGGCGCAGCGCCTCCAGTCCATTATGCACGCCAACAGGGTTGGCGTTGTACGAGTCATCGATGATCGTCATGCCGCCGGGGCTGGGGATGACTTGCAGCCGGTGCGGGGTCGCCTCCAGCCGCAGAGCGTCGCGCGCCGCCTCGTCCACCGGCAGCCCTAGCAGATGGATGACCGCCAGCGCCGCGCTGACATTCAGGATGTTGTGCTGGCCCAGCAGCGGGATGGCGACTCGCTGCTCCAGCCCCTCGGCGGGCCAGCGCCAGGTGAAGCGCGTGGCGCGCTCATCCACGCTGATGTCCGATGCGACCACGTCCAGCGGGCCAGCGTCGTCGCCTTCCAGCCCATAGCGCACGACGCGGTAGCCCGCCGCCGACGCGCGCTCGGCCAGCCCGGCAGAGAGCGCCTCGCCATCGTAGATAACGGCGGGCGCGCCAGCGGGCAACGCCGCGATCAGCTCATACATCGCGTCGGCGATGCGCTCGACGGTTCCGAAGCGCTCCAGATGCTGTGGGCCAACCGAGGTGACAACCGCGATGGTGGGATCGACCAGCCGACACATCGCCGCGATCTCGCCCACATCGTAGGCGTCCATCTCCACGACGAAGGCGCGGTGGCGCGGCTCCAGATACTCGTTGATGCTGCGTGTCACGCCCATCAGCGTGTTATAGCTCCTGGGGGTCGGCAGCGTCTCCATCGCGGGCTGCAGGAGCGCGGCGAGGATGTGCTTCGTGCTGGTCTTGCCATAGCTGCCCGCCACGCCAACCGTCAGCGGCGCCAGGCGCTGATACTTCGCACGTGCGCGCGCTACGAAGCCCGCCTGGATGCGCGCCTCCACTGGCTTGAGCAGGAAGTTCGCCGCGATCAGCAGCGGTAGGACTGCGAGCGGGCTGGCCAGCAAGATCAGCGCGCCGCCAAACAGCGCCACGGGCGCCGGCAGCGCCAGCAGCGCGCAGACCAGCAGCGCCGCGAGGATGAGCGCCAGTGCGGCGGAGACGCCCAGGATGCGCCGCATGCGCTGGGTGTAGACGAGCGCTTTCTTGGCGGGCAGCGGTCGCCACAGCGCCACCGCCAGCGCCGCGCCCGCCAGCCACGCCAGCCCGACCATTCCGCGCCGCCAGTCGCCGGGCAGCGCCAGCCCGATCAGCGCGAGAACCAGCGCCAGCGCCGCGCCCGCCAGCGTGGCGTTGGGCGCGAGCCAGGCGCGCTGGCGGCCCCAGGCCAACAGGCGCGGCCCCTCGTACTCTTCGATCTGATACATGCGCGCGCCCATCAGCCCTGCGCGCGTCAGCCAGCCCAGCCAGGCGAGGGCGGCGATGATGACCGCTACTATCCCGATCACGATAGCGCTAACCCCTCATCCCTGGAAGAACTGCTTGACGATCACACAGAAGCGCCCGGGTTGCTCCAGATAGGCGTAGTGGCCCGCGCCCTCGAAGACCACCAGCCCGGCGTCGGGTATCAGCCGCTCCATGAGCTGAGCGTCGGCCAGCGGCGTGTCTTCGTCGCGGTCGCCCCAGATCAGCAATGTGGGCGCGTGGATGCGCGGCAGATACGCGCGCAAATCTTCATTCACGACCCGCACGAAGCTGCTGCGCACCGTGCCGCTGGCGGCCTTATAGTCCGGCGAGCCTTGCCGCGCCACCTGCGCGCCCGCCCACTCGCGCAGCGACTGCGGCGTGTAGCGCCACTGTGCCAGCGAGCGCATCGCCTTGAAGGAACGCACCCGCGCGTGATAGCGCCAGTCGCGCTGCGGGCGGATGCCTGCGGCGTCGGTCAATACGAGCCGCGCGACACGCTCCGGATGCAGCGCCGCCAGCTTGATGGAAACGCGCCCGCCGAAGGAGTGGCCGACGAGGTTGGCGCGCTCGACGCCCAGCCAGTCCATCAGCCTCAGCGTCCAGTCCATATACTCGCCGACGCCCCACGGCGCAGGCGGCGGCGCAGTCTTGCCGAAGCCGGGGAAGTCGGGAGCGATCAGATCGAAGCCGTCGCCCAGCCCGCGCATGGTGGCGGCGAAGAGGTCGCTGCTGGCGCCCCAGCCGTGCAGCAGCAGCGTCGGCGTCCCCGCCCCCGCACGCGCCAGATGCGGCATGGGCTGCGGCGCGGCGCGCCCGCCGACGGCTCCATTGGCCGTGGCTGCCGTGTCCTCTGTGGATGGCGTTTCGCTTCTCTCATTCGTCATCGTTGCGAGCTTCCCAGCATGCGGCGCACCAGCGCGATCACCTGCGCCTCGCGCTCGGCCAGCAGATCGTGTCCAGCGCCGGGCAGCGTGACCAACCGCGCATGCCGCATGCGCGCCACCAGCGCCTGCGTGGCCGCCAGCGGATTGAATGGATCATGGTCGCCGGCCATCACCAGCGTCGGGCAGGCCACCCGCGCCGCCTCCTCGTCGTTGATGACGCCGCCAGCCGCGCGCAGGTCTTCCATCGCGGCGGCCCAGCGTGTCAGCAACGGCAGCGCGCTCCCGTCGCCATGCAGCCGCTCCAGATCACCGCGCAGCGCGGGCCACGAGCGGATGCGCGCGGGCGGATCGGCGTAGACGGCGACGATGGGCTGCGGCGGAACACGCCCGCTTACACCCCAGATCGTCATGCTGCGCGCCCGCTCGCCCAGCGCCGCCGCCAGGATGATGGCCGTCTCGGCGCCGTCGCTGTAGCCGATCAGATGGACCTCTGGCAGCGCCAGAAGATCGAGCAGCGCCAGCAGGTCGGTCGCGTCGGCGTGATGTAGGCGCGCGTCCACCTGGCGCGCGATGTGGGCAGAGCGGCCATGCCCGCTGAGGTCCGGCGCGATGACGCGATACTCCGGCTCCAGCGCGGCGATCAAGGGGGCGAAATGCGCGCGCGCCGTCCCCGCAAAGCCATGGATCAGCAGCGCAGGCGCGCCGGAGCCGAGGTCCTCATAGGCCAGCGCGGGTCGAGATGACTGCGGCAATACGTCGCCCTTTCGCTCACTGCTCGCGCTGCTGATAGCTCGCACCCAGGCCCGACGCGCACGCCAAGCCGCCACGCATTATAGCATGCCGCGCCGACGCGACCTGACCAGTGGCGAGAATGGCGCCGGGGTTGCTCCCTGCCCGCTGACGATTGGCGCTGCGCCGCGCAGCAGTACGTCGGCGCTGCGGCCAGTGGCGCGATGCGAACAAGGAGCCACGATGAACATTCCTAACCTACCGATCAATATCCCGAAAGATCCGCTGGTCAAGGGACATCCATTGCATGCCATGTTGACCGATCTGCCCATCGGCGCAATTGTCGTGGGGCTGGGCTGCGACGCGCTGGGCCTCGTCTCCCGGCGGCCCGCGTGGCGCTTCACCGCACGAGCGGCGCACACCAGCGCGCTCGTCAGCGGCGGGGTCGCGGCGCTGGTCGGCCTGTGGGACTATCAGGCTGTGCCGCGCGAGCATCCCGCGCGGCGTGTCGGCGCGCTGCATGGCTATCTGAACGCTGGCGCGATGGGGTTGCTGCTGGCCAGCCTGCTGCTGCGGCGCGGCTCGCGGGAGCCAGCGAGCGGGCAGCCCGATGCGACGGCGGTGGCGCTGGCCGGCCTCGCCTTCGCCACGTTGGGTGTCTCGGGCTGGCTGGGTGGCGAGCTGGTCTTTCACCTGGGCTGGCGTGTCGTCCCCGCCGAGCATGCCGAGCAACTCGAAGAAGCGCTGCGCAAGCAAGGTGAGGATAGCTTGATCGCGCAGGCGCACGCGACCGTGCAGGACTACGAGCAGAGCCACGCGCTGCTCCCGTAGTCGCGCGGGGAGTCGCGGCCTTGAAAGGCCGACGCACGGGACGATTGGGGCATAAATACCCCTTGTTGCGCCGCCGCAGGCGGGCGCGTCTCTGCGGCTTTCAAGCCGTCGTCGCGTGCTCCGGCCTTTTATGGCCGAGAGCGCCTTCCCCCGTCGCCCGCCCGCTTCACGGTAGCGGCTGGCCCGTCTGCTGCAAGATGGCCACCCGCAGCAGCAGAGCGGCTGGCTCGACGGCGCTGCACAGGAAGAGATAGAAGCTCGCCAGAAAAGCGGTGAAGACGCTGGCGAAGAGCAGCATATTGCGCCGGGTCTGTGGCTGCGCCAGTTCGCCCCATACGTGCCTGACCAGCCTCAGCGGATTCGCCACCACATCCCAGCTATTGAAGCGCATGAAGCGCCCGATGTAGATGCCGAGATTCGAGACGAACAGATAGCCCGCGAAGATCAGCCACGTCAGCGGCCATGGCACGTACAGCTCCAGCACATGCTGCACCAGCAGCAGCGAGAACGCGCCCAGCAGCACGCCGCACAGCGCCAGCGAGAGAATCACGACCGTATCGAACCAGTACGGCACGCGCGTCACATCATCCTTCAGATGGTGGAACTCGGTGATGAGGTAGGTGGAGTTGGGGAAGAAGAGACACCACACCACCAGCAGCGCCAGCGGCGCCCAGCGCGTCGTCTCGATGAAGCCCAGGAAGTAGAGCAGCGCCACCGCCACGCAGATAAGCGGAATCCAGGCCAGCGCCAGATTCAGCAGCATGGGGCGATAGACGCGGTAGCCGTAGAGGTGGGCGCGAGCTACCAGCAGCGTCACTGTCATGCCTGAAAAGAGGACGGCGCTCGCCAGCATAGGCGCCAGCAGTCCCGCGATGATGCGCAGCTCCAGGTGCGCGGTGTCCATCTCGACCCTCCTTGACACGCCCCGATGGCGTCGCTCGGCGCCTCACCACAGCATTCTAGCGGGAAGATGTCGCCGCTGAATGGCAAAACTGTCGCATGTACGTCGCAAGAACTGGCAGAGTTGGCGGGCAGGCTGAGGCTGGCGGCTCTCCAACCTCCCCTCTCCTGGCGGGAGGGGGATCGGAGGTGAGGTTCGCGCGTACTTTCTGGCGGCGCCAAGGGGACGGCGCTCTGCGATGGGCTATACTGGCCCCATGCGACCGGGGGCGCCGACCCGCTCGCCGCGAGAGCTGGACGAGCGCCGGACGGACGCCATGCCGCGCGCTCCATACCGAAGGATTGCGCGTGTGTCCGAGACGAGCAGCGCCCCCACAGGAATCAACGGCGTACTGGCCGCCGACCAGATCGACTTTCCAGAGAGCTTGAGCGACGCCGCCGTCGCCGCGACCACCGCGAGCGAGCTGAAGCTGAAGCCGACCCAGACGCTGGCGGCGCTGAAATTGCTCGACGAGGGCAACACCGTCCCGTTCATCACCCGCTATCGCAAAGAGGCGACCGGCGGGCTGGATGAGGTGCAGATTCAGGCGGTGGCCGACCGCGCCGAGGCGCTGCGGGCGCTGCACCAGCGCAAGCGCGACGTGCTGCGGCTGATCGGCGAACAGGGCAAGCTGACCGCAGACCTGGCCCACGCCATCACGGCGGCGATCACGCTCCAGGCCGTCGAAGACCTCTATCTGCCCTATCGCCCCAAGCGCAAGACCCGCGCGAGCGTGGCCCGCGAGCGTGGCCTGCAACCGCTGGCCGACCTGATCCTCAGCCAGGCGCGCGTCCCCGGCTCGCCAGAACAGGCGTTACGCGCGGCGGCTGAGCCATTCGTCAGCGCCGAAAAGGGCGTGGAGACGGTGGAGGCGGCGCTGGCGGGCGCGCGCGACATCTGCGCCGAGACGATCATGGAGGACGCCACGGTGCGCGGCGACGTGCGGCGGGTCTACCTGCGCGAGAGCGCCGTCGCCGCCCGGCTGACCGTCGAGCCAGCGCGCGCGGCGGAGAAAGACCCGCGCGGCGTCTATCGCCTCTACTACGACTTCAGCGAACCCATCGGGCGCATGGCCCCCCACCGCACGCTGGCGCTCAACCGCGCCGAGCGCGAGGATGTGCTGCGCGTGGCGGTCGATGTCCCCTTCGAGCGCGCCGCCCCGCTGATCCATCGCACCTATCAGGGCGACCCGCGCTCAGCCTTCGCCGACGAGCTGGAGGCGGCCATCAGCGACGGCTACCGGCGACTGCTGGCGCCAGCGCTGGAGCGCGAGGCGCGCGCCGAGTTGACCCAGCAGGCCGAAGAGCACGCCATCACCGTTTTCGCCACCAACCTGCGCAATCTGCTCTTGCAGCCGCCGCTGCGCGGCGCGCCTGTGCTGGCGCTCGACCCCGGCTTCCGCACCGGCTGCAAGGTGGCCGCGCTCGACGCCAACGGCGCCTATCTGGAGAGCGCCACCATCTACCCGCACGAGCCGCAGCGGCGTTGGGCCGAGGCCAAAGCCACCCTCAAAGCGCTGATTGCGCGGCATGGGGTGCGCGCCATCGCCATCGGCAATGGCACGGCCTCGCGCGAGACGGAGCAGCTGGCAGCGGAGACGATACGCGAGCTGGAGCAGATGGGCGGGCCAGCAGGCGCCGTCGGCTATGTGATGGTCAGCGAGGCGGGCGCCTCGGTCTACTCGGCCTCTGAAGCGGCGCGCCAGGAGTTCCCTACGCTCGACGCCACGCAGCGCGGTTCCATTTCGATTGGCCGCCGCCTGCAAGATCCGCTGGCCGAGCTGGTCAAGATCGACCCGAAGGCCGTCGGCGTCGGCCTCTATCAGCACGATGTCGATCAGCGGGCGCTGGCAGAGTCGCTGAGCCGCACGCTCGTCTCGTGCGTCAACTTCGCCGGGCTGGATGTGAATGTCGCGTCGACGCAGGCGCTGAGGTGCGTCTCTGGCGTCACGGCCCGCATCGCCGACAATATCGTCAGCCACCGCGCCGCCAACGGGCCATTCAAGAAACGCAGCCAGTTGCTGAAGGTGGCCGGGCTGGGGCCAGCGACCTTCACCCAGGCGGCGGGCTTCCTCAAGATCGCCGACGGCGCCGAGCCGCTGGACAACACCTTCATCCATCCGGAGAGCTACGACGTGGCGCGCAAAGCGCTGGAGAAGCTGCCCGGCGACCGCAAAGAGCGCGTGGCGGATCGCATCCGCGCTTGGCGGCTGCTGATGGGCATGGGCAAGGGCGGCGCGCAGGCGGCCATCGCGGCGCTGGCCAGCGAGTTGAGCGTGGGCGCGCCGACACTGACCGACATCCTGGAGAACTTGGAGAAGCCCGGCCTCGACCCGCGCGACAGCCTGCCCGCGCCCATCCTGCGCCACGACGTGCTGAAGCTGGAAGATCTGCGCGAGGGCATGATCTTGCAGGGAACCGTGCGCAATGTCGTGGACTTCGGCGCGTTCGTAGACATTGGCGTGAAGCAGGACGGCCTGGTACACGTCTCGGAGATGTCGCAAACCTTCGTGCGCGACCCGCTCTCCATCGTCGCGGTGGGCCAGGTCATCAACGTGCGCGTGCTGGCGGTGGACGCGGCGCGCGGGCGCATCCAGCTCAGCATGCGCGACGTGGAGTAGAGGGCGCTGACATTCGCATAGAGACAGGCCGCCCCGCGCGACCAGTGATCACGCGGGGCGGCTCTATCTGGGCGATGCTGGAGCATTACAGGATATAGCGGCTGAGGTCTTCGTCCTCCATCAGCGCGCCCAGGCGCTCGCGCACGAAGGCCGCGTCCACCGTGACGGTCTGGCCGGCCAGCTCTGGCCCCTGGAACGACACGTCTTCCAGCGCCTTCTCCATGATGGTGTGCAGGCGACGCGCGCCGATGTTCTCGACCCGCTCATTCATGCGCCAGGCACAGGCGGACATCTCGCGCAGGCCATCTTCGGTGAATGTCAGCTTCACCTCCTCCACCGCCAGCAGCGCCTCATACTGGCGCGTCAGCGCGTTCTCCGGCTGCGTCAGGATGCGCTCATAGTCCTCGCGGGCCAGCGCGCTCAGTTCCACACGCAGCGGCAGGCGGCCCTGCATCTCCGGGATGAGATCGGAGGGCTTGGCGTTGTGGAAGGCGCCAGCGGCGATCCAGAGGATGTGATCAGTCTTGACCGGGCCGAAGCGCGTCATCACGGTCGAGCCTTCGACGATGGGCAGCAGATCGCGCTGCACGCCCTCGCCAGAGACATCTGGCCCGGTGTCTACCTTGCTGCCGACGATCTTGTCAATCTCATCCAGGAAGATCACGCCCGCCTGCTCGACCCGCTGGGTGGCATCTTCCACCACCTGCTCGAAGTCGATCAGCTTGTTGGCCTCTTCCTGGGTCAGCAGGCGCCGCGCCTCCTTCACCGAGACGGCGCGCGTGCGGCGGCGACCGCCGGGCATGCCACTCAGGAATTCCTGGAAGCCATCGCCCACGTCGTCGCCCGACATCCCCGCGACGAACTCGAAGACGGAGGGATACGTCTCCTCCGGCTCCAGCTCGATCTCGATGATCTGCTCGTCGAACTCATTGCGCGCCAGCCGCTCGGCCACCTGCTTGCGCGTCTGTGCGCGGGCGCGGCGCGTCACTCGTCCGCCAGCAACCTTGGCCCCGGCCAGCGACGAGATATTCGACGCGGCGGCGGATGGCGTCATGGCGGGGGTCTTGGCGCGCGAGGCGCGGCTGGATGGACGGCTCGGCGCCACTTCACCCTTCTCGCGTTTCGTGGCGCCATCCACACGCGCGACGCTCTCGTCCTCCGCCGCGACCACCTGCTCCGTGAGAATGTCGATGATGCGATCTTCGGCGGCTTTGGCGGCACGCTCCGTCACATCGTTCACCCGCTGATCGTGCGCCATCGCCACGGCGGCGTCCATCAGGTCGCGGATGATGCTCTCGACATCGCGCCCGACATAGCCCACCTGCGTAAATTTGGTCGCCTCGACCTTCACGAAGGGCGCATCGGCCAGCCGGGCCAGTCGCCGCGCGATCTCCGTCTTGCCCACGCCGGTCGGGCCGATCATCAGAATATTCTTCGGAGTGATCTCGGCTTGCAGCTCCGGTGGCAGGGCCAGTCGGCGGTAGCGATTGCGCAGCGCAATCGCGACTGCGCGCTTGGCCTCCGACTGCCCCACGATGTAGCGATCCAACTCCCTGACGATCTGCTGGGGAGTCAAATCTTTCATAACGACGCTCCTGCCTACCGACACCGTGACCTGGGGAACCCGTGGTCCCCCGCCGAGGAAGTCATGTGTCGCTTTTACTTCCTCATTATATACGTTGGGAGCGTCTGCTTTCTCGTGTTTTTCGTGGCGATTGCCAGCGTCTTTGCGCAGATGATCGTCAGATTTCATTGCGATGCGCTCTTCTGTCGCCGTTTGCTGTCCGTCGCGCCGTCGGCGCTCACGGAATCGTCCGCTGTGGCGCTCGCCGTATCGCTGCCGTTCTCGTTAGCAGGCGCTTTGCCATCCAGCGAGAAGAGCAGGATATGATCGTTGGTGTAGATGCACATGCCCGCCGCGATGTCCATCGCCGCGCGCGCGATCTGTTCTGCGGTCATATCGGTATGGCGCACCAGTGCGCGGGCCGCCGCCTGGGCGTAGACGCCGCCCGAGCCGATCGCGGCTACGCCGTCATCTGGCTCGATCACATCGCCGTCGCCCGTCAGCACCAGCAGCTCATCGCGGCTGGCCACCAGCAGCATCGCCTCCAGTCGCCGCAGAAACTTGTCTGTGCGCCACTCTTTGGTCAGCTCGACGGCGGCGCGGCGCAGATTGCCCTGGTAGCGCTCCATCATGCTCTCGAACTTGTCGAAGAGCGTCAGCGCGTCAGCGGTAGACCCCGCGAAACCAGCCAGCGCGCGGCCACCCGCGAGCTGGCGAATCTTGCGGGCGGTGTGTTTCATGACGACATCGCCCACCGTCACCTGGCCGTCACCAGCCATCGCAACGTCGCTCCCCCGGCGCACCGCAAGGATCGTCGTCGCGTGCATCTCACCGGTCACTCGTTGTGTCATCGTATTAGCGTTTCTCTATGGTAATCAGGCGGCTCAGTCGAGGTCGCGGCGCTCACGAGGCGACCGATTTGCTTGCCCGGCTGGTAGTTGACTTGGTTGTCTTTGTCGCGCGCCTGGCGGTCGTCTTGGCAGTCGCCTTGGCAGTCGTCGTCCGTTTGGCGGCGGGCTTCCTGGCCGTGGCGCTGCGGGTGGTCGTCTTGCGCGCAGGTGTAGCCCGCTTGGTGGTCGTCGTCCGGCGCGTGGCGGCGCCCGTGCGGCGCGTGGCGCCATCGCTGGCAGCCCCACTCGCGGCGCGACGCGGGCGACGCTCAGCCTCCGGCGCGCGATGCCCCACCACGACGGGCGCGCCCTCCTGGAATCCACGTACCAGCGCGCCACAGTTCACACAGGCCGCTTCTTCCTTGCCGTTGGGCAGGGTCAGCAGGCCATTGCATTCCGGGCAAGGAATCGTCAGCGGGCGATCCCACACCACGAAGTCGCAGGAGGGGAAGTTGGCGCAGCCATAGAAGACCTTGCCTGTCTTCTTGCCGCGTCGCTCCACCAGATCGCCGCCATCCTTCGGACAGAGCACGCCGGTCTTGGTGACAAACGCCCGCTTGTACGAGCATTCAGGATAGCCGGAGCAACTGATGAATTTGCCGAAACGGCTGGTGCGCAGCACGAGCTGCTTGCCGCAGACCGGGCAGGCTTCATCCAGCTCCTCGACGGGCTTCTGCACCTTGCCCATCTCGCCCTCAGCGCGCTCCAGCTCCTGGCGAAACTCGGCGTAGAAGTCCTTCAGGAACTCCGTCCACTGCTGTTTGCCTTCTTCCACCGAGTCCAGCTTGCGCTCCATACCAGCGGTGAAGTTGACATCCACGATGTCGCCGAAGTGCTTGCGCATCAGCTCGTTGACCGTCTCGCCCAGCCACGTCGGCGTGAAGCGGCGCTCTTGCTGCTCCACGTAGCCACGATCCTGAATGGCGCTGACAATCGGCACGAAGGTGCTGGGCCGCCCGATGCCGCGCTCCTCCAGCTCTTTGATGAGGCTGGCCTCGGTGTAGCGTGGCGGCGGCTGCGTGAAGTGCTGGGTCGGCGAGAGCTTGTGCAGGAGCAGCGCCTCGCCCGCCGTCAGCGACGGCAGCGTGTCGGAGTCCTCCTCGCGCGGCCAGACGGCGTAGAAGCCGTTGAACTTCAGCGTCGAGCCGTTGGCACGGAACAGGAAGTCGCCCGCGCCAATGTCCACCCGCAGCGTATCGAAGACCGCCGCCGCCATGAAGGCCGCCACGAAGCGCCGCCAGACAAGCTGGTAGAGCTTGAAGAGGTCAGGCGTCAGGTAGGGCTTAACGCGCTCCGGCGTGATCGTCACATCGGTCGGGCGGATCGCTTCGTGAGCGTCCTGGACGTTGGCCTTGGCCTTGCCTCGCGTCGTGCGTCCCGCGCCGACGTGCTCCTTCGAGAACGTCTTGCGGATGTATTCTTTGACGGCGACTTGCGCCTCATCTGAGATGCGCGTGGAATCGGTACGCATGTAGGTGATGAGGCCCTGGTGGCCGTCAGCGCCCAGCTCGATGCCTTCATAGAGCTGCTGCGCCAGGCTCATCGTCTTCTTCGGCTTGTAGCGCAGCCGCACCGAGGCGTCCTGCTGGAGCGTGCTGGTGGTGTAGGGCAGGAATGGCTGACGGCGCACATCGCGCTGCTCCACCCGCAGCACACGATAGTCGGCGCCCTCCAGCTCGCCCAGGATACCGCGCGCCTCCTCGCCCGACGTGATGCGGATGCGCCCACGGTCATCGCGCTGCTGGCTGGCGTCATCGCTGGCGGCGTTGGCGGCGCTCGTCTCGCCCTCGGTGGGCTGCGCGACAGCGGCTTCGAGCGAGTTCTGGCGACCAATCAACTGCGCGCTGAACGTCTTGCGCTCCTGCGTCTTGCTCAGCAGCGCCTCGATGGTCCAGTATTCCTCCGCCGTGAAGGCGCGAATCTCGGATTCGCGGTCGCAGATGAGCCGCACGGCGACCGACTGCACGCGCCCGGCGCTGGTACCAGATTGCACGCGCCGCCACAGCAGCGGGCTGATCTTGTAGCCCACCAGGCGGTCGAGCACGCGCCGCGCCTGCTGCGCGTTGAAGAGGTCTTCGTCGATCTCGCGCGGATGGGCGATGGCGTCCTGCACGGCATGGCGCGTGATCTCATTGAAGACGGCGCGCTTGGGCTTCTTCAGGCCCAGCAGGTGTTGCAGCGACCAGGCGATGAACTCGCCCTCGCGGTCAGGGTCGGGCGCCAGATAGACCGTCTCGGCCTTCTTGCTGGCGGCTTTCAAGTCGGCGACGAGACGATCCTTCTTCTCGATCACCACATATTTCGGCTGGAAGTCGTGCCGGACATCGACCCCCAGCCCCTTCTTGGGCAGATCCATGATGTGGCCCATCGAGGCGCGCACCTCAAAATCGCTACCCAGAAACTTCTCGATGGTTTTGGCTTTCGCCGGTGACTCCACGATCACCAGATTCTTCGCCATCCTTCGGATCACCTCTATCGCTACTATCGCTTCTATCACTTCTGCCCGCTACGGTCGCGTCTATCGTTCACCTGGCGCAGGGCGCGCGTTGCTTGCCCTTCTCGCTGTTCTCGCGCTCTTTGATCAGAACGGATTCGCCGAACTAGCATACAGGCTCACGTCGTCGTACTGATAATGCCCTGGATAAGGTCACGCGGCGCGGCCAGACGCATGTACGCTCGCCTGGCCTGGCGGATTCGATGCGCCACATCGTGTGGCGCCATGCCATCCAGCATATCACCATACCACCGCATGACAAGCCCACTGGCTCACAGTGCGCTGGCGAGAGAGTCGCGGCCATCAATGGCCGACGCACGCCCCCGGAAGGGGCATAAATGCCCCAAAAGCTGCTCTAGGCGGCGACCATCTGCGCCTTTCAAGCCGCCGTCCACGCGCTCCAGCCTTTCATGGCCAAGAGCCCCCATCGCTGGCGCGTTGTAAGAGGATACCACGCGACGCCAACCGCGACCACGCTACGCACGTAAGCTACCATGATGGCGTCTCGCCTGCTTTGCATGCTCATACGTTAGAGAGATTGGGGGCGCCGGGCGCTCAATAGCGGGCAGCCCATCAGGCTATTTTATCATGCCGCGCCGCTCATTCGCCACAATCGAACAGCCACTATCAGGAGCCATTGCGCATGTCCCGATTCTCTGGCCAAGGCGCCCGTGCAGCGCGCCATCTGCATGCGCTGGGCTGCATCGGCCTGTGCGCGGCTCTCGCGCTCGTCTGGGCGGCAGCCAGCGCGGGGACGGCCAGCGCGGCTGGCGCACAGTCGCCCGCGCGACCCGCCGATAGCCCCGCGCAGCAGGCCGTCACGCTGGATAGCCCCGCCGTCGTGCGTATCGTCTCCGTCGTCAACGCCAGCCTGACCTGCGCGAAGTGCGCCAGCGACGGCAGCGACATCCATTCGCCCAGCGGCGCTGGCGTCTTCACCTACTATTCCAGCGGGTCGGGCGCGTTCATCACGCCCACTGGCGCCATTCTGACGGCGGATCACGTCGTCGATCACTCGATGCGGAACTCCGAAGACGTCGCCTTTGTCGAGCAGCAGGCCGCGCAGGACATCGCTACGCAGTATTCCAGCGTCACCGCCGACCAGGCGCTGCAATATCTCCAGAACAATCCCAGCAAGGTCACGATCACCTTCACGGTGGCCTTCCAGAAGGCGTTTCTCTCGACGGCCTACACCGGCAATCTCCCCGATACGCAGCACGTTTATGCCTTTCCCATCGCCACCATCGTCACCAGCTCAGCGGTCGATAAGCAGGACACCGCCATCGTGCAGATCGACACGCGCGGCATCAAACCGGGGCCAGACTTTCCGTACCTGTCGCTCTCCAATCGCCCCGTCAGCGCGCTCGAAAACGTGACCGCCATCGCGTTCCCTTCCGACGCCGACCTGGCCCTGAACAACGCTGACTTCACCTCGCTGGCCAATGTCAGCGGCAGTGATGTGAACACCATTAACAGCTTGCTCAGTCCATCGGTCAACACGGGAACCATCACCAAGGCCAACGAGATTCGCCCGGATGGCACGCCGGTCTATGAGGCCAGCAGCATCGCCTCGAACGGCTCCAGCGGCGGCCCGGTCATCAACGACCACGGCGAGGTGATCGGCTTCGTGGACGCCGGGCCGATCACCGACCGCCTCACGTTCATCATCCCCAGCGCCGTCGCCGAGACGTACCTGGCGCAGGCGGGCATGTCCAGCCCTCCCGCAGGGCGCTTCATGGGGCTGTGGACAGCGGCGATGGGCCAGTATTACAGCGGATCCGCTTGCCACTGGACACAGGCGACCAGCGCATTGAAGTCGCTCAAGGCGCAATACCCGACCTTTGGCGGCGTGGCGCCGTATCTGGCACAAGCCTCCCAGAGCGCGCAGGGCGAGACCTGCTCCGCTGGCGGCGCCTCGTCGGCGACCATCACGGGCGATGTCGGCGCCGGGCTGGCGTTGATTGGCGGCTGCGTGGTGGCGGCGATTGCGCTGATCCTGGGCGTCATCTTCCTGGTGATCGCGCTGACCCGCC